>CAVFYB010000040.1:0-14519 GCA_963626845.1 Bacteroidaceae bacterium | reverse complement strand
CGATGGTGACCGCCTCGTTGTAGCAGGGTATGAGCACTGCGACCTTTTCAGCCATCTAACTGCTCCTTCGTATTCGGAAAATGGGAATGCGGTTTACACGTTGAACTTGAAGTGCATGACATCGCCGTCCTGCACCACATAGTCCTTGCCTTCTTGGCGCAGCTTGCCGGCATCGCGGCAGCCCTTTTCGCCGCCCAGGGCAACGTAGTCGTCGTACGACGCGGTTTCAGCCTTGATGAAGCCGCGCTCGAAGTCGGTGTGGATGACGCCAGCGGCCTGCGGGGCCTTGGCTCCGACGGGGATGGTCCACGCGCGCGTCTCGGTTTCGCCGCTGGTGAAGTAGCTCTGCAGCCCTAGCAGCTTGTACGCTTCGCGGATTAAGCGGGAAAGACCGCTTTCGTCAAGCCCCAGCTCTTCCATGAAGACAGCGGCCTCTTCGGGGTCGAGCTCGGCCAAGTCAGCCTCGATCTTGGCGCTGATGGGTACCGGATGCTGGCCGTCGATTTCCGGCAGGTCGGCCGCCACCTTGTCTTCATCGACGTTGGCGATATAGAGCATCGGCTTCATGGTAAGCAGGCACAGCTCGCGAATAGCGTCCTGCTCTTCCTCGGAAAGGCCCAACTGCAGCGCGCGCTTGCCGTCGTTCAGTCCCTCGAGCACCTTCTTAGCGGTTTCGAAGTTGATGGCCTTTTCCTTGTAGCGCTTGCCTTCCTTTTCCAGGCGGGGCAGCGCCTTCTCTATCGTGGCGATGTCGGCCAGGATGAGCTCGGTCTTGATGGTTTCCACGTCACTCTGCGGGTCTACCTTCTTGGAGACATGCTCAACGTTCGGATCGCTGAAGAAGCGCACCACTTCGCAGATGGCATCGGTTTCGCGGATGTTGGCAAGGAACTTGTTGCCCAGGCCCTCGCCCTGCGAGGCGCCGGCAACCAGGCCTGCGATGTCCACGAATTCCACCGTTGCGGGGATGATCTTGGCGGGATGGTCTATCGCTGCCAGGCCGTCCAGTCGCTTATCGGGAACAGGCACCAGGCCCACGTTGGGCTCGATGGTGGCGAAGGGATAGTTCGCCGCAAAGCCGCTCTTCTTCGTAAGCGCGGTGAACAGGGAGGACTTGCCGACGTTGGGCAGGCCCACGATGCCGATGGAAAGAGACACGTTTGCTCCTAATCAATATCGAAAACTCGTGCCCTTCATCATACAACACCGCACCCCTTGCCCCGCCGCCGAAGCAGGTTCTTCATTTCCCCGGCGGCAGAAGAAGGGCGCCCCTCCCGCAGCCGGCCAGCCGCAGGAGAGGCGCCCTTGCAGAGGCGCAACGTTGCCGAAGGGCCTTCGCCCAGCGCCGAGCACGCCGGCCGAAACGCTACATCTTGAAGAAGCCCAGGCTGGCCGCCACATAGGCAACCAGGATGACGATGAGCAGCACCGGGCAGATGTACTTGATGCCGAATGCCCACACCTTGCGCAGCTTGAAGCGGGAGGAGAGCATAACCTCATCCTCGATTTCCTTCGGCCCAATGATCCAGCCGACGAAGATGCAGGTGAGCAGGGCAACGATGGGCATCATCACCGAGTTGGAGAGGAAGTCGAGGAAGTCGAGGATGGTGGTTCCCTCGCCCATGGGCTCGATGAACGAAAGCGAGCTGTAGCCCAAGCACACCACGACGCCCATCAGGGTTACCCAGGCGGCAACCACGCCGAGCGCGACCCTGCGCTTGCAGTGGACGGCGTCCTGCACGATGGACACGCAGGTTTCCACCAGGGAAAGCGCGCTGGTAAGCGCGGCGAACAGCACCAGGATGAAGAAGCCCGTGCCCACGGCACCCGCCAGGCCGCCCATGCCCTCGAATACTTGGGGCAAAACGATAAACATCAGCGAGGGGCCGGAGTTTTCCGCAACCGCCTCGCCCGAACCCATGGCCACGAACGTAGCAGGGATGATCATGAAGCCGGCCAGCAGGGAAACGCCGAAGGTGGAGCCGGCGATCTGCCCAACGCTAGAAGTGAGGTTGGTGGCCTTGTCCAGGTACGAGCCGTAAGTAACCATGATGCTCATGGCCAGCGACAACGTGAAGAAGGTCTGGCCCAATGCGGCGATAACCAACTCCGGGCTGAACTTGCTGAAGTCGGGGAGCAGATAGAAGGCAACGCCGTCCAGCGCGCCCGGCAAGGTAAGGGCATAGATGGCGATGACGGCCGCCACGATGATAAGTGCCGGCATCATGATGAGATTCGCCTTCTCCAGGCCCTTGTTCACGCCCATGCCCACGATGAAATACGTGATGAGCATGAAGATGAGCATGAAGAGAATGCTCTCGGGCCCAGCCGAGATGAACTCGGTGAAATACGTGCCGCCGTCGGTAAGCTCGGAAGCGCCGCCTGCGCCGTAAGCAGCCAGGTACTTCGTAACCCACCCGCCGATAACGCAGTAATACGGAACGATGATGAACGGCACCGCCGACATAATGATGCCGATGAACGAGTACTTCTTGCCGAAGGCCTTGAAGGCGCCGATGGCGCTCTGGCCGGTTTTACGGCCAAGGGCGTTTTCCAACAGCAGCAGCGAGATGCCGATGGTGAATACGAACACCAGGTACACCAGCAGGAACATTCCGCCGCCGTACTTCGCCGCCAAGTACGGGAAGCGCCACATTGCGCCCAAGCCGACCGCCGATGCAGCGGCGGAGAGCACGAATGCCAGCTTGCCCGACCAGG
Organism: Bacteroidaceae bacterium; assembly: GCA_963626845.1. Lineage (GTDB taxonomy): Bacteria > Actinomycetota > Coriobacteriia > Coriobacteriales > Eggerthellaceae > Anaerotardibacter. The sequence goes on along the minus strand of CAVFYB010000040.1, from coordinate 11,801 downwards.
AAGCGCGGCCCTCGAGCTGCGCCGATTTAGTAGATGTAGCCATATATCCTCCCTTTGCCCCGCTGAACGGGACGTGAAATCCAAGGGGATATTCTAGCGCAGGGCAACGGCAGGCCGCCCAATCGCTCCGCGAAGGGGCGTTATCGCGCTACGACCGAACAGGTCGGCTCCGAGCCGCGAACGCCGCAGGGCACGCCGCGGGGCGGCATCGGAGCGGCCCTGCACCCGGCCGCAGATCCGGGCGAAGCTACGGAAGCTGCGGGGTGTGCACGCGCGTCCCCTCGTAGCTGACGCGCCAAAACACCAGGCCGCAGGCCGGGGCGTTCTCGCCCGCCGCCGAACGGTTGCGCGCCTGGAGCACGTCCTGCACCCACTCGGGCTTGCGGCGCCCAAGCCCCACAGCAACCAGCGTTCCCACGATGGTGCGCACCATGGAATGCAAAAAGGCGTTGCCCTTCACAGTGACGACTACCAGCGATTCGCCCCACAGCTCCTCGCGTTCCACCTGGATGCTGAACACGTTGCGCATGGTTGATTTGCCCTCGGCCGAAACCGCCATGCAGAAGCTCTTGAAGTCGTGCTCGCCGATGAGGTACGCAGCGGCTTGGCGCATGGCATCGATGTCCAGCTGCTTGGGAATGTGCCAACTGAAGTTGCGCATCAACAGCGGAGCGTACGCATCGGTGCAGATAAAGTAGCGGTACTCGCGCAGAGTGGCGGAAAACCGCGCCGAGAAATCGGCAGGCTTTTCCTCCAGGCTCTTCACCGAGATGTCTTCGTGGGTAAGGGCGTTCAGCGAGCGCACGAGCTTGAACAGGCTGCGACCACGCAGCTCGTCTTCGCCCACTTGGAAGTTGACCACCTGCCCGCGGGCATGCACGCCCGAATCGGTGCGCCCGGCGCATACGGTTTCCACCGGGCGACGGAACAACAACTCCAGCGCTTCCTCGATGCTGCCCTGCACCGTAAGCTGGCCAGGTTGGCGCGCGAAACCCGCGAAGGGCGCGCCGTTGTATGCCACCTCTGCGGCAAGGTTCACCGTCTGTCCCACTACGAGGCCTTCCACAGCGTGCGGCCGAACAGGTCGTACAGGCGCGAGCGCAGGCTGGAATTGCCCGCATCTACCGTAAGCGGCAGCTCGGCGCGCATGCGATGCCCGTCTGCCTGGCTCAAGTTCAGGACCACCGGATCCCTGCCCGGGTACTGCTGCAGGATGCGCATCAGCCTGTCGGACACCAGAGCGTTCAGCTCGCGCGTGGTAAGCGCCAGCTCAAGCTGCAAGGGGGCGGTGTTCGCCTCTTCCTCGGTAAGCACCAGCGGCTTTGCCTCGTACACCAAGATCTGCTTGCCACGGTCGCTCACCTCGAACTTGCCCTTGCAGGTGATGATGGCGTCTTCCTGGATGGCGTCACGGTTCTTCTCGTAGTCGAAGCACACGCACTCTATATGGCCCGAGGTGTCTTCCAAGATGAAGTTGGCCATGAGGTTGCCGCGCTTGGTGCGGCGGATATTCATCTCGGACACCATGCCGGCAAACGTAGCCGACTTGATGCCGGTTTCGCGATCGGTAAGATCACCGATGGTGTGCTTCATGGTGCGGGCAAGATAGTTCTCGTACGGACGCAGCGGATGGTCGGAAACGTACATCTTCAAGATGTCCTTCTCGAACGCAAGAAGCGTGCGCTTGTCCCACTCGATACCGTCGGGCGCCGGAATATCTTCCTGGAAGCTTTCGTCCACATCGCTGAACATGCTGAACATATCAAGCTGACCAGCCGATTTGTCCTTCTGGCGCTTCGCCGCGCTTTCCAGCAGCGTGGTGTCGTCGATGAAGTGCATGCACTGCTTGCGCGTGTAACCGGTGGAATCGAACGCACCCGACTTCACCAACGCTTCCAGCGTTTTGCGGTTGTAGGCGTTAGAGGGTACGCGGTTCACGAAGTCGTGCAGGCTGGTAAACGAGCCGTTTTCCTCGCGCTCGGCGATGATGACCTCGGCCACATGCTCGCCCACGCCGCGCACGCCCGCCAAGCCGAAGCGGATGCCTTCCTCAAGCGGCGTGAACTCCAGGTTCGACGAGTTCACGTCGGGCGGCAGCACAGGGATGCCGCTGCGGTTGCAGCTGGCGATGTACTTGATAAGGCGGTCGTTGTTGCCCATGTAGCTGGAAAGGACCGCGGCCATGTACTCATTCGGGAAGTGCGCCTTCAGGTACGCGGTGCGCATAACCAGCAACGCGTACGCCGCCGAGTGCGACTTGTTGAAGGCGTACTTCGCGAACTTCTCCGCGTCTTCCCAGATCTCTTTTGCGATGTCGAGCGAATAGCCGTTCTCCACCGCGCCGTTGTTCCAGTCGTCCTGGAGCAGGCGCATGATGTCGAGCTTCTTCTTGCCCATTGCCTTGCGCAGCTTGTCTGCCTTGCCGGCAGAAAAGCCACTCATAACCATGGAGACCTGCATGATCTGCTCTTGGTAGACCATGGTTCCGTAGGTTTCCTCCAGGATGGGGCGCAGGCGGTCGTCGTAGTAGTGGACCGGGGTCTTACCCTGAACGACCTTCACGTAGTCTTCCACCATGCCTGACTCCAACGGGCCAGGACGGTTAAGGGCAATGGAAGCCACAACGTCGGAAAAGCGCTCTGGCGGGATCTGCGCGAACAGGGAAACGTACAGGGCGCCTTCCACCTGGAACAGGCCGTCCATGTTCAGCGGCATGCCGTTCTTACGCAGCTCGCCGCGCATAAGGGCGAACGCCTTGTCGTCTTCGATGGGGATCTCTTCGGGAACAAGGTGGTCGCCGGTGGTTGCCTCCACGTTGCGGCACGCACGGGAAAGCACGCCCAAGGTGCGCAGGCCAAGGAAGTCCATCTTCAGAAGGCCCAGATCGGGCGTGTAATGACCGTCGTACTGGGTGATGATGCCGCCGCCCTTGGTATCGCGCTTCATGGGCACGTGGTCGCTCATGGGGTCGCGGCAGATGATGGTTGCGCAGGCATGCACGCCCTCGCCGCGCACGTGGCCCTCGATGGACTTCGCCGCATCGATGACGCGGCGCACGTCGTCTTCCTGCTGGTAGGCTTTCTGCAGGTCGGGGTTGGTTTCCAGGGCGCGGTCGATGGTGATGCCCAGCTCGCCGCCGATCATCTTGCAGATGCGGTCGCCCACAGCATAGGGGTAGTCCAGCACGCGCGCAGCGTCGCGCACGGCGTTCTTGGCCTGCAGCTTGCCGAAGGTGATAACGCCCGCCACATGGTCTTCGCCGTAGAACTCGCGGATGTGCTCGATGACGTCCTGGCGATGCTGATCGTCGAAGTCGACGTCGATATCGGGCATCTCCACGCGCTCGGGGTTCAGGAAGCGTTCGAACATCAGGCCGTTCTTGATGGGATCGAGGTCGGTGATGCCCATGGCATACGTGCACAGCGAGCCAGCCGCCGAGCCACGGCCCGGGCCTACGCCGATGCCATGCTCGCGCGCCCAGCGGATGTACTCCTGCACGATAAGGAAGTAGGCCGGGAAGCCCTGCTGGATGATGATGTCGGCCTCGTACTCGTACTGTTCCAGCACCGACTTCTCCTTGCCGGTGTTGTCGGAGAGCACCACGGTGCGCCACTCGGGGCCGTAGCGGTGCTCCAGGCCCTTCTCGCATTCCTCGCGGAACAGCATTTCCTCGGTGTAGCCTTCAGGCAGAGGGAAGCGCGGAAGGATCTCGTCGCGTTCCAGCTCGACGTTGCACTTCTCGGCCAGAAGCACCGTTTCGTCGCATGCCTCGGGGAAGTCCTTCAGCGCGGTGCGCATCTCTTCCTCGGTCTTCATGTAGAACTGGTCGTTCGGGAACTTGAAGCGCTTTTCCTGGCTCATCGTGGCGTTCGTTCCGATGCAGAGCATGATGTCCTGCGCGCGGGCATCTTCCTGCGTAAGGTAGTGGAAGTCGTTGGTGGCGATGGTCTTCAGGCCCAGCTGCTTGGCGATCTGGGTGAGCTTGCAGTTCATCTCATACTGCGTCATGCCGGCATTGGTGGTGATGCCCTGGTCCTGCAGCTCGATGTAGAAATCACCCGGCTCGTACAGGGCGGCGAAGCGCTTGGCCCAGTCGACGGCCTCGTCGAAGCAGCCCGCGTCAATGCAACGCGGGATAACGCCGGCGATGCACGCGCTGGTGGCGATCATGCCCTCCGAGTACTTCTCCAGCATCTCGAAGGTGGTGCGCGGGCGGTAGTAGAAGTTGTCCACATGGCTTTCGGAAACCAGCTTCAGCAGATTGTGGTAGCCCGTGTTGTTCTTTGCCAGAAGGATCATGTGGTGAAGCTTCTGCTTCTGCTTCTTCAGCTCGCTGTCGGTGGTGAAGTACACCTCGCAGCCGAAGATGGGCTTCACCTTCTTGCCGGTCTCCTTTTCCACCTTGCGGCAGGCTTCGTCCAGTTCGGGCACGCCCGACATAACGCCATGGTCGGTGATGGCAACGGCTGGCATGTCCAGGTCTGCGGCGCGTTTCACCATGTCATAGACGTGGGTTGCGCCGTCGAGCAGGGAATATTCAGTATGGTTGTGCAAGTGTACGAACGCCATGTGCTCTCCTGTTTCTTTCCTGCTGCTTCGTCTCTTCGCGACCATTGTGCCACCCTGGCCGGCCGCTGCCGATGGTCAATCGGAAAGGAATGCAGGATAGACAAAAGGCGCCCGGTTGCCCAGGCGCCGAAAAGGTTCTGTGCCGGCTTCGCTGCCAGCTGGAAGGGCTACCGGTCGGACGGGTCCTTGGGGGCGGAAGCCATGTTCACCGCGGGGGTTTCCGCGGCGTTGCCCTGGCCGAAGCTCACCACGGGGGCGCCCGCAGCGGCGGCGTTGGCGTCGAAGCTTTCCTTCTTCTTGAAGCCGAACGGGCCGGCAACCAGCATGCCCGGGAACGTTTCGATGGCGTTGTTGAACTTCATCACCACGTCGTTGTAGCTCTGACGCATATAGCTGATCTTGTCTTCCGTGGCGGTGATCTCGGACTGGAGCTGCTGGAAGTTCTGGTTGGCCTTCAGGTCGGGGTAGGCCTCGGAAATGGCGAACAGGCTCTTCAGCGTGTCGGAGAGCACGTTGTCGGCCGCCATCTTCTGCTCGGGGGTGGAGGCGTGCGCCACGGCCGAGCGGGCCTCGGTTACCTTCTGCAGGGTACCGCTTTCATGGGCGGCGTAGCCCTTCACGGTTTCGACCAGGTTGGGGATAAGGTCCAGGCGGCGCTGCAGCTGGACGTCGATCTGGGCCCAGGCGTTGTCCACGCGGTTGCGCAGCTGAACCAGGTTGTTGTACAGCGCGATGACGATTATTGCCAGCACCACGATGATGGCAACGATGACGATTACGGTAACCATGGCTTCTCCTGTCGTTGGGTTACAAGCTCAGTCTAAACGGTTTCGACCACCGCAACGCCCAACGGTGAGAAAGACGTTACGCGGCACCACCATTCGTGCCTATGGGCTTCCACGGAAGCAGCCGTTGCCGCCTCGTACGATTCGCATACCAAGCATACGGCAGAACCGCTGCCGCACACCACCGCGTCGGTCACGCCAGGCAGGCCCTTGCCCCATTCCAGGATCTGGCCGACCTGGGGCGTTACCGCACACGCAGCCTGGGTAAGGTTGTTCCAAAGCGAAAGCTCGGCGGAATCGGTGGCTGCGACAAGCTGGGAAAGGTAGCCGGCGCTGGGTAGTTCGGGCGCTTCATCGAAGGCGGCGTAGGCCTTTGCAGTGGAAACGCCCCGGTCCGGGCGGACCAGCAGCACGAAGCCCTTGCGCGTTGCCAGCGAGGCCTCGTACACCTCGCCCTTACCGGAAAGGCGCACGCAGCCGCCATGCAGGAAGAAGGCCACATCGGCGCCTAGGCGGGCGGCAACGGCGAACACACGCGGGTCCTTCGGGTCGATTCCCCACAGCGTGGCCGCGCCCAAGAGCGCCGCGGCGGCGTTGGAAGAGCCGCCGCCCAGACCCGCCTCGGCAGGGATCACCTTGTTCAGCACCATTTCCACCGTTTCGTCTTCGGTACGCCCCAGCTCGGCAGCAAGCTCCTGTACCGCGCGGTAGGCGATGTTCTGATCTGCGGGGATGTTCAGCGGATCAATGGTGAACGAGGTTTCGCACTTCAGCACGACCTGCAAGCCCTCGCCCGAGCCCTCGTCGTCGAAGCGCCGCATCGAAAGCGTGTCGTGCAGCGCCAGGGCATGCATGACGGTGTCCACGCCGTGGAAGCCGTCTTCGCGCTTTTCGCCCACCGCCAGCACCAGGTTCACCTTCGCGGGGGAAATGATCTTCACCATGTTCTTAGGGGGTAATCCCTCTATCTGCATGTCTGCACCACCTTGGGTTGGTTGTTGTTCTCGGCCACGGGGCCGTCTTCGCTTGCCTGTTGGGAAAGCGTGGCCTTGCGCGCCTTGTTGCGTTTCCGTTTTTCCTTGAAGAAGCTCTTCAGAAGCTGGGAGCACTCATCTTCGCACACCCCCGATGTTACCGCGAACACATGGTTCAAGCGATCGTCGGCGTTCACGCGGTAGAGCGACCCCAGCGCGCCGGCCTTCGGGTCGAATGCGCCGAACACGCAGCGGTCGATGCGTGCCTGGTGCATAAGGCCCGCGCACATGATGCACGGCTCGAGCGTGACGTACACCGTGCAGCCCGAAAGGCGCCAAACGCCCAGTTCGCGCGAGGCTTGCTTCATGGCCAAGAATTCCGCATGGCCCGCCGGATCGGCGTCGGTTTCGCGGCGGTTGCAGGCCTGGGCAACGACCTTGCCGTCCTGAACCACCACGGCGCCGATGGGGACTTCGTCCAGCTCGGCCGCCTTGCGCGCCTGCTCAAGCGCCAGCTGCATGAATTGGATATCCTGCGCTTCTATGCCGCTACAGCCCATCGGTCACCACCAAAAATATGCTATCCTAAGCCCTGCAATTCGGAGGAATGGCAGAGTGGTTGAATGCGGCGGTCTTGAAAACCGTTGTGCCGCAAGGCACCGTGGGTTCAAATCCTACTTCCTCCGCCACACACTTCGCGCCGTTCACCTGAGCGGCGCTTTCTCATTCTATTCCCCGAAGAAGGTTTCCGTTACGTAATCTACGGGAAGGCTGCAGCCGCACCACAGGCGCTCGGCGATGGCGGCCTGCTGGACGAACGGCCCTACCCCATCCAGCACGCGGTTCCCGTTCCTGCGCGCCATGGCAAGCAGCTCGGTTTCGCGCGGGGTGTACACCATGTCGGCCACCACAACGCCCTCGGGCAGAACGCCCTCTTCGATAAGGCACCCCGGCTGGGAATACGACCCGACGCTGGTTGCGTTCACCATCAGGGCCGACTGCTGAAGCGATTCCCGCAGCTGAGCCGTGTCGCTTAACGGGTGCAGCTCCACCTGGCAGTCGGAATGCTGCTTCAGGCGGGCAACAACCTGGCGGTACTGCGCCAAGCACTTGTCGTTGCGGTTGAAGACGTCTATCTGGGCAACGCCGTCGAGCGCCGCCTGCACAGCAATGGCAGAAGCAACGCCGCCGGCACCCAGGATGGTGATCTTCTTGCCCACCACGCTGACACCGTTCAGCACCAAGTTGCGCATGAACGCCGCACCATCGGCGTTGTCCCCCAGGGAGCGGCCGTTCAGGATGGCGACGGTGTTCACCGCGCCCATGATCTGCGCCACCTGGGAAACCTCGTGCAGGTAGGGAACGATTGCCTTCTTGTAGGGCGTGGCCACGTTGTAGCCCAAAAAGCCCAGCGCCTCCATGCCGCGCACCGCCGCTTCCAGGTTGTCGCGCTCCACATCGAGCGCCACGTAGGCATAGTCGTAGCCCAGCTTGCCGAACACGGCATTGTGTATCGCGGGCGACTCGGAATTGGCGATAGGGTGGCCGATCACGCCCATCAGGCGGGTCGAGCCCGTGATGTTCAAAGTGTCCATGTCGTTACCCCTCCATCTGCTCGGCAACCTCGAGCCATTCTTCCTCGAGCGCCTCGATGCGCTCTTCCAGCTCGCGGATGCCCGCCTGGGCCGCACCGAGCGCCTCGTAGTCGTACGGGTCAACCTTCAGCAGGTCTTCCTTTGCCTGGGCCAGCTTCTTTTCCTGCGTCTTCATCTTGTTCTCGATGGAGCGCGCCTGCTTCTTGAGCTCGCGCATCTCGGCAGCGGAAAGGCCGCTTTGCCCCTCTTGGCCAGCGTCCTGCTTGGCCTTCAACGCCGAAGCGTTGCCGGATGTCTTCGCCGAGCGGCTCTGGTCCAGCAGCTCCAGGTACTCGTCCACACCGCGCGGGCAGTGGGTAAGATGCCCATCTACCAGGGCGAACTGGTCGTCGGTGACGCGCTCCATAAGGTACCGGTCGTGGCTTACCACGATCAGCGTGCCCGGCCAGGTGTCCAGCAGGTTCTCCATGGCAACCATCATGTCGGTGTCCAGGTCGTTGCTGGGCTCGTCCAGGATAAGCACGTTGGGCGAATCCAGCAGGATGAGCATCAGCATAAGGCGGCGCTGCTGGCCGCCGGAAAGCGTTTCCACCGGCATGTTCAGGTGCGCGTTGGTGAACCCGAGCTGCTCCAGAAGCTGCGCGGGGCTCACTTCCTTGCCGTCGATGACGTAGCGCGTGTTGTAGCGGGTAAGGATCTCGCGGACGCGGTCCTTCTTCAGCGGCTCCAGCTCTTCCAGCTTCTGCGAAAGGAAGGCGAACTTCACCGTTTTGCCGATCTTGACGCGGCCCGACTGCGGGCGCAGCTTGCCCTGAACGATATCGAGCAGGGTGGACTTGCCCGCCCCGTTGGCGCCCATAAGGCCGTAGCGATCGCCCGGGCCTATCATCCAGGTTACGTTGTCCAGCACCTTCGCCTGCCCGTAGGAAAACGAGGCGTCGATGACGTCCACACACTTCTTGCCCAGGCGCGAGATGGCTGCGCGCTTCAGCTCGGTGGTGTTTCGCAGCGGCGGCTCTTCGGCGATGAGAGCACGGGCGGTTTCCACGTGGAAGCGCGGCTTGCTGGAACGGGCGCGGGCACCGCGGGAAAGGAACGCCAGCTCGCGGCGGATAAGGTTCTGGCGCTTCTGCTCGGCTACTGCAGCCTGGCGCTGACGCTCCACGCGCTGCAGGATGTAGGCGGAATAGCCGCCCTCGAAGGGCTCGGCCACGCCGTCGTGCACCTCCCACATGCGCAGGCACACCTCGTCCAGGAACCAGCGGTCGTGCGTTACCACCACCAGCGCGCCGCTGCCGCGGGAAAAGCGCTGCTTCAGGTGCTGCGCCAGCCAGTTGATAGCCACCACGTCCAGGTGGTTGGTGGGTTCGTCCAACAGCAGCACGTCGGCATCGGCAACCAATACGCGCGCCAGGTCAACGCGGCGGCGCTGACCGCCGGAAAGCGTGCCCACCGGGCTTTCCCAATCAAGATCGCCTATCATGCCGTCGATGATCTGCCGGATGCGCGCATCGCCCGCCCATTCATATTCAGGGACATCGCCCACCACGTTCCAACCGATGCTCTTGCCGTCGTCTAGGGAATCGGACTGGCGAAGGGAGGCGAAGCGCACGCCGCCGGTGCGCAGCACGCGCCCGTCGTCTGGCTCGATAGTGCCGTCGAATAGCCCCAGCAGCGAGGACTTGCCGTCGCCGTTGCGGCCGACCACACCAACCCGGTCACCGTCTTCGACGCCCAGGGAAAGCGATTCGAAAATCGTCTTGGTGGGGTATTCCAGATGCACGTTCTCGCAGCCGAACAGAAAGGCCATCGTGTAAGCTCCTTTTCGTTTGGCCCTGTGTTCGCAGGGCAAGTTACCAGTATAAGGCCCTTTGCCCGCGTGCAGCGCGCGTACCCGCGTTCGCCGCAGAGACCACAGCGGATTCGCGGAGGATTCGCGGAGCGCGGAACCCGCGAGGCCCGAGCCGCCCCAGGCGCGAGCCCGTCGCACTCCGAGCCCGAAGCCGCGCAGCCGTCGCACTCCGAGCGCGGGCCACCCGCCCCAAACGCGAACCAGGCGCCCGTACGCCCCGCACATCGAAAGCTTCGCGACCGCGGCTTGCCGTCTATCTATTTTTGCTATAGTCGCAACCATGGATTCGCAGAACGAAAAGATCGGCTTCGTGCTCATGAACACGGGCACCCCCGACTCGCCTGACCCGGCGGACATCAAGCCGTACCTTATCGAATTCCTTTCCGACCCGAACCTTATCCATATGCCCCGCGCGCTTTGGCTGCCCATCCTGCACCTGTTCATCGCGCGCACCAGGCCGAAGAAGACCTCGCCCCGCTACCAGCAGATCTGGACGCCGAACGGCTCCCCCTTCATGCTGGAGTCGAAGGCGCAGGAAGACGGCCTGAACGAGCGCTTCCAGGAAGCCGGCGTGAACGCCGTGGCGCGGTTGGGCATGCGATACGGCAACCCCTCTATCAGCGCCGCGCTGGACGAGCTGCAGCAGCTGGGCTGCAAGAAGGTGGTCGCCTTCCCCCTGTTTCCGCAGACCGCGTACTGCACGGTGAAGAGCTGCAAGGGAAAGATCGAGAAGACCATGCGCAAGCACCCCGGCCTGCAGCTTGCGAAGACCATCCAGGGCTACCACGCCAACCCCGGCTACGTTGAGGCGCTGGAACGCAGCGTGCGCGACTGCTGGGAGTACCAGCCCGGGAGCAAGCTCATGTTCTCGTTCCACTCCATCCCCCTGAGCGATGTGAACGCCGGGGACACCTACGTGGAGCAGGCGCGCGCAGACGTTGCGGCGGTTGCCGCGCGGCTGGGAATCCCCGATGAGGATTGGGCGCTCGCCTTCCATTCGCGCTTCGAGGACCCGCACGCTTGGGTTACCCCGCACCCGAAGGCCCAGCTGGCCGAATGGGCCGAGCAAGGCGTTACGCGCGTCGCGATGATGACCCCTGGGTTTGCGGCCGACTGCTTGGAGTCGCTCTACGACATAAAGAGCGTTACCTGCGATTACTTCAAAACGCTCTGCCTGCAGCACGGCAAGCAGGCCGACGTGACCTACATCCCCTGCCTGAACCACCGCGAAGACCACCTAGACCTGCTCTTCGAAACCGCAAAGCAAACCCTGGAAGAGCTCTAAGCGAAGGGTGACGTTGCAGCCCTGCGCGGCTGCGCCCACCCCAAGCGGGCGCTTACCTCGCAGAAATGCAGATGCCCAAGGCTGTGCGCTCGCACGAACGCTGCGGCAGTGCGCACCCCTCTCCGCGCGCCCAACAGCACCAAAAGGAAAGCCCATGGCACGGCTTGGTTCCATGCCATGGGCTTATTTACCCTTTATCTGCCTCGGCGTGCGCCAACCAGAAAGGCGAGCGCCATCCGTTAACGGCTTTGGCTAGTTGTTGCGACGACGACGAAGCACTGCGGCAGCTGCAGCCATAAGTCCTGCGAGGCCACCTACGCCAGCAACAGCAGCGGCGTTGGTGTCGTCGGCAGTCTTGGGGGATACAGATGCCTTCTTGGCATCCTTTTCGCCAGCTGCCTTGTTGTCGGTTTCGTCAGCCTTCTTTTCGGGCTCAACTGCCTTGCCATCATCAGGGTCAACAGCAGGCGTAACCTCGGTATAGAAAGCATAGTAGGTCGCATCGGCCTCGATTGCCTGGCTGAAGTCCACAGGCGTATACAGCGGGTTGCCGTCAGCATCCTCGAGCGTGCTAGACCAACCGGTGAACTCGTAGCCGTCGTAAGAAGGATCGGCCGGCTTTGCAACCGTTTCGCCCTTGTTTACCTCTACTGCGTTCTCGGTCTTGTTGAAGTTATCAACGAACGTAACCGTCACTGTCTCGATGGGAGCAGGAGCGTCCTCGTACATCGCGTACACATT
>CAVFYB010000039.1:0-15426 GCA_963626845.1 Bacteroidaceae bacterium | reverse complement strand
GAGAGGGTACATGTCCAAGAACTCAACCTTACCGACCGGAAAGGCGCTTGTTTCGCGTGAAAGACGCACACCCAGCAAAGAGCCCGCGCAGGCGATGTGGTAGCCGGGGGCCTCTTCGCAAAAATACTTAAGCGCGCCAATGGCGGCGGGGCAATCCTGGATCTCGTCAAGCACGACAAGCGTTTCACCGGGGTTGATGGGCTGCCCGCTCGCAAGGGAAAGGCCCGCCAAAATGCGGTCAGGGTTCCTGGTTGTTTCGAAGAACTGCGCGTATTCGCTAGGGACCCCAGGGGCGATCTCCTCCAAGGAAAAATAGGCGCAGTTATTGTACCTTGTCGCACCGAATTGCTTGAGCGCCCACGTTTTGCCAACCTGACGTGCGCCCTTCAGGATAAGCGGCTTGCGGTGCGTAGAATCTTTCCACGCATCAAGTCGCTGTAAGATATCGCGCTCCATAAGCCACCAACTTCCCAAAATGTGATGTTTCCCACATTTTACCCCGGAAAAACGTGATGTTTCTCACATTTTGGGAAGTTTCGGCTTGGTTTAGAGATAGCAACGACATGACGCTGGTGACCCGCAACGTCAAGGACTTCGATTATCTGGGGGTCTCTCTTTTCAACCCCTTCGACGAGACGGGGCAGTAAGCTTTCCTGGCGAAAGCACGAACCGGCACTCCAAGCAAACCAACGACCACCGGAAGAACTTGCTCCGGTGGCCGTTGCTCTTTCTGTTCGATTCTGCGCCGAATAGCAGCCGAGCCTTCAGCTAATACCCCCGACGCTCGGCGCGCTGGGTTATGCCTTTCGCGGCGATGCCCACCATAACCTCGTCGGTTCCCTGCGCCACCTGATTGCCGCGGCAATCCTGCCAAATACGGCTCACGCGCGTGGCGTCGGTGTAGCCCACGCCGCCGAATATCTGCAGCGCCTCGGAAGCCACCTCGGTCGCCGCCTTCGGCACAAAGCGCTTCATCAGGGCTGTGTCCATCATGAAGTTGCCCCCGCGCGCATCGGCGGCAACGGCGGCATCGTGCACGAACATGCGCATGGACCGGATCTTGATCTCCATATCGGTGAGCTTTTCCTGGATCTGGGGCAAGCTGTTCAGCCTGCGGCCCTTCACCTCGTGCTCGGCCGCATACGCCACCGCATCGTCCATGGCGGCAAGCGCCAAGCCCGTGCTGCACGCGCAAACGAGGATGCGTCCCAGGCCATATTGCCGTTTCAGGATGGAGTTCAGCTTGCCCTCCGTTTGGATCTGCCAATACGGCTCAAGCTTCACATGGCTGAACGTGATGGCGGCCGGGCACAGCATCTCCTGCCCCACGGTCTTGATGGGGTACGTGGAAACACCTTCCGCCGTGATGGGCACCAGCCACATGCTCATGCCCCCGTCGCGCTGACCGAAAATAGGGTCGCGCGCCAACACCAGGGTCTGCGGCGCGAACTGCCCGCAGCTCACGAACGTCTTCACCCCGTCCAGGAATATCCCCTCGGGGTCGGTGGATATCTGCGTGCGAACCGCCTGCGCATCGGTACCCGCATTGGGTTCGGTGAACGCCTGGGAGAAACGCACGCGCCCGTCGGTGTTGCGGTACTCGCGCATGATCTCTTCCTGCGAGAGCTTTCGCAGGGTGGAGAACATGGCCAAAGCGTTCATATCGCTGGAAAACGGTAGCGTGGCGCCCGCGCGACGGGTAAGCTCGGTAAGCATGGTCACGCGCTCCAGGAAGGTGTAATCCTTGCCTCCGGCATTCACCGGCAGCACATAGCTTCCCAGCTCAGACTCATAAAACGCATCGTAGATGTACGAGGGCACGCCCAGGGAATGGCACCATTGGCGAATGTTGTCCTCGTCAAAATACTTGTCGGCGAAGCTGGTTACCGAAGCAACCGCCTTCTGTTGGCCTTCATTGAGTTCCATGGTGTCCCCTTCCCCACTAGCTGCGCCCACGCCGCGTGGCGGCAAAAGCCTCTACCACGCGCTTGCGCAGGGTGTTCTTATCGATTTTACCGTTGCCCAGGCGCGGAAGGTCGCCAACCTTCATCACCGTATCGGGAATCTTGCACTTCTCTACCAGCCCGCTGGCATACAGGCGAAGATCGGACGCACTGGCTTGCGCCCCCTCGCGCATGATCACGCACAGGCAGCTGCGCTCGCCCAGCTCCGGATCGGGGTAGCCCACCAGGCAGCTCTCGGAGATGTCCGGGTTGTTCTGGTAGACGTTTTCCACCTCGGCCGGAAAGATGTTGATGCCGCCGCGGATGATCATGTCCTTGATGCGGCCGGTGATGTAGTAATCGCCTTCATCGTCGATGCTGCCCACGTCGCCGGAATGGAACCAGCCGTCTTCGTCCAGGTCAAGCTCGAGGGATCCGTCCTCACGCAAGATGCCGTCCATCATGGTGCTGGCCTTCACCAGTATCTCGCCCGTTCCCGGCGCAAGCTTCATCTGCGCGCCCTCCACCGGCTTGCCGATGGTCCTGCAGCGCTTGGCAAGCGGGTACGAGAACCGGCTCATGGTAAGGGTGGCCGAGGTCTCCGTCATGCCGTACGACTGGATGAGCTTGCAGCCGAAGCGCTCCTCGAATTCCCGCTGGGACGCCTCGGGGATGGAGGCCCCGGCAACCATCCCGCAACGCAGGCACGAAAGGTCCCACTCGTTGCCGCTGTTCACGCGCAGCTCGCGCTGGAACATGGTGGGTACGCCGAAGTACACCGCCGCGTTCGAGGAGACGATGCTGGAAAGCGAGCTTTCAGGGCGGTACTTCACCAAGGTGGCGATGGTGCCGCCGGCGATTACGGCAGCGTAGATGGCCGCCAGGCCGTAGGTATGGGAAAACGGCATGGGCAGGTAGCAGGTGTCTGCCGGGGCAACCTCGAAGGTGCGCGCCATGATGGTACCGTTGTGCACGAACGACGAAACCCGGTTCACAATGGCCTTGGGCTTCCCCGTCGAACCGGAAGAGAACAGCACCACCTGCGAATCACCCGAGCAACTGGAAAGCTCATCTTGCCCATGGCGCAGCCCATGGCCGATCACCTGCTCTATCTGGGCGACCGACTCATGCTCGCAACGGATGGTTTCCACCCTCAAGCTGCCGAACGCCTGCCGCAAAGCGTCCACGTGGGAAGGCTGGTTCACGATGGCGATATCGGGTCGGGTCGCCTCGGCCGATGCCACGATCTCCAGATCGGTTGCCGCACCGGTAGCCAGCACCAGCCGCGCCCGCGTCTGCTGCACCGCGGCAACCACCACCAAGTAGTCGACGTAGTTGCGGGATGAGAACATCACCGTCGAATCGGGCCCGATGCCGCATTCGTTCACCAGGTGCCACGCATACGCCCGCGCGCGATGGAAGGCATCGGCGTAGGAAAGCGCCTCGTTCGACCCCACGATCAACTGCTTGTAGGGCTCGGCGAAGTAGCCGTCGCGGATGTAGCGCATAAGCGAGAACTCGGGTATCTCGGGCATCGCGAGCTTCGCTGTCTGTATAGAATAGAAGTCCATGGTTTCCACCTCTTCGGATAGCGGGGAACCCTACGCCTTGGCACCCTTGGCCTGGGCGAACAGAGCCGCACCGAGTGCCCCGTTGTATTGGGAGAGCTCGGAGGTGGCAATCTCTTCGCCCAGCTTCTGTTCCAAACGCCTGCGCATCCCCGAGTTAAGTGCCACGCCACCGGTCATGGCGACCTTCGGACGGACGCCCAAACGCCGCGCCAAGCCACACGTCCTGCTGGCAACCGAGGTATGGATGCCCGCCACGATATTGGGAATGGGGGTTCCCGCCGCGAGCTTCGAGATGACCTCCGACTCGGCGAACACCGTGCAGGTAGATGAGATCTCGGCGATCTCAGTCGCTTCCGCATCGTATCCGGCCAGGTCAGATACCTTGCAGCCGAAAACGCCGGCCATCACGTCCAGGAAGCGGCCGGTGCCCGCTGCGCACTTGTCGTTCATCACGAAGTTCTGCAGCATGCCGTCGTCGTCAACGGAGAGCACCTTCGCATCCTGGCCGCCGATGTCGATGACGGTATGCACCCCGGGAAACAGCTTTGCAGCGCCCTTGGCGTGACAGGAAAGCTCCGACATCTGGTAGTCGGTCCACTCAAGCAGGTTGCGGCCGTAGCCCGTCGAGCACGATGCGGCGATGTCGTCCATGGTCGTGCCGTCGCCGGAAAACGCCGCCTCCAGCGCGATCTTGGGTCCGGGCGTCCCCGCCCCGGAAGCAGAAAGCCCCTTGCTCACAATGTTCCCCTCATCGTCGATGATCACCACTTTCGAAGCGGTCGAGCCCACATCTATCCCCAGATACCGATTAGCTCCCATTGCTGCTCACTCCTTGAACCTCTTCATCGCCCCTTCGGGCACTGCGCCTTCCCCAGGCGCACCAGGCGGCCCCATCACCACAGGGGCACCGGCTCGACGAACTCCCATAAGGCGAACCGGTGCCCTGCGATTACCATGAATGCCTCGGGGCCTCCTTCTCACGAATCGCGTCGAAACGCTTTACTTTGCGTACTTCTTAGCCAGCTGGCGCCCAGCGATGTACACCATGATCTCGTCGGTGCCACCGGCGATCTCCATGCCGCGCAGGTCGGCCCAGATGCGTCCCTCGCGGATGTCCTCGGTGTAGCCGAGGCCGCCGAAGATCTGGATGGCCTCGGAGGCAACCTGCACGCAGCTCTGCGCACCGTAGCGCTTCAGCAGCGCGGAATCGATGCGGATGCTCTCGCCCTGGTCCATCTTCCACAGGGTGTGGTACAGGAGGTTGCGGGTGTTCTGCAGAGCGATCTCCATGTCGGTGAGCTTCTGCTGGATAAGCTGGTACTGGGCAATGGGCTTGCCGAACGCGATGCGCTCGCTTACGTAGGCTGCGGCGTCGTCCATCGCGGCCTGAGCGCAACCCAGGCACTGGGCGATGATCAAGGAACGCTCCATCTCGAAGTTCTTCATCAGGTTGACGAAGCCCTCGCCGGGGTTGCCCACGCGCATGTCCTCGGTCAGGGTCACGTCGTCGAAGTAAACCTCGCAGAAGGGCATGATCTGCTGGCCGATCTTATGCAGCGGCGCAGTGGAAAGGCCTTCGCTCTTCAGCGGCACCAGCCACATGGACATGCTGGGATTCTTCGGGGAAGGGTCCTCGTCCTTGGCAACCACCAGGATGTAAGGGAACACGTCGCCCTGGGTTACCCAGGTCTTCTGGCCGTTGAGCTTGTAGGTGCCGTCTTCCTGCTTCTTGGTGACGGCGCTCATCGACGCGTTGTCGGAGCCGGCGCCGGGCTCGGAGAAGCCCAGGGAGAAGATGGGCTTGCCGGTTTCAAGGTAAGCCTCCATGCAGAACTGGACCTGCTCGGGGCTGCCGAAGTCGATCATGTCGCACATCGCCAGCGTGTTGTTCAGAAACGGGGTAACGCAGCCGGCGTAATGGGCGAACTCTTCGGTAAGGATACCCAGGGTAACGCGGTCGCACGGGATGCCGCCCAAGTCCTCGGGGATGCCCATCAGGCCGAAGCCGGCGTCGAGATAGGCCTTGATCAGCTCGTCGCTCATGCCGAAGTTCGCATACATGTCGCGGATCTTCTGCTCATCGAGGTTGCGGGAGCAGAACTCCTTGATGCTCTCTACCAAGAGCTCTTGTTCATCGGTGCGGGAGAAGTCCATTTCTCTGTCCTTTCAACTAAACGTCCACTTCGAATCAGGCTGTTTTCAGCGGTTGCCCAGCTTTTCCGCGAGTTGGGCAACAGATGGAAGCCGCCTTCCATTGCCCGGCCCCGAACGGGGCCGGGCAGCGAAGAGGGATGGCGCCGACCTAAGCGAAATGTTCTGAAGGAGGGGGAATTCGGTCGGTCGCCCAAGATAAGGGCCGGCTCGCCTCGCTAAAGAGGGAAGAGAACGCGGGCGATGGCCAACGGGTGATCAGGTTCCTACTCGGCCTCGCCGGAGGTCATCTCCAACTTGCCGCGGCGGGAAAGGGCATACAGGCCGCACAGCAGGCAGGCGATCATGCACACGAAGCTCACCGCGAACATGATGTTGAAGCCGCCGGGCAGATCGACCAAGACGCCGAACAGGGTGGGTGCGATGACGCCGCCCAAGGTGCCCGCCATGGAAACGCGCGACCAGATGTTGGTGTAGTCGCGGGAACCGAACACCGAACGGGTGAGCAACGGAGCTTCCACGTTGGTACAGGCGTACACGAAGCCGAACACGAACGCCGCAACAAGCATCACCGCTGCGAAGGTGGGCAGGAACCACATCAGGGCTACTGCCACGAAACCGCAGCCCAGGCCCAGGAACAGGCCGGCATGGGCGTTCTTATCGTTGACGATGCCCAGCACAACCTTGCCGATAGCCTGGCCCGCCATGCAGGCGGAGGCGACCACGCCGCTCAGCGCCGCAACGGCAGGGGCGGAATCGGCGAACGAGGTGCAGTACGAGGGCATGAACTGGTAGACGGTCTGGTTCAGCGTGATGAAGAACGCGAAGGCTGCGATACAGACGAACGCGCCGGTCTTCATTGCCTTGCCGGCGGAAACGCCGGTCATCACCGGGGTCGCGTCGTCGGACTCGGCAACGGCTTCCTCGATACCGTAGGGCTGCAGGCCCTTTTCGGCGGGGTTGGAGCGAACCACGAAGATGGTGAACGGGAGCGTGAGCACCAGGATCAGGATGCCGAACACCAGGTAGCCGGTACGCCAACCCTCGGGGCCGGCGCTGATGAACGCCGTGCCGATGGGGTTGAAGATAACGCCGCCGATGCCGGTGAACGCCATGGCCAAGCCGATGAAGAAGCCCACCTTCTTGTAGCACCATGCGTTGATGAGGCTCGGGGTTGCCAGGTACAGGAGCGGCGCCGTGCCGATGCCCAGGAACACGCCCGAGACGTAGAACATCCATACCTCGGTGAAGAACGACATGGAGATCATGGCCAGGCCGTCGATGATGGCGCATACCGTGAGGATGATGCGCATGTCCATCTTGCTCATCAGCTTGCCGGCAATGGGCAAGGTGATCATCATGGCCAGGTTCAGGATGGTGAAGTACAGCGTGAAGGTTGCCTTCGGAACCCCGAAATAGCTGCTCACCGGCGTGAAGTAGATGCCTGCACAGCTCAGGGTAAGCGCGCACGGAATGCAGGTGAAAACGATGCATGCCGCCACGATAAGGAATGCGTAGTGGAATCCACCTTTTTTCTGCGTATCAACTTGAGAAGACATGGTAATGTCCTTTCGTAGAGGCCACGTGGTGGCCATAGGGGCTGCACGCCGCGCTTGAGATCAGGATACCTTGCGCAGCATGCAGCCTTGCTTTTTCAATAGGTCCGCTTGACCGAACGCATCCGAGCCAAGCTGCCCGCGTCTTAGCCGATCAGCTCGGCAAACGTCTCGAGCTGGGTGCGAGCCTGCTCGTAGGACTCGGTCTGCTGGTCGATCTCGATGGAGACCACCGGAATGGAAGCTTCCTTGCAGGCCTTCACCAGAACGGGGGCGTCGAATTCCTCGGGGTCGCAGAACTTCGCAAGAAGAAGCACTACGCCGTTCGCGCCCGATTCCTTGGCAAGGTCAACCACCTTGGAAACATGGGTCTTCTCCGGGTCGTACAGAACGGAGTCGCCCGTCAACGCGCAGTACGCGTCTGCCAGGGCCTCGATGCCGTCGCCCTCCTCGGAAACCTCCATGGCGAAGGCGCGCGATTCCTTGGCAAGGTCGTCTGCCACCACGGCAAACCCATTCGCCTCAAGGATCTCGGTAATAGCCGGAATGTCCTCGTAGATGCCGGAAAGGACGATCTTCTTCTTGCCATCGGCGCTCTCGGGCAGCGCGGCGAGCGCGGCATTGAGCTCCTTGACCATGGCCAGATGCGTTTCCTTTTCCAGGTAGTAGCCGGCGTTGATAACCGCCAGGCGGTTGGCGATGGAAACCTCTGCAGGGTGGGTGCCCGCAAGCTTCACGAACTCGCGCATGGCGGCGCGCCACTCGTTGAACAGCTTGATGGATGCAGCCAGAGCCTCCGGGGTAACCACGTTACCGGCAGCTTCCTCTACCTTGCGCTTCACTTCCGTATAGGAGGTGATGGCGTACTGGCGGCCGGCTGCGCTGGTGCGGTTCTGCGGCTGGGACACGTAGATCTGGGGGATGCCCATGCCCACCTTGTAGTTCTGGGAGGCGGCGCGCAGGGTGTCGCACAGGCCTGTGGTCATCAGGGCGGAAAGCTTGGAAAGCGTGCCGTCCATGCCCATCTCCAGCGTCATCTGGCAGATGGAGCAGTAGAAGGGCGGGAAGTACTTCTTGGCGTCCTTCGCGGTTCCCACACGGCCCCAAACGCCGAAGGGCACGGCGCCGGCGGCATGGACCAGCTCTTCGGGGATGTGGTACGGGCCCACGCCGATAACTCGCTTGCCTGCGGCGATGTGCTGCTCAAGCACCTCGCGAGGATTCTCTGCCGCCTTGGCGAATGCGGCCAGCTGGGTGTCGATTGCAGTCATGGCTTACTCCCCTTCCTTCTTGCTGTCCATAATCTCTACCAGGCCCTCGATGCGCGTCTTGTACTGCTCTTCGGAGAAGTTGCGCGGGTCGGACTGGTCACCGTCGAAGGTGACGATGGGAATGTTCAGGTCGCGCGAGATGCGGCGGCCCATCTCAGGGGCGATGCCCGACCACATCTTGCAGGAGCGGTTGATGTGGACCAGGCCGCCGTCCACCTTGCCGTCGGTGCAAAGCTGCTCGCGCAGCTCGGTGGCACGCTCCAGGTTGATGGCGTTCGGGACGGAGCAGTAAGCCTCGGCCAGCTCGTCGAGGTTGCTGTAGGTGAAGGCGAACGAGGGGCCGTACACGCAGGCGGTGACGTTGGTGCCGGTTTCCTTGAGCGGCTTGCTGGTGGCGCGCAGGTACGGCCAGCAGGCAATGCCCTCGAACATGATGCGATGCTTTTCCTCGGCGCGGAAGTTCGACTTGCCCTCGGCAACGTTGGCGCGGTACTCGTCGATGAGCTGCTCCATCGCCTCGGCTGCGCCGGCGTGGCCGCGGGCCATGGTGGCAACGGCCATGTGGTTGAACAGCTCGAATCCGTTCAGGGGCGAAGGCTTGTAGCCCATGTACGTGGTGGCTTCGAGCCATGCCTTACCGGTACGGTTGGAATAGGCGCAAACCTCCTCGAACCTCTTCTCGTCCCACTTCTTGCCGGTGATCTGCTCAAGCTGGTGGATGGCATCCACGAACTGGCCCTTCACGTAATCGATGCGCTTCTGGTCAACATCGTAGGTGTCGCAGTACGGGATATCGATCATGATCACCGGGATGTTGAGCTTGCGGCCCAGGTTCTCGTACCAGCTCATCATGCAGGTGCAGATGTTGTTGCAGCACAGCACGAAGTCGGGCAGCGGCATGTCCATCTCGCCGTTGGGGCACTTGCCGGTATCGGCGTATGCCATCGAGATGCGGGCGTAGGCGCACAGGTCGTTGCTGAACCCGAGCTCGCCTTCCGCATGCTCGAGCAGCGGGAGCGATCCGCCCTTAGCGGAAATCGCGGCTGCCTGGCTTTCCGGATACACCGTCTTCAGGCCAAGCGTGGTCGGGATCTCCTGTGGAAAGTTGGATGCGCACCAGCCGATCATCTCGCCGGCGGCCTTGGCCTCGGCGGCTTCGCGGTACACATCGTCCACAATATGCGCCAGCACTTTGCCGGCGGGAAGCTTCTCAGCTTTTTCTTCAGTAGTCATAGTCCCCTTCTTTCAACAGTAGTCGTGTGAACTGGGATTCGGGCCGCCCCGCATACAGGAGGGCTCGCAAGCGGAGCGGCCGGTCCCGATCAGGAGGAGTTACTCGCTCCAGGTTTGAGCGACCTTCTCGTCGATCATGGTCTGGATTTCCTCTTTGGAGTAACCCAGGGAGGTAAGCACCTCTTCGGTGTCCTCACCCAGGAGCGGAGCCTTGTTGTAGTCGGGCAGCGGGGTGGTTTCCATGTTGATGGGGGTACGGACCAGCGCCTTGGGGCCGCGGGGGTAGTCCATCTCGTAGAAGACGTCGTTGGCCCAGGCCTGCTCGTCCTTGGAAACTTCCTGGTAGGTTGCGCACAGGGCGTAGGGGATGTCGAGCTCCTTCAGGATGGGGATCCACTCGTCGGCGGTCTTCTGCTGGAAGCCTTCCTGAACGATGTCGTAGGCCTCGCCGATGCGGCCGGCATCCTGGATCTTCTTCTGGTCGCACATGATGGGGTCGTCCAGCACGTCCTCGCGGCCGATGGCACGCATGATCAGCGGCCAGTAGATGTGGAAGTTCGGACCCATTACCTGCAGGAAGCGGTCGTCCTTGGTCTTGACGGCCGGCTGGTAAGGCAGCGGGTTCTCGCGACGGTCGAACGGGTACATGACGCCGTTGAACTCGGTGCCGTACTGTGCGCCCTGGATCTGGAAGGACTGGACCCAGATACCGGTGTGCAGCAGGTTGGTGGTCACGTACTCGCCGCGGCCGGTCTTCTCTGCGCGGTAGAGCGCACCCAGAACGCCGGCGGTAAGGGCGAGTGCTGCCTGATGGTCGCCCAAAGCGGGAATCAGGTTGGAAGGCACGGTGCCCTTCTGGTACAGGGAGCCGGACCAACCGGAACGCGCGAAGAACGCCGTGTAGTCGAAGCCGGGCAGATCCTTGTCGGGGCCCTTCTCGCCGTAGCCGGTGAGGCTTGCGTAGATCAGTCCGGGATAGCGGTCCTTCAGCTCGTCGTAGGTAAGGTTCTGGCGGGCAAGGGCGCCGGGACGCCAGTTGGTAAGGAAGATGTCGGCGTCGTCGAGGAGCTTGAACAGAACCTCCTTGCCCTTAGGCACGCGCAGGTCGAGCACGATGCCCTTCTTGTTGGCATTCTCCAAATCGAAGTTGGTGTCCTCGTGCGGGTCGGAAGGACGGCCCTCGTTCGGTGCGGTGAAGCGCAGGTTGTCGCCCTTGGACGACTCGATCTTGATCACCTCGGCGCCCATGTCAGCCAGGATGCGGCCCACGGCGGGCACTGCGATGAAGGTTGCCATCTCCACAACCTTTACGCCTTCAAGCGGTCGCTGTTCGTTTCCCATTTCTTCCTCCTAAGACATGCCCCTTCGGGAAGATCCCCTTCCCCACCAGGGCTTCCTCAACCAGAGCCGCTGCCCTGGCTGCTTTGTCGTTTCCTGTGAACAAGTTCATAACGTGTTCACATCTGGTAGTTTGCCCGCCCTTGGGAATTCGCAACATGGTCGAAAACGGGATATGTTTGGGAGTTGTTAGGCAGAATCGAAATATGCCTAGTTGGCACTAGGCATAATCAGGAAAATGAACAGGTTCATTTCGGCAATTGGGCGAACTCAGCCCCTAAACGCTGGGCGAATCGACGCTTTCCACCCATTTCCGCGCGTTCTGCTGATAGGATTTAAGCCATGGGGACAAATCACTCGTGCAGTAAGAAGGGGATCCTGCATGGAGGAGAAATCTACTCGGCTTGCCATAGCCGAGGAATTCAAGCGCATGGTGCGCGAAACCTCGCTTTCGAAGGTGCGCGTTGCCGACCTTATTTCCAACATGGGCATAAACCGCAACACGTTCTACTACCACTATGCCTCGAAGATGGATGTAGCCTATCTGATATTCCGATGCGACCTGCATAAATGCTTGGAGCACAACCTGCCATCCAGCAAGTTGGTCTATTCGGAGTGCACACTCAAGGACGGCAGCTCGCGCCGGCTGGCCTATTGGACGCACGTCGAAACCGGCGCCCGCACACTGGACAGCACCGCGTTCTTCCACAGCCTTGTGCAATGCCTGAACAGCGATCCGGTTTACTACCGTAAGATATTCAACCCCCGCGAATCGGAATTTCAAGATTTCCTGGTGGGCATCTGGACTGCAGCGGCGAAGAAGGACATCGACTTCATCCTAAGCGGCAGGCCCATGGACCGCTTTTCCCGCGATATGCTTGCCTATTCCGCCGCTTGCTTCGTTTCTGCCAGTGCCGGAAACTGCCTGCGCCCCGAATACCGCAACGTGTTGGAGAACCCGGAGATCTACCCCTACTGGAACGCACCGTTCGAAGGCATGCGCAACGCGATAGAGAACAACCCTGCCGGCAAGAAGGAAAACCCGCTGGCCAGCATCTACCACTGGCACCCCACCAGCTACAACTGAGAGCACCGGGCATTGGCAGGGCATCAGAACCCAAGCCCCGCCCAGGCCGTGCATTTTCGGCGCACAGCCGCGCCAGCAAGCGCTAGCGCTAGCGCTTCAGCTTCCCGGCGAAGCGGTTGCCGATGCGGGTGATCACGCTGAATTCCTCCACGCGCAGAACCTTGCACAGGCCGAAAGAAACCACCAGGCCCACGATGCCCGAAACCGCCAGGATGACGATGGCCTTCACCACCGCGCTTATGGCAACACCCGCCAGCAACGCGCCCATACCACTTGCCAGCGCACCGGCAACGGCTGCGCCAGCAATGCCGGCAACGGCAGTCTTGAGCACCAGCACGATGATGCCGGCATTGCCGTACGAGCCCACCTTGCCGCGCACGATCAAGGTGCATACCGCGAACATGACAACATAGAATCCCAGGTCAGCGATAGGAATGCCCGCTAAGCTCAGCACGTCGGGCTGGCACAGGTACCAGTAGCCCGCCACCTGCACAATGCGCACGCCGAAGTCGATGAGCGCAAACTTCAGGAAGCTGCGCAGCGCCGCGAACACGCGGTACATGTACATGTAGCCCGCATAGAACGGCAGGCTCACCACCCACAGCGCAAGGATGGAGCCGACGTTGTTCACCTCGTCGGCCGTGAAAGCGCCCGCCTGGAACAGCTGCATCAGCGGCTGCGCCAAAGACCCCACCAGCAGGGCAAGCGGGATGATGAGGAAGAACGTTGAGCGCAGGCCCGAGCGCACGAAGCCGCGGAAGCCGTTCCAGTCCTCGCGCGCCGCGCAATCGGAGAGCTCGGTCAGAAGCGTTGTGGAAAGCGACACCGCGATAACACCATAGGGCAGCTGGTACCACGTCCACGCGTAGTTCAACGTAGAGGGGCCGTTCGGCGCCGCTTCCAGCGAAAACGCGTTGCGGCAGCTGAAGGTGATCATCGTGCCGGCGATGTAGAGGAACATCGGGCCGGCCACTTTCAGGGCCTCTACCAGCATCGGGTCGCGCAGGTTGATATGCGGGCGGTAGCGGAAGCCCTGCTTTATCAATGCGGGGATCTGCACGCCAAACTGGCACAACACACCCAGCGAGGTACCGATGGCCAGCCACCACAGGGCGAAGGTCTCGTTCCAGGCGGAAAGCGGCACGAACCCGAACATCACCACCGTAACCACGATGTTGTTCACCACCGGTGCCAAAGAAGGCATAAGGTAGGTTCGCTCTGCATTCAGTACGCCGGTTATCACCGCGCCCACGCCGTAGAGCAGGATCTGCACCGCGAAGATGCGGAAGAAGAAGATGGCGAGCGTCTTCGACTCGCCCTCGGAAACCGTGAACGTCTGGGTCTCTATGACCAGCGGGCTGAACACCGAGCAGGCCAGCGTCAGCACGCCCAAGCCCACGATGGTGAGCGAGAGGATGTTGCTGGCGAACTCGTAGGCTTCGCCGTTGCCCTTCTTCTCCTTCTGAAGCAGGTACAGGGGAAGGAACGCCGTTGCCAAAAGGCCCGAAGCGGCCAACTCGTAGATCATGGCAGGCATGTTGTAGGCGATCTGGTACGCCGAGGTGAGCAAGGTATTGCCCAAGGCAAACGCCATGGCCCACGTGCGCAACAGGCCGGTTACGCGGGAGCCCAGCGTGCAAAGCGTGATAAGCCCCGTGTTTTTTAGGATGCTGTCCTTCGAGTCGTTTGCCATAGATCCTCTTGGTACGTCATAATCGTTAAGATTCCGGGAAATTATTGTAAGGAATTGCTCATGCGCATTCTTATTGTCCGCAATAACTACAACCCCAAAGCAATGGAGTCCGCCCTGCTCCTTGAGGTGTACCTGGCCTCGCAGGGCATCGAGTACACCAGCTTCGACACCGACGATCTGCGCAGCTCGCTCGAGTTCTTCCAGCGCCAGGTCGAGAACATCGACGACTTCGACTTGGCCGTAGTGCTCGGCGGCGACGGCACCATCTTGCGCACCGCCGCGCAGATCAAGTATCGCCGCATCCCCATCCTGGGCGTGAACTTCGGCCACTTGGGCTTCATGGCGAACTCCAACGAGGACGGCATCATCCCCGTGGTGGCGGCGGCGCTGGCCGGCGAGCTTACCACCGAGTACCGCACCAACCTGCGCATCGACGTGTTCTGCGAAGGCGACGATTTCTGCGAGGGCGAACCGGGCGATGCGCGCGCCGGCTCACGGCAGTTCTTCGCGCTCAACGAGCTTGCCCTGGCCCGCGGCGCGCAGGGCCGCGTCATCGACTGCCACTACACCGTGGCCGGCGAAAAGGTCGCCAACGTGAAGGGCGACGGCCTGGTGGTGGCCACGGCAACGGGCTCCACCGCCTATGCGCTTTCCGCCGGAGGCCCGCTGGTCGCCCCTGGCTACAGCGGCCTGATCGTTGTGCCCATCGCCCCGCATTCGCTGCACTCGCGCGCCCTGGTAACCGGCCCGTCCGACATCGTGGAGGTGTTCATGGACCCCTCCAGCGCGAACCGGGAGGCCACCATGTTCATCGACGGCGAGCTGATCCCCATCGAAAAGCCCGTCCGCCGCGTTATCGTGCAATCAGGCGAGGAGCCAACCGTACTCTTGCGCTATAAGGCAGAAACATTCTACGGACGCACTTCCCGCGTGTTCTTCTCGTAGCACCGCCGCCCTTCAGATTTACGGCCTGCGCAAGCCCGCCAGATCAAGGCCCGTTCAAGCCAACCGGCAACCAACATGCGCTATCTCAACCCATCCCGGAGCAGTTACCGCAGTTCCGCCGAGCATAATAGCCTTTTAGCCATCCCAATCACACAAAAAAGCGCTGCCCCTTCGCAGAAGAGGCAGCGCTTGCTGTTCGACGCTTGAACCCAGAGCCTAGTCGTTCACCGGACGACGATGATCGGGCTCGGTGGTGAGAACGCGCGGACCGTCCTCGGTGATGGCGATAGTCTTCTCAAAGTGCGCAGAGGGCTTGCCGTCGCGCGTACAGACCAGCCAGCCGTCGCTCATTACCTTGGTCTTGTACGTACCGATGTTGATCATGGGCTCAATGGCGATTACCATACCGGCCTCCAGCTTGATGCCGGTATGCTTGCGCCCGTAGTTGGGAACGTTCGGATCCTCGTGCATGTCGCGGCCAACACCGTGGCCAACGTATTCGCGCACTACCCCATAGCCGGCACGTTCGGCGATTTCCTGAATAGCATGCCCGATATCGCCCAAGTGATTGCCGGGGCGCGCAGCCTCGATGCCGGCCCACATGCACTGCTCGGTAACCTCGAGCAAGCGCTTCTTCT
>CAVFYB010000038.1:0-15590 GCA_963626845.1 Bacteroidaceae bacterium | reverse complement strand
GATGGCCGGGCGAAGATTCAGCGCGACAAGGAAGATAACAGCAGCCCCCAGCTGCGCCGTATGTTTCGCACCCGTACGGCTCATCGCCATCCTTTCAGCATGTGATTAGGCTTTTACGCTATGGTCACGCAGATTCGCTCTCGACATTGTAAGTGCAGCCAAAAGAAAAGCGGCACTGGGAGGGAAACCCCAGTGCCGCTTTCCGGTTTACCGGTCTGCCGCGCGGATGAACCGGAAGGAGGATTTACAGATCTTCCTCGGTGAGCTCTTCGCGGGGAAGCATGTCGCGGTGCTTGTACACCACCAGGCCGGCGATGAGCAGAACCACCATGCATACCAGCGCCACACCGAACACGCCGTCGTAGCCGCCGCAATTCTCGGAGATGAAGCCCCAGATGTAGGAGCCGCATGCGCCGCCCAGGCCAAGGGACATGCCGATGTTCGACCAGATGATGGGGAACGATGCGCCGTTGCCGAAGGCTGCGCGAACCGTCATGGGCATGATTACCAGAACAGCTGCGATGAAGGCACCCATCAGAACACCGCCGATGGGAAGCAGCACGGTGTTGGGGAACTGCCACATAAGCGCCAGGCCAACCATGCCGCAGCCGCACAGGAAGATGATCGCGTTGCGCAGGTTCACGTCGGAGAACAGACCCAGGCCAACCTTGCCGGCTGCGTTGCCGAAGCTGTTGAAGGCGGTGAGTTCAGCGCCCGTTACGAACGCGCCGGCGATAGCACCTGCAACCACAGCGTCCTGCTGGTTGAACCACACCACGTAGCTGGCGAAGTAGGCGTTGATGTTGCAAACGGTGTTGATAAGGAAGCCGAACAGGATGATGAGCCAGAAGATCCAGGACTTGCGGGCAACGGAAGGACGGACGGAGGGAACGACAACCTGCTCCTTGCCGGCTTCCTCTGCCTCTTTGGCAGCAGCCTTGGCGGCGCCGTAGGGAAGCATGCCGTGGTCCTCGGGGCGGCTCTTCATGAAGACGCAAACGCCGACCACCATAACGATGAGGGAAAGGATGCCCAGGGTGGTGTAGCTGAAGCGCCAGCCGCCCTGATCGATGAGCATCTGGCCAACGGGGCTGAACAGCATGCCGCCGAAGCCGGTGAATGCGGTGCAGATGCCGATGATCAGGCCGGTGCTGGAGCGGAACCACATGTTCATGATGGCAGCAACGCCAACGCCCAGCATAACGGCGTTGGTCACGCCTGCGATTGCGCCGAGTACCCAGATCATCCACAGGTCGGGAGCCGTACCGAAGCCGATGAACACGAGCGATTCAACAGCGGCCGCGATAAGGATAACCAGCTTCGGGTTGCGCTTTGCCAGCCAGATGCCTGCGATTGGCGAGGCGATGATGCCGGTGATGTAGTCGAACGTGCGCCACAGCGAGATCTGGCTTACCGGCACGCCGAAGTCCTCTGCCATGACCGGGTAGTAGATGCCTGCGCAGCTGTTCAGGATTGCTGAAGGAACAGCGCAGATCAGGATGCCCACGATTGCTATGGGCACGTAGTGTATGAAGCTCTTTTCGACGAGCTCCGTCGATTTTGCAGTAGCCATTTTCGGCCCCTCCCCTTAAAGGATTACCACTGAAACGGAAACGCGGTTGCGGTTCCGCAGAGTGGGATGCCGATGCAGCGCTGCTCGTTTTGCGCTGCATCAGATTCCCGTCGGTCGGCCTTAATCAATCCCCATTAATCTGAGACCCACCGGAACTCCCAATTCAAATAATATGAACGCGTTCATAAAAAATGAAATAACGAAATTGGAATTCAGTTAAGGAAATTGGATAAGGCCAACCACGAATATTTATAACCTATTATTTTCGTTTATAAGTGCTGAACGCGTTATTGCTTCTGGTTTCTGTCGACAGTTGCCGTGGAGCAGAAAGGCAAGACCCTTTGCAGGGTTCTTCGGGTAATACTCCTGAACGGAGGGAGCGCTTATCCAATATTCAAAAAACTTGTCGGTTGGGTTCTGTTTCTACCGTTCGGTGCTGGGCATAAGCTCGTGTGAATTCGTGCGGATGTAGTTCAGCAGACCCCAGGTGGCTTTCGAGGGCTCGCGGTCTTGGGGCACGCGCGCGAAGAGGTAGCGGCCTTGGGCAGTTCCTTCCAATGTCTTTATGGCCAGCTCTGGTTCGCTGTCTTGGAGCCAGGTGTATTCGGCTGCGATGCAGCATCCCATGCCCGCGCGTACCAGCTGAAGGGTTTCGCAGTACAGCTGCATCTCTGCGATCACCTTCGGGGTGAAACCCGCCTCGACGAACATAGCTTCTACAACGGTTCGCATGGCGCCGGGCTCTCCCAATAGGAAGTGCTCGTCTTCCAGGTCGGTCAGGGTGAGCGATTCTCGGCCCGCCAAACGATGGTTCGCCGGCAGGACGGCTACGAACCTCTCGTAGCCGATCTTTGCTGTGCGCTCGTTTTCCTCAAGCTCGGCCATCGAGCCGATTATCTCCAGGTCGATGGCGGAAGATTCTTTGCCTACCAAGGCCGAATCGGCGAACCCCATGCGCAGCATGGTGTCCGGGTGCTGGGCGTGGAACCCGTGGAACAAGTTCTTGCCTATACGGCCCAAGGGGATGTCCACCCGACAGTTCACTGTGCGTTGGCGCTCTGAGAGATTCTCCTGTACGGTTTGTTGGGCGTCGTTCAGGATAGCGAACATGCTGCGCGCGCGTTTGGCGAAGTACCGGCCGTTCTCGTTGATGGCAAGGCGCCGGCCGTTTCGGTCGAACAGGTCGAATCCCAGCTCGCGCTCAAGATCCTTCAGTGTTGTGCTCAGCGCCGGGGAGGAAACGTGCATCTCCCGGGATGCTTCGGCGATGTTGCCGTATTTTGCTATGGCAAGGAAATACTCGAGCTGCCTCAGTTCCATGGTTCAGCCTTCCTCGATGGTTGCCGCGTTGCTTTCTGAACGTGCTCACATTATAGAAGGAAGGGCTGGAGGCCCGGTGGGATGGCAGGACCTGTGCAGGGGCGCTCTCTTCCGGAGACTTGCTTCGACCGGTTGTCGGTGCCCGATGCAGGAGCTGTTGGCGACATACGCATTCGGGAATTTCGATTCCCCGCTGGCAGGGAGGTCCGGGGTGGCTGCCCTGAAATCCCTTATCGTATTTCCTGTTTGCTAATCCAAAAATATATTCGGTTTCTCGTAATTCCGTGGGTATGAACGTGTTCATACTATGGATGAAGAGATGTTTCGCGGGAGACGAAAGGGGAATCATATGGAAAGCCCGTTCAAGGAGATCGACCCATCGCAGTTCAGCAGGCACTGGCTTGACGTGTCCTATGCCAACGAAGACCCACGGCAGGTGCTCGACCTGTGGCTGCCCAACGAAGGAGAGGGGCCATTCCCCCTTATCGTGTTCGTCCATGGCGGTGGCTGGGTTTCCGGCAACAAGCGCGAGAACACCATGCCTGGCGTGTTCAAGTTCCCCTCGCAGGGGTACGCCGTCGCATGCGTTGAGTACCGTTTGGTGCCGGACGTGCGCTGGCCCGAACCGTTCGAGGATGTTCGCGCGGCCATCCGCTTCCTGCGCGCCCATGCCGCAGAGTACAACCTGGCGGCCGAGAAGATCGCCATCATGGGCAATTCGGCTGGCGGGCATCTGGCCAATATGGTTGCGGCGATGGCCGGCCGTCCCATGCTGCAGGGCCGCCGTTACGGCAATCTGGAACAGTCCGATGCGGTGCAATGCCTGGTGAGCATCTATTCGCCTACCGACTTGTACCAGTGCGACCTGTGCGACCGCACCACGGCGGAAGACCAGGCTATTGCCACCGGCGGCATGGCGGCTCGCGGCGATGACGGCACCAAGGGCATGGGCTCGCCGCAGAACCAGCTTATAGGCATGGCCTGCATCGACAACCCTCAGGTGGCGGCCGGTGCAAGCCCCATAGCCTACGTGAATGCCGATTTCCCGCCTGCGCTGTACTTGCATGGCATCCAAGACCATGTGGTTCCCTACACCCAGTCGGTTGCCATGGCACGCATGGTGAACGAGAAGTGCGGCCAAGGTCATGCGGTGCTGGAGCTGTTCCCCGAATGCGACCATGGCGCGCCGGAGCTAAAGACCGACCAGGTTATCAACCGTATCCTCGACTTCATCGACGAGGTTCTGTGGGAAGGAGAGCATGCGCGCACCCCGTTGCCTGCCGAGATCAAGGTTGTGGAGTAACGCCAGTTCAGTTACGGAAATAGCTGGTCAAGCATCATCTTGGCAAACGATATTGCCCTGTTGCGGCACCGAGAAGTCTCGGTGCCGTTTTTTGTGTTCCGAAACGCCGAATTAGATTCCGTTTCCCGTAATTCCAAAACCGTGAACGTGTTCATACGATTGTTTTAGGGATCTAAACACATGGGGATAAAAAGGGAGGAACCCAAAATGGCAATAGAGAAAGTCAAAAGCACGGAGCTCGTGGAGAAGAGCTTCGTCCATTATCTGCCGGTAGTCATCATAGGCGTGCTCATCTGCGGCGTGCCGTCTGCGATCTTGAACAGCTGTGCAGGCATTTACTATCCGGTCATGGCGGAGGACTTCGGCGTGCCGGTAAGCCAGATATCGCTCTGGCGTACACTCGACTACGTTACCGGTGTGTGCTTCGCTCCGCTGGTGGGCATGTGGTTCGCGAAATATAACGCAAAGTGGGTGTTGCTGGCATCGGCGGCAATCGAGTCGCTGGTGTTCATCCTGTTCGGGTTCTCGCCCGAGGTATGGATGCTTTGGGTCGGCGGCGCGATAGCCGGCATCACCAATGTCGTCATGCTTGGCGTGGGCGTTTCCGTAATCGTTAACCGTTGGTTCAGGGTCAACGTCGGGTTGGTTATCGGCATCTGCACCGCCTTCACCGGCTTCGGAGGCATGCTCTTTATTCCCATCGGTCAGTCTCTTATCGATAGCGCGGGCTGGCGTGGCAGCTACATCACATTGGGTATTATCTCGTTGATAGTGATGGTGCTAGGCGTGCTCCTGCTGTTCTCCAATCGCCCCGAAGACCGCGGGTTGCTTCCCTACGGCACCGCGAAGGCTGCGGCAAAGGCCGCCGTCTCGCAGGAGGAGGAGATTCATCCGCTGTGCGTGCATCCCAAAGTTGCCCGCAGGTCCATCGTTTTCGTGCTTGTTTTTGCCGCCGGTTTGGTAACCAATACGGTATGCAACATCAATGCGTACTTCGCAACCTATGTGAATTGGTTCAACAGCCAGCCCGATGTTGCCGCGGGGATCATCATGGGCGCGTTCGTAACAGGGGCAGAGCTCACCGCGTTCAACAGTGCCGGTAACGCAATCGGCAAGTTGGGCTTGGGCTTCTTCTCTGACCTTAACCTGAAGGCAACGCTGTTTGCGCTGGTTGGATGCGGTGTTTTGGGATTGTTGTTCATGTGGCAGTTCCCCACAAGTGTGTTGCTGCCCATCGGCTCGGTTCTCATGGGTTGCTTCATTGCCGCAGTTCTGGTGGTATTTCCGATGTTGGTTCGCGCCTGTTTCGGCAACGGCGCCTCGTATCCGGTGATCTATGGGTACGTTTCCACTTCACTCGGCCTTGGTGGCGCCGTAGGCAGCTACTTCTGGGCGGTGATCTCTGAGAACCTGGGTGGTTTCGACGCGGTGTTCTCGCTGGCCATCGTGTGCATGGTCTTGGTGCTGGTGATGGGCCTGGCAGCATATGGCATGCGCGATAAGCTCCCGCGCGAGCGCTTCACAGAGGCCGATCTGTAAGCCCATAAGGAAAACCCTCATTGCCGGCGGCAGGGATTCGCTCTCTGCCGCCGGCTTTGCTTGCATGCTGTTGCCACTATTGGCTCAACAGCTTCTTTGCATTTGCCTGAAGGAATTGGAAGAAGCAGAGCGCAGACGGCGATGGGGAAGCGCTGTCGGGGATTGTTGCGTAGATGTTCCTGCCATGGTGGGAATCTTTGATGCGTCGCGCAGAAAGCCCGTTCATGTCTCCCAGCCAGGTTAGTTCGGGGGCAATGGTAAAGCCGACGCCTGCGCGAACCAGGTTCAATATCTCATGTTGAAGTTGAAGTTCACCAACGACATTTGGCGTGAAGCCCGCTGTCTCGAACATCGCCTTAACCTCATCCTGCATGTCCCCTGGGCCGGGTAGAATATACGGCTCATCACGCAGTTCCATAAGGGAGATCGGTTTGGTGGCGCTCCCATATCTTTTCTCGGGGAATACGGCAACAAAGTCTTCGTGGGCGATTTTGGTGCAGTGTTCGGTTTCCTGGAGTTCCTTGGCGGTGCCCTTGAATTCCAAATCGGGAGATCTTTTCCTGAACGCATCGCTGCCTTTGAAGCTGAATCGTAAGACGATTTCCGGATGTATTTTTCGAAATTCGCTGATCAGCCGTACGTTTACCTGTCCAAGAGTCAGGTTAGTCGCACAGTGGACCGTGCTCTTCCTTTTGGAAATATCGTTTGCGATTGATATCTGCGCATCGCTTACGGTGGCAAATGCTGCTTGGACGTGTTCTGCAAAGTAGATCCCGTTTGCGTTGATCCTCAGGCGACGCCCATTCCGATCGAACAAGGGGAAGCCTAGTTCATGCTCGAGGTCGCGCAGCGCGACGCTCATTGCCGATTGGGACACATGGAGCCGTTTCGAGGCTTCTGCGATGCTGGAGTTCTGCGCGATGGCAAGGAAATAGCGCAGCTGATGGATCTCCATGAACGCCCCCTCCGTTCTCCGGCACCGAATCGGCCAGTATTCATACTAGCCTAGCATTCTGCATTCTGCGGCTATTGCGAAATGCCTATTCAAATTAGGCATTGCCTATATAAAAAATTATGAACGCGTTCATATTATAGGTTTGGGGAAAGAAAGAAGGGGACCCTAAAGGGAAACGGAGGGATTTTTATGACTGCGGAATCGATCGACGAAAGCAAGACGGAAGTGGTTGGGGATGCCGTTTCGGCTCCCAAAGGCGGCGGAGTTGCCCGTCGCGATCTGATCAAAGGCGTGATTGCCGGTGCTGTCGGCATGGGCGTGGTGACATTGTTGCCTCACGGCGTAGTTGCGGTATCGAGTGCGGCAAACGGGGGTGATGGCATTTTCATCGAGGGCGTCGGCAACATGACGGGCAAGAAATATGACATGGAGTTCGTACAGCCTATCAAGCTCTCAGTTAAGAAGGGCGGCCAGGTACAGACAGAGGGAACCTGGAGGTCCAGCAACAAACATCTGGTTTCGGTTGCACCCGATGGGACGGCTATCATGCGCGATGGCGTTGGTGGGAGTGACGTTGACGTTACCTGGTCTCTTGGCGATACCGATTACAAGATCACGTTCCATACCACGCAGACGGCAGGGGCGCATGCCATCGAAGTCGATGAGCCTATGACCCGTGGGGCATTCATGGTGCGGCTCTCCCAGTACTTCGGGTGGCCCCACTACAACGCTGTTATGGACGATGGCGTCGATATCGACGATGACGGAAACGTGCTCGAGGAAGAGCGTGTGCGTAATTTCTTCGATGTGACCGGCAACAGCGACTTCGTCAAGCCTATCGAATCTGCACTCGATATGGGGGTCATCCATGCGGAAAGCTCAAGCGATTTGTTCTACCCGCTTTCTCCCATGACGCGCCAGGATGCGGCGTTGATCTTGTTCAACGCTTTCAAGATGGAGAATATAGAGGGGGATTTCCTTTCCGCCTTCGATGACGTGGGGGATATATCCCAAGAGTGTTATGACGCATTGAACACCTTGGTTGGTCGCAACTTCATGCGTGGTAGGACCAATACCACGATCAACCCAGCCGATGGCATAACCGATTCCGAGGCTCGTATCATCATCGATTCCATCGACAGGCGCGTTGTGTGCCCGGTGTGGGCGATGCCGGTGAGCAATCGTAAATTCGTTCGCTGCCGTCCGGAGTGGATGACGGCGACAAAGGACGCAACGGTGCGTTGGCGCGTGAACATCGAAAAGTACTCGCACGCAGAGCTCAAGGGCCTGTTCGTGCAGGACAGGGGCGTTGGTGCGTATGTGGGCACCGGATGGAGCGATTGGTACGAGTACCATCCAGGTTTTTCTGCAGATCCTTGCTTTGGCCTGAACAATAACAAAGACTTGCCGTATGACGATATCTGGCTGTTGGTGAACGTGGAATGCTATGCGGAAAAGGAAGGGCTCGAAACATCCCCTATCACCAGGTTCACTTGGAAGATCGAGCGTCCTGCATGGCACGACTTCGCTCACGATGTGCTTCACGAGGGCGATGCAAGCTTCCCGACGGTACATCGGTACTTCGATAACTTCCAGGCTGCCGCTTACTACATCGAGGGGAGCGATTCGGGAATCCTCTACGATGGGCTCATGCCCACCAACACGACCGCTTCCCTTATCGATCGTGTAAAGGAGGTTGCCACTAAGCCCTTCTGCTTTGTGCTCGGTCACAATCATCCCGACCACAACGGGGCTATGCCTTTTGCCTATGAGGCGGGGTTGGACGTGTACTTCTGCGATAGGACGTTCCCAACGGAAACGCCGTGGAAGATTCAGACGTACGGAAAAGGCTACACAAGCGCCAACAAGGTGATCGACGATGAGCGCTCGGGGGCCTATTCGGGCGACAAGGCTCATGCAATTGATGAAGGATACGTATTCGACCTGGGCAATTGCAAGTTCGAGGTGGTTCACCTCCCGGGGCATGAGGACTCTTCGATCCTTTTGTACGGAAGGGACACGGGATTGTTGTTCTCGTCCGATATCTATGCGGTCAATCGCTATTGGGTCGCAGACCAATTCGGGGCGAAAGGCGTTAAGCAGGACTTGCTGCTATCGCTTCATCAGCAGCTGATGGATATTTACAGCAAAGACGGCGGAAAGGTAAAGGAGCTCTACACCGGCCATAATCGCATCGGAATGGGCAGCGATTACCTAACTATTTGGGAGCAATGCCTTCAGAAGCTCGTCGACTATGGGGCGAATGCGGTGACGCATGATCGTCGAGGCCAAGGGGCGGTTGTGGTGACTGACGGCAACCAGTATGAAACCATGGACTGGACGGCCTTCTCGGAAGAGGGGACCCAGGTTCGTGCCGAATACAAGGGGTCTTATGACGGGCAAACCTATTACCGCATCGAGACGGATGCCCGTGGTACCGAGAATAAGCCCGTTGAAAGCAACCTCTTGTTCGACTACAAGACGAATGCGTACTTGAGCAATATCACGTTCAAGGATGCCGAATTGGTAGGTCACGACTTTAAGTACAAGACCGGCTTTGCTGAGGCTGATGAGACTCTGCCCGATGGGCGCCTGAAATACGCCATCCCCAACAAATTCGTTCCGTACGAGTTCGATTACGAGGTGAAGGCGAGTGGGAGCCAAGTGACGTTCACTCCCGTTGCCATGTCCAATCTGATCAAGGGAATGACTGTGAATGGCAAGCCCGCATCAAGTCGTTGTCCGGTAACGGTTTCAACTTCGTCGGCAGCAACAATCGAAGTCACGGGGCCTGACGGCGCAACAAAGCAGACGTATACATTGACGTTCAAGTAGAGACGGCATTTACCGGCCCCCTCCTTCTTTGCGAAACAGCATAGGACTTGCTCCTATGCTGTTTCTTTTCTTTTGCCCCTCCCATTTTCGAAACGAGGTCTGTGCCTTTGGAGCACAGGATATTGGCAACGGGGCGGTAACGAAACGGGAAACCTTCCGTTACTATGCGGGGTAGAACTGCGGCTGTGCCTGCTATTGCCAAAAAAATCACCAGATCAAAGCGGAATTCTGAAGTCCAGCTGCGTTGTTTAAAACCTAAGTGCCACACACTCAAGTTTTCTTCACGAACGGTTGCATTCGCTGTTCAAGTTGCTAGTATGTATAGCTGTTAGCACTCCTAAATGGCGAGTGCTAAAACGACGGTAACAGCCGCGCTTGCCCGTCAAGCGCGAATCAAAAGGTGAAAGGAAGCATGATATGAATCTCAAGCCGCTCGGTGATCGCATCATCGTCAAGCAGGACGAGGCTCAGGAGACCACGGCAGGTGGCCTGTACATCGCCGCAGAGTCCAAGGAAAAGCCCCAGTCCGGCGTTGTTCTGGCTGTTGGCGAAGGCAAGGTGAACAACGAAGGCGAGCACCTTCCCATGCCCGTCAAGGCCGGTGATCATGTCCTTTACGGCAAGTACGGCGGAACCGAGGTAGACGTCGAGGGCGAAAAGGTCCTTATCCTTCGCGCCGACGACATCTACGCCGTCTACGCCGAGTAACAAGCTTGGCTAACCCTTCGCCGCGCAACTCGGGGCGGCGGTAGGGCGCGGCATAGAGCCGCTTACCATTCGGTACCACTTCATTTGAAAGGAATTCCATATGGCTAAGGAAATCAAGTTCGAGGCTGATGCCCGTTCCGGCATGGCCGAGGGCGTAAAGAAACTTGCAGACGCAGTCAAGGTGACCCTTGGACCTAAGGGCCGCTACGTTGCCCTGGAGCGCTCCTTCGGCGCACCCCTGGTAACCAACGACGGCGTTACCGTTGCCCGCGAGGTTGAGCTCGAGGATCCGGTGGAGAACATGGGCGCACAGCTGGTTCGCGAAGCCGCTGTCAAGACCAACGACGTTGCCGGCGACGGCACCACCACCGCAACCCTTCTCGCCGACGTCATCGTCTCCGAGGGCCTGCGCAACGTAACCGCCGGCGCCGACGCCCTGGGCATCCGCCGCGGCATCGACAAGGCGACCGAAGCGGTTGTAGCCGCCATCAAGGAAGACGCAACCGAGATCTCCACGAAGGACCAGATTGCCAACGTCGGTACCATTTCCGCAGGTGACAAGGTTATTGGCGAGAAGATCGCCGAAGCCATGGATGCTGTTGGCAAGGACGGCGCCATCTCCGTCGAGGACAGCCAGACCTTCGGCATCGACATCGACGTGGTTCAGGGCATGCAGTACGACCGCGGCTACATCTCCCCCTACATGGCCACCGATTCCGAGCGCATGGAGGCCGTGCTGAACGACCCCTACATCCTGCTCACCGACCTCAAGGTAACCTCCATCCAGGATATGGTTCCGCTGCTCGAGGGCATCATGAAGGCCGGCCGTCCGCTGCTCATCGTTGCCGAAGACGTCGAGGGCGAGGCTCTGGGCACCCTGCTGCTGAACAAGCTGCGTGGCACCCTGAACGTCGTTGCCATCAAGGCTCCCGGTTTTGGTGATCGCCGCGCCCGCATCCTCGAGGACATCGCAGTCGTCACCGGCGGCAAGGTTGTTTCCAAGGACTTCGGCATGACCCTGGCAGACGTTACCGTCGATGCCCTGGGTACCGCCAAGACCGTCAAGGTCTCCAAGGACAACACCGTCATCGTCGACGGCGCAGGCGACAAGGCTGCTGTCGATGCCCGCGTTGCCCAGATGCGCAACGAGCTGGAGAACCTCACCTCCGACTTCGACAAGGAGAAGCTGCAGGAGCGCCTGTCCAAGCTTTCCGGTGGCGTTGCCGTTCTGAAGGTCGGTGCTGCAACCGAGTCTGAGCTCAAGGAGAAGAAGAGCCGCATCGAGGACGCCCTGCAGGCAACCCGTGCAGCCGTCGAGGAAGGCATCGTTGCAGGTGGCGGCGTTGCCCTGATCAACGCCATTTCCGCCCTCGAAGGCGTCGAGGTTGAGAACGCCGACGAGCAGGTTGGCGTCGACATCATCCGCAAGGCACTCGAGGCTCCGATGCGCGCAATCGCAACCAACGCCGGTTACGAAGGCTCCGTCGTGGTAGAGAAGGCCAAGGCCTTCCCGAAGGGCGAGGGCTACAACTTCGCCAACGGCGAAGAGGGCAACATGATCGGCATGGGCGTTTCCGACCCCGTGAAGGTTACCCGCACCGCACTGCAGTCCGCGGCTTCCGTTGCTGGCCTGATCCTCATCACCGAGGCAACCATCAACGAGATCCCGAAGGAAGGTCCCGACCTGTCCGCACTCGCTGGCGCCGGTGCTGGCGGCGGCATGGGAATGATGTAGGTCGATACCCATTAACTCCTAAGATCAAGAAGCGCTCCTGCGGGGGCGCTTCTTTTTGTCTTCCATTGTTGTGGGTTCGTGAAGATTGGGGTGGGCTTCTTTCCCGAAAACGATAGGGGAGTATCCTCCCGCTTGCGGGTAGCGGATGTTTGAACGTGTTCGCTGGTCGTTTGGCTATCTTGAACGAGGATACATGGAAGAAGGCGCATTCGCGCAATGGAGGTTTTCCAACACACGTTCACCCAGATGCTCATGCTGTTCTTCATCATGGTGTGTGGGTTCATCGCCCGGAAGAAGCGCATGACCAGCGATTCCTTCGACGGCAACCTTTCGAAGCTGGTGATGTCCATCACGCTTCCGGCAACCATCTTGAACTCGGTGCTTTCCGACGAGAACCTTCCTTCCGACGACGTCATCCTCATGATGTTCGGTTACGCAGTGCTCTACTTCGCCATCTCGACCGTCATCGCCTACACAATTGCCCATGTTGTGTACCGCAAGCTCGGCCGGCCTGCCCGCGGCGCGCATGCGTTCATGATGATGTTCGGCAACACCGGTTTCTTGGGTTTCGCGGTGCTGGCGGCCGTCTTCAGCAACGATGCGGTCCTCTACGCCGCAGTGTTCAACATCGTGTTCAATATCGTGCTGTTCTCGCTGGGCGTCTTCTTCGTTGCGGGCGACGACGAGCAGACGCGCGAAAAGCGCAGCATCAAGCTCCAACTCCATGCGTTGTGGATCACCCTCACCAAGCCGGTGATGCTCTCGTCGTACCTGGCCATGGCGCTGGCGCTTCTGCATATCACCGACAACGGCCCCATCGGCCAGACCTGTGACATCCTGGGCGGCATGACGGTGCCGGCCGCCATGCTCATCATCGGCTCCACCTTGGCGAAGATGCCCATCCGCGAAATGCTCTTCGACGGCTGGAGCTACCTCACCACCTTCATCCGCCTGGTGGCGATGCCTGCGGTCACGTACCTCGTCTTCAGCCTGTTCGTGAGCGACGCCTATATATTGGCAATCTTGGTGCTTCTTGCCGGCATGCCCGCCGCATCGAACGGCACGATGCTCGCCCTCGCTTACGACGGCGACACGCGCACCATGTCGCGCGGCACCTTCCTTTCCACGGTATTCTCTCTCGTCACGCTGCCAGCTATCGCGCTGATCGTGGTGTAACGGCCGGAAAACACCCTATAATCGTGTTGCGCCGGTGGCGCAGGTACGTTGAAGGAAGGGTGCCGGTGGAAGTTCTCTCGCATGCTGGGCTGCAGATGCTCATCCTGTTCACGATAGTGCTGCTGGGTGCCCTCGCGCGCAAGCTCCATCTGATGAACGACGATTTCGATGCGCTGCTCTCCAAGCTCGTCATGACCGTGGCGCTTCCTGGCATGATCCTGAACTCCGTGCTCGGCAACACCGATATGCCCGATTCGGGCACAATCATGATGATGCTGGGCTACTCCACGGTGATCTATGCGTTTATGTGCGTGTTCGCCTGGGTGTTCGTCCGCGTGCTGTACCGCGGCGTTTCGAAGCCGGCGCAGGGCGCCCATGCGTACCTTATCGCCTTCGGCAACACGGGCTTCATCGGCTTCGCGGTGCTGGGCGCCATCATGGGCAGCAACTCGGTGCTCTACGGTGCTATCTACAACATTCCCTACAACGTTTTCATGTTTTCGGTGGGCATGCTGTTCATCGCCAGCACTGGCTCCGAGGGGGTGGCGGCGAAGAAGCCTCTGAAAGAGCAGGTGAAAGCGGTGACGAAACAGCTGGTAAGCCCCTGCCTTATCAGTTGCTTCGCGGCGGTTGTGCTTGCCCTTCTGGGTGTAACGGATTCGGGGTACATCGGCCAAACCTGCAACCTGCTTGGCCAGATGACGGTCCCCTGTGCCATGCTGGTTATCGGCTCGACCCTGGCCAAGCAGCCCATCAAGCAGATGCTCAACGACGGATGGAGCTATCTCACCTCGGTGATGCGTCTGGCCGGAATGCCGCTCATCATCTATTTCGTGGGCGGCCTGTTCATCCATGACCCGTATATCCTGGCGGTCATCGTCATCGAGTCGGCCATGCCGGCTGCTTCTTCCGGCATCATGATGTGCCTTGCCTACGGCGGCGATACCATGGCTATGTCGCGTGGTACCTTCATCACCACTATCCTTTCCATAGTCACCCTTCCGCTTTTGGCACTCTTGGTGGTGTAGGGGAGGGTGCCGGCTCCCGTTTGCTGGCCCTTTTGCCGTCGGCCTTTGTCCTTTATTGATTGGAAGCACCTGCGATGATCGAATATCCGAAATCCCTCGAAGACCCGCGCCTCGATGTCTATGCGCGCCTGACCGAGCTTCAACTGCGCAACCGCCTCGAGCCCGAGAGGGGTATCTTCATCGCGGAATCCGACAAGGTGATAGACCGTGCCCTTGCAGCCGGCTACGAGCCGCTTTCCCTGCTGGTTCCCGAGCATCGCCTTGAGCGCATGGCGGGTTTGGTGGAGCGCATGGGTGGCAACAAGCCAGCCGAAGAAGGCGGCCTTACCGTATTCGTTATGCCTGCCGAAGAGGTGGAAAAGCTGGCTGGCTACGAGCTTACCCGCGGCGTACTGTGCGCCATGCGACGCAAGCCCCTTCCCTCTGTTGCAGAAGTGGTGGCGGGCGCCCGTCGCATTGCCATTCTGGAGGACATCACCAACCACACCAACGTGGGTGCGGCATTCCGCAGTGCTGCGGCGTTGGGCATCGATGCCGTGCTGTGCACGCCGGCATGCTGCGATCCGTTGTACCGTCGTGCCGTGCGCGTATCCATGGGCACGGTGTTCCAGGTTCCGTGGACGCGCATCGGCGAATCCGAGGGGGAGCATTGGCCCGAAGGCGGCGTTGCGAAGCTGCACGGGCTCGGCTTCAAGATCGCCGCAATGGCGCTTGACGATAATTCGGTAAGCCTCGATTGTCCCGAGCTGAAGCAGTGCGAGAAGCTCGCCATCGTCATGGGCACGGAAGGTGATGGGCTGTCCGAGCATACCATCGCTGCCTGCGATTATACGGTGAAGATCCCCATGGCCCACGGGGTGGACTCCTTGAACGTTGCCGCCGCAAGCGCCGTAGCCTTCTGGGAGTTGCGCGTTCGCAGGTGACGCAAAGCTGGCAAATACGCTATAATCCCAAAAGCCCAATCGGGCACTCTGGGCCATCGTCCAATGGCAGGACCCTGGTTTTTGGTACCAGTTATGTAGGTTCGAATCCTGCTGGCCCAGCCAATATTTGGGAGCGAAACCGCCTTCGGGCGGTTTTTTCTTTCTTGGTCGGGAGGTCAAAGGATTCGAACCGATGAGGTGAAAATCCGTTAAGAAAACGTGCCAGTGGCACGTTTTTAGGATTTTGCCCGCAGGCGCTTGCGCCAAGGGGGTGAGCGCGTAGCGCGG
The DNA here is from genome assembly GCA_963626845.1 of Bacteroidaceae bacterium. Taxonomy (GTDB): domain Bacteria; phylum Actinomycetota; class Coriobacteriia; order Coriobacteriales; family Eggerthellaceae; genus Anaerotardibacter. The sequence goes on along the minus strand of CAVFYB010000038.1, from coordinate 207 downwards.
GAATCCTGCTGGCCCAGCCACGAGTATTGCGCCGTTCTGCCGAACGGCGTTTTTTTTCGTTTGAAGCGTTATGACGCTGCGCGGGCCGCTGGCAGCACAGCTGCCGCTCCAAGCATGCTGGACGTGCGAAGCACGCCTGGCGCATGCTTTGTCCACCCAAGGGCGGACGATCGGCAAGGATAAACGAGAGCTTTCGCGCTGAGGGAA
>CAVFYB010000037.1:0-15749 GCA_963626845.1 Bacteroidaceae bacterium | reverse complement strand
GGCGAAGAAGAAAGAGGGGGATAACAATGAAGCAGTACAAGCGCGTGTTTGCAGCTCTTGATGGCGGCAGCACTCAGGAAGAGGTTGCCGAGCGCGCAATCCAGATTGCGAAGCTCAACCATGCCGAGCTCATGCTAGGCCACGTTGTGGATTCCGTGCCTGATTCTCTGACTGGCACCGATTACAAAGAGCTGGCCGATACGGTTCGCAACCGTCTGTTGGATTCCTTGGGCGAGATCCTTACGAAGGCGGAAAACGATCCTGATATCCCCTCTGTCGAAGTGGTTGTCAAGGTCGGCCGCATCCAGGAAACCATCCACAACCTGATGATCAAGCCGTTCGAGCCCGAGCTGGTTGTCTGCGGCGAGCGCGGCCTCTCGAACATCACCTACGTGTTCGTAGGCAGCGTTTCCACCTATCTCATCCGCAACCTGCGTTGCGATGTTCTGGTGGTCAAGCAGGACTAATCCTTGGGTCAAACCAACGAAGCGGGCGTCGGTGTTGCACCGGCGCCTTTTTTTGCGTTTGTGGGCGGAGCGAATGGGTGCGCCGGACGCCTTCGTTGTTCAGAGGTCGCGCGCCTCGCTTCCTGCCCCGGCCAAACGGCCTTCCTCCCTTTGGGCTAAAATAAAAGACTGTATGCGCCTTTGCGCGTATTCGAAACAGACACGAGAGAGGCTCACACCCGAAATGCAGAACAGCCATTATGACTATCTTATTGTCGGCGCCGGCATCACCAGCGCCGTTTTCGCGCAGGAAGCCGCGAAGGTGGGCAAGACCTGCCTGGTAATCGATCGCCGGGACCACATCGCCGGCAACATCTACACCGAAGAGATCGACGGCATCAACGTGCACAAGTACGGCGCGCACATTTTCCACACCTCGCTTCGCCCGGTTTGGGATTACGTCAACCAGTTCGCCGAGTTCAACAACTACGTGAACAGCCCCGTTGCCAGCTACAAGGACGAGCTGTACAACCTGCCGTTCAACATGAACACCTTCTCCAAGATGTGGGGCATCAAAACCCCGGCTGAAGCCAAGGAGATCATTGAGCGCCAGAAGGCCGAAGCTGCCGAGCAGATCGGCGAAGGCGAGCCCACCAACCTTGAGGAGCAGGCTCTTTCCCTCATTGGCAAGGACGTGTTCGAGAAGCTCATCAAAGGCTACACGGAAAAACAGTGGGGCCGCAGCTGCACTGAGCTTCCGCCGAGCATCATCAAGCGCCTGCCCGTGCGTTTCATCTACGACAACAACTACTTCAACGACCGTTGGCAGGGCATCCCTATGGGCGGATACACCGCCATGGTGCAGCGCATGTTCGGCGATACCGAGATCCTGCTGAACACCGAGTACCGCGAGTTCATCGCCGAAAACGCCGGCATCGCCGACCGCGTTATCTACTGCGGCACCATCGACCAGTACTTCGATTACCAGCTGGGCGCCCTCGAGTACCGCAGCCTGCGCTTTGAGTCCGAGCGCATCGAGTGCGAGAACTGGCAGGGCAACGCGGTGGTGAACTACACCGAACGCGAGGTTCCGTTCACCCGCATCATCGAGCACAAGCACTTCGAGTACGGCACGCAGCCCACCACCATCATCACGCGCGAGTACCCGGCCAACTGGGAGCGCGGTGACGAGCCGTACTACCCGCTGAACGACGAGCGCAACAGCGCCCTGTACGAGAAATACGTCGAACTGGCCAAACAGGAGGGCAATGTGGTGTTCGCCGGTCGTTTGGGCGGTTACAAGTACTACGACATGGACAAGGCCATCGACGCCGCCTTCGACTTGGTCGCAGACGAGTTGGGCGTTTCCCTGAAGTAGCGTTCAACCGAATTGCTTGGCGCGGCGGCGGGTTCGGCTCCCGCTGCCGCGCTTTTCTTTTGCCGTTTTGCCCCATAATAGGGAAGCAGTCTGTGTTTTCCGAGGTAGTCGGCTCGTTTCGCCGGCATTCCCTTGGTTTTGCCGTGCCTTTCGACAAGAGAGCGCTTAGGGAATGCCCCGTGCCGCAGGAAAGGATTCATCATGCACCAAAGCGTTATAGCTACCATCGCTGGCCTTGCCCTTGCTTTTCTGCTAACCGGCTGCTCGCAGCCCGAGGTGAACGAGCAGCAGACTGAAGCGCTTCAGGTAAGCGATGTGGCTGCGGAATCCGCCGATGCCCAGGCGACCGGCGCAACTGCGCCGGAATCCTCGGCCCAGCAGGCAAAGCCAACTGCGGAAGAGCTTCGCGCGAAGCTCGACCTGTCCGAGGATTATCGCTCCAGCTTCAATCACGGCGCCAAGACCGCCGAATACCAGAAGTACATCGTGCTGCACGATACTGAGGTGGACACCAGCGCTTCTTCCATCGTTAACTCCTGGGAGAGCAGCGGGAACAAAGTGGCGGCCCATTTCGTGGTGAACAAGGACGGGTCCATTGTTCAATGCGTGCCGCTTGATGCCATCGCACACCATGCCGGTTACGGCGACACGGGCAAAAACGAAAGCTACGGGGTAGAAGACGAAAGCCGCGACGACAAGGTGGGCACCACGGGGGCGCCTTCGAAGAGCATCACCGATTACGGTATGAACTCCTATTCCGTTGGCATCGAGATCGTGCATGTGGGCGGTGCGGGCAGCTACCCCGAGGCTCAGCTGCAGGCGGTGGACAACCTCATTGCCTATATCGATGCCTATTACGGTAAGGAGAGCGCCATCATCGACCACAAAATGTGGCGCGCAAGCAACTCGGACACTTCGGCGGAATTTGCTGGTTATCTGGCCAATTACGAGGATCATCGGACGCACGTTTAGTGCGCGTATGCAGGTGCTTCGCGCCCTTGTGCATGCGTGATGGATTTCGCTTGCATTGGCGCGGCAGTTCTGCAATAATACCAACTCGTGACACATGGGAGATTGGCGCAGCGGGAGCGCAGTTGCCTTACAAGCAAACGGTCACAGGTTCAAATCCTGTATCTCCCACCACTTATCCTCGCCGGGCTTTTCAAGCCCGGTGTTTATATTCGGGCGTTTAGCTCAGCGGGAGAGCACTTCCTTCACACGGAAGGGGTCATCGGTTCAATCCCGGTAACGCCCACCACGCATTCAGCCGAGGTTCTGCCTCGGCTTTTTTCATGCCCGGGAAGCGCGCCTTGTTTGCAGCGAGCTGGGGCAGGCGCGTATGGATGGTTGGCTCGGACGCGCTTTCTGCCCGCACCTTTGGCTCCGGAAAGGCCGGGGTTTGACCCTGCAATTCCTTCTTGGTACTGTTTTGAAGTTTCCGAACTAACTAGCTTTGATTCGGAAACGTCAACATTGGTGCGCATGGGGCGCATGAGCTAAGAAGGTTTTGCTTTCGTGGAAAACAGCACGGGTCGCACGAAGCTGGCAACGGTCGCATTGGTGATCGTGGGCTTCGCTCTTGGGTTCGCAGAGTTCATCGTTATCGGCATCACACCCGATATCGCGGAAACGTACGGCACCTCGCTGGCTTCGGCCGGCAACCTGGTGGGCTACTTTGCGGTTTCCTATGCGGTGTCCACGCCTATCATCGTGCTTTCCACTGGGCGCTTCAGGCGCTTCCCCCTGTTCTGCATCTTCCTGGCGGTGTTCAACGCCGGCAATATCCTTGCCATCGTGGCGCCTACGTATGAAACGCTGCTGGCGGCGCGCATCCTCACTGCAGTGGTCTCGGGCGTGTTGCTCTCCACGGTGATGACGTTCATCAACGACATCGTCCCGCGCGAAAAGACGGCACGCATCATCTCGTTTGTTTACGCGGGCTTTTCCGTTGCCAGCGTTCTGGGCACACCCATCGGCACCCTGCTCTCCGATAGCTTCGGCATCAAGTCGGCGTTCATAGCCGTGGAGTGCGTGGCCTTGCTGGTTACGGTGCTGCTGCTTATCTCGGTGCCGCGCTCGGGCTCTACCGACGTTTCCTCGAAGGTCCGCGACCAGTTGGTTATCCTGAAGGACCGTCGCATCATCTTGGTATTGGTTATGAAGAGCTGCGGCATGGCGGCAACCTACGTGTTTTACGTATACGTTACGCCCACCCTGGAAAACGGCTTGGGCCTTTCCGTCTGGGCAACGAGTATCGTGCTGTTCTTCTACGGCGCGGCCACCATCGTCTCCAACCTGGGCAGCGGCTCCATCGCGCAGCGCTTCGGCCTGGCAAAGATGCCCATCATGTTCGGCTTGCAGGCGTTGGTGCTGTTTGCCTTGGGCGCGAGCTTGGCTTCGGGCAACGTTGTTCTCGGCGTGGTGAACGTTGTGCTTACGGGCGTGTTCATCTACCACATGAACGCTCCACTGCAATCGTACCTGCTGCAGGTTTCCACCAAGGACTATCCGCGCGCCCTTACCCTGGCCTCTGCGGTTATGCCCACCTCTTCCGACATCGGCATCGCCACCGGCTCGTTCATGGGCGGTGTGGTGGCCTCTGGCCCTGGGTTCGTGTGGGCCGGTCCCATCGGTGCGCTCTTCGCCATTGTCTCCGTTGTGGCGGCGTTCATGATCCTGCAGCCCGAGAGCCGTATGAAGGTGAAGCGTTAGGCCGCGGCTTCCCTGTTCCGCCCGGCAACTGCCTGCCTACGCAAGCCGCCCTTCAACGAATCGCCCCTGCTTCTTGCATTGAAGAGGCAGGGGCGTTTTTCTTTTGGACGGCAGGACATCCGTTGTTGCGGGCTATCTGGTCGACGGCTCTTCCGTCGCGCCGGGGCGCTCAGGTCTGCGGGCCAGTGGCTTTCCCGGGTTCTTTCACCCGTTGCGGCCGTGCCAGGCAGTGCTATTGGATGTCGGAGTACTCCAGGGGGAAGTCCACGCCGGTCCACAGCTCGAAGGCGCGTGCGCCTTGGTGGAACAGCATGCCCAGGCCGTTGATGGCCAGGCAGCCGGCTTCCTTGCCCATCTTCATCAGCTCGGTTTCAGCGGGCTGGTAGATGCAGTCCTGGATGGCGATGCCGGGATGCAAAAACGTTGCGTCGGGGATGGGGGATTGACCCTCGAGCTTTCCCATGCCGATGGGGGTTGCGTTTGCCAGCAGCTCGGCATCGGAAAGTTGCGCGCGAAGGTCGTCCAGATCGTTGGAGTCATGGAGCGACATCTTGCAGCCGGTTTTCTCGGCGATCATGGCAACTTCCTTGCCGGCGCGCTCCCACGACTTGCCGTTGCTGCGGCTGAACACCACGATCTCGCTCACGCCGTCAAGGGCAGCCTGCGCGGCGATGGCGGTTCCGGCACCGCCCATGCCCATCTGCACCATCTTCTTGCCCTTGCATTGAACGCCAGCATCGGCGTAGGCGGCCATAAAGCCGTAGCCGTCGGTGTTGTGGCCGGTAAGCACGCCGTTGTCGTTCACGACGGTATTTACCGCGCCGATGATGTTGGCGGCGGGGTCGAGCTTGTCCAGGTAGGGCACAACGGCGATCTTGTGCGGCATGGTAAGGTTGCAGCCGCGTGCATCCAGAAAGCGGATGGCATCGATCGCTTTCGGCATGTCGTCAGCGGAAACGGTGAACGCCATGTAAGCGTAGTCGAGCCCAGCGCGCTCGAACGCCAGGTTGTGCATGGCGGGCGATTTACTGTGGCGGATGGGGTCGCCGAACAGGGCGCACAGGCGGGTGGTTCCGGTTATGTTCACGGTCATGGAGGCTCTCTCCTTCGGGCTTATGTGCGGCGGGTCTTCGCGCGTTTCTGGCAGACCCGCATGATTCACTGCATACCTTAAAGAGTGTAAATAGCATATGACTAGAGTTTATCATTGCATTTTGCGAGATAACTGCGCTGGTATTGCGAAAGTCAATCAGCGGCAGGTACTGGCTGCCGAGCTCGTCATAGAAGACAGTCTGTTGTTTCGAATCGTTTACGGTTTCGGCTGGCGGCACTCCACCACTTTAGTTCGGTATAGAATGGGATTTCGCAGTTGAAAGGAATCCATTATGGAAAATCACGAGCTTTCCCTGTACGACAACATCACCAAGGTAAACTCCATCGACCCTGAACTCTACGAGCGCTACCCCGTCAAGCGCGGCTTGCGCAATTCCGACGGCTCGGGCGTTATTGCGGGCGTTACCAACATCTCTAATGTCCATGGTTACCTTATGAGCGAGGGCGACAAGATCCCCGACGAGGGCAAGCTCACTTTTCGCGGTTACAGCATCTACGACCTGCTTGACGGCAATGCAGAAAAGCGCCGTCGCTTTGAAGAGGTTGCCTACCTGCTGCTCATGGGCGACTTGCCCACGCAGGCCCAGCTGGACAAGTTCGTTGCGGTGCTGGATTCCTACCGTAGCTTGCCCGACGGCTTCACGGCTTCGAAGATCATGAGCACGCCTTCGCGCAATATCATGAACCTGCTGCAGCGCTCCGTGCTGATGTTGTACGCCGACGATGAGCGCGCCGAAGACCGTTCGTTCGAGCACGAGATCACCACCGCGGTTTCGCTGCTTTCGCGCCTACCCCGCATCATGGTGTTGGCTTACTACGCCAAGCGCGCGGCCTTCTACAACGAGAGCATGATCATGCACCGCTTCGTGCCCGGCCAGTCCACTTCCGAGACCATCCTTTCCATGCTGCGTCCGAACCGCGAGTTCACGCCCGAGGAAGCGCGCATGCTCGACATCATGATGTGCCTGCACGCAGAGCACGGCGGTGGCAACAACTCCACCTTCACGTGCCGCGTGCTCTCTTCCGCCGACACCGATCCGTATGCGGCGTACGCTGCCGCCATCGGCTCGCTGAAGGGCAGCAAGCACGGCGGCGCGAACCACCAGGTTCTTGCCATGCAGAAGGAAATCAAGGAAAACGTTTCCAACTGGGAAGATGAAGACGAGGTTGCCTCCTACATCGCGAAGATCGTGAACAAGCAGGCTTACGACCGCACGGGCCTTATCTACGGCATGGGCCATGCGGTGTACACCCTTTCCGACCCTCGCGCGGTTATCTGCAAGAAGTTCGCTACCGACTTGGCGGCTGGTACCGAATACGAGGCCGAGCTGAACCTGCTGAAGCTCATCGAGCGCCTGAGCCCCGAGGTTATCGAGCGCGAGAAGGGCACCAAGAAGGAGATGTGCGCGAACGTAGATATGTACTCAGGCTTCGTGTACTCCATGATGGGCATCCCGCAAGACCTCATCACGCCGCTGTTCGCGTGCTCGCGCATGGCCGGTTGGGCGGCGCACCGCTTCGAGGAGCTGGTAAGCGGCAAGCGCATCATCCGCCCCGCGTACAAGACCTCGGTGCAGCCTCGCACCTACAAGCCCATCGAGGAACGATAGGTTTGTATCTTTCGCCGTTTAACAAGCGGCGAAAGCGGTTGACGCTGCGGCCCACGCTGGCACCCCATCTTGCCGCTGCGAGCCTGCTTGACGTGCAAAGCACGCCTGGCGCGGATCCTCGTGGCAATCTGGGGCGCCAGCGTGGGCCTCGCTGTTTTACTGGCGCATGCCCGTAATCAGGGCCTGCTCGCTGTCACGTCCAAGATCAGGGCGTTTCTCCTGTTGGGAATGAGTGGGTATTCTTGCCTGCTGGTCCGAGCTTGCTTCGGTGCGGCAATGTCGCCCAGTGCCGTTGCCATGTGACAACAAAAAAGCGCCTGTCGGATTCGTTCGACAGGCGCTTTGGCTTGCTGGGTGCGTTGTCTGCGGTTTCAGCTTAGGCAGCCTTCTTGCCGGCGAACACACGCGTTGCGGCAACCACGGCCAGGATAACGACCATGCCGCCGATGAGCGAAGGCCAGGGGGTTGCGGTGAAGCCTGCCACCAGGTAGCCCACCAGGCAAACCGCGGCAACCAGGGTTGCGTAGGGCAGCTGCGTGGCAACGTGACGCAGATGGTTGCAGTCGGCGCCGGCCGAGGAAAGGATGGTGGTGTCGGAGATGGGCGATACATGGTCGCCGTATACGGCGCCTGCCAGGGTTGCGCCGATGGTGATCAGGAACAGCGGGTCGCCTTCGGGGAAAACGCCTAGCACGATGGGCAAGATAAGGGCGATGGTGCCCCAAGAGGTGCCCATGGCGAAGCCGATGAAGCCCGCTACCACGAAGATGATGGCCGGCAGCAGCTGAAGGGCGAAGCCCGTGCTGGTAAGGAAGCTGGAAACGAATTCACCGGTGCCCAGCATGTAGCGGCAGCACCCGCCCAAGCTCCACGCCAACACCAAGATCATAATGGCGCCCACCATGGAGCGAACGCCTTCGGAAACGCCCTCGGTGTAGCCCATCAGCGTGGTGAGCTTGCGGGGCAGGTACATACAGGCTGAAACCACCAGGGCAACCACGGCGCCTATGCACAGGCCGGTGATGGGGTCTTCGCCGATGGCGGTTGCAAAATCAGCGCCCTCGAAGTAGCCGCCGGCGTAGAGCATGCCCAGGATGGCGAACACGATAAGCACCAGGATGGGAACGATGAGATCGTACACTTTGCCGTTCTGCGAAACCGGAAGGCCCTTGAACTGCTCTTCAGCTTTGGTGGCGCCCTCAAGGTCGGATTGCTCGGTAACCACGGTTTCTACTGCGTCGGGGTTGGCGGGCACGCCCGCACCGGAAACACTGGCAAGCGCTGAGGGGTGGCGGGGTATGTCGCTGTAGGAGTGCTCTTCGCAGTCGCGCTGGGCTTTGCCCATGCTGAAGAAGTCCTTGCCGTAGATGCACATGGCGAACACGAACACGATGGTGATCAACGCATACAGGTTGTAGGGGATGGAGGCAACGAAAGTGTTGAAGCCGTCATCTCCCAGGTAGCCGCCCACGGCGACCGCCCACGAGGAAACGGGTGCGATGATGCACACCGGCGCGGCCGAGGAGTCGATGATCCAGGCCAGCTTTTCGTGGCTCATGCGGAACTTGTCGGTGATGGGGCGCATAACTGCACCGACGGTAAGGCAGTTGAAGTAGTCGTCGATGAACATGACCAAGCCAAGGACGGCTGTCATAAAGGCGGCCATGCGGGCGTTCTTGATATGCTTGGCCGCCCACTCGGCGTAGGCGCGCGAGCCGCCGGCGATGGCTATGAGCACCACCAGGGCACCCAGCAGCGCAAGGAACAGGATGAGCGCGCCGTTGGAGGCAATCTGCTCGGCCATGATCTGTGGGATATCGCAGAATGCGGCGATAAGCTGGTCGATTCCGGCGCCGCCCAACGAGAACTCGTAGATAACAAGTCCGCTGAACACGCCAACCAGCAGGGAGGAATACACCTCCTTGGTAAGAAGCGCCAGACCAAGTGCCAGAAGCGGCGGCACGATAGACCAGGCGCCGGTGGAAAGAAGCTCGAAGCCTTCCATGGGACAGTCTCCTTTACTGCTGTCTGTGCGCGGGCAACGCGAGCTTTAAGGAAGGCGGTGGGCTTTTGCCTTGTGGCTGTCACTGCGCTCCTTGAAACAGCGCTGCGGGCGCGTTTTCAACTGTGCCGATTATAGGGCAGCTTCATTGCGTTGCTGTTGCGTTTGCCCATCAGGGGAATACAGGCAGGTAGGCGGCGGCTGTGCATTCGAGGGGCGCTGAAGGCCCAGCTTGCAGAAGTCGGTGGGGCCATTCCTGACGGGCGGCGGCCGGCGCTGGTGAGGCGGCGGTTCTTCACGACGCACCTTTTGATCGTTGCCGATTATTTGCCTGATAGCAGGCGTTAGGGAACGCGTATAACGCAACCACTGGTTTTACCTCCATTCGCCCTGCGCCTTCGCTACACTACGCACTCGGAGAACACAGATCGATGGGCACTTTGCCCGCGTTTAAGAAGAAAGGGCGCGCCCGCATGAACGATTCCAGCTTCGAGGCCATGGCCGACGAGATCGAAGGCCTGATGGGGATCGACCCTGAAAAGCATGCCGGTTGGCACATGGACTCCATTGCGGTGCGCGGCTACGAGGGCATCGACAAGAAAACGGGTTCCATAAGCTATCCCCTGTACCAGTCCGCTACGTTCGCGCATCCTGCTTGGGGCGAATCCACTGGTTACTGTTATTCGCGCTGCGGTAACCCCACGCGTTTGGAGCTCGAGAACACCATTGCCCTTCTGGAGGGCGGCAAGAAGGCGCTGGCGTTTTCAAGCGGCATGGCAGCCATCACCGCCTTGCTGAAGATTGTGCGCTCGGGCGATCATGTCGTGGTGAGCAGCGATCTGTACGGCGGCACGTATCGGCTATTCAGCAACATATACACGCAATACGGTATCGAGTTCAGCTATGTGGACCTGGCTGATTTGGAAAAAGCCAAGGCCGCATTCCGGCCGAATACGAAGCTTGTGTTCCTGGAGACACCCACCAACCCCACCATGAAGGTTGCCGACATCGCGGCGCTCGCGTGTCTTGCCCACGACCACGGCGCCATACTGGCGGTAGACAACACGTTTCTGACCATGTATTTCCAGAAGCCCCTTCAGCTTGGTGCCGACATAACGGTGTACAGCGGCACAAAGTACCTGTGCGGCCACAACGACGTGCTTTCCGGTTTTCTTGTTCTGCGCGATGGGAGCCTGCTGGAACCGCTGTTCAACGCCGCCATGAGCGAGGGGAATCAGCTGAGCCCGTTCGATAGCTGGATGATGCTGCGCAGCCTTAAGACGCTCGGAGTGCGCCTGCGACAGCAGGAGGCGAATGCGAAACGAATAGCCGAGGCGCTCAGGAACAACCCCCACGTTGCCGAGGTGCATTACGTGGGCAGCCCGGACCACCCCGGTTACGAGCTTTCGCGGCGTCAGTCTACGGGTTTCGGGGCGATGATCTCCTTCAAGGTAGATACGCAGGAACGCGCTCTGGCGGCGCTTGAACGCACGAAGATCATCCTATTCGCTGAAAGCTTGGGTGGCACGGAGAGCCTGATAACCTACCCGCTGGTCCAAACGCACGGTTGCATGCCAAAGCCCATCTTGGACGAGCTGGGCATCGATGAGCGCCTCCTTCGCCTTTCGGTGGGTATAGAGGATGTTGAGGATCTGCTGCTCGACCTGGAGCAAGCGCTTGCCTAGAGGGACTACCATTTCCGTATGAAGGAACGCACTGATAAGGACGTCCAGATGAAGAAATACGATTTTGAGACCATCATCGATCGCCGCAACAGCGGCTGCTTGAAGTGGGATGCCTGGGCCAAGCGGCACCATTCGCCTGATGATCTGCCGCTGTGGGTGGCCGACATGGACTTCAAAACCGCGCCTGCCGCAATAGAGGCCCTTGCCGAGCGCGTGCAACAGGGCGTATACGGCTACACGATGGCCACCGACGGCTACTACGAAGCCGTGCAGAGCTGGTTCGACCGCCGCCACGGTTGGCGTCCTGAGCGCGAGTGGTTCGTGCTTACCCCGGGCGTGGTGTTCGCCCTTGCAACGGCGGTGAACGCCTTCACCCAGCCAGGCGATCAGGTTATCATCCAGCCTCCGGTGTACTACCCGTTCCGTCTTATGATCCAAGACAACGGCCGCAAGATGGCAACCAGCCCGCTGATCTATGAAGATGGGCGCTACACCATGGACTACGAGGGGTTCGAGCGCCAGCTCGCAGAAACCGGCGCGAAGCTCTTCATCTTGTGCAACCCTCACAACCCCGTTGGTCGCGCATGGACTGAAGACGAGCTGAGGAAGATCGGCGATATCTGCTTGCGCCATGGCGTGCTGGTTGTCGCCGACGAGATCCACGCCGACTTTGCCCGTCCTGGCCACGTGCATGTACCCTACGCTTCGCTTGGGGAAAAGTACGCCCAGCATGCGATCATCTGTACCGCGCCGAGCAAGACCTTCAACTTGGCCGGGCTGCAGCTTTCGAATATCTTCATCCCGAACCCCGGCCTGTGCGCCGCCTTCAAGCGTGCCCGCAACCGCACCGGTTATGACGAGCCCAGCGTGTTCGGCGTTGTTGCCGCTCAGGCGTGCTATGAGCAGGGTGAAGAATGGTTGGAGCAGCTGAAAGAGGTGCTTGACGGGAACTACCAGGTGCTTCAGGCCGCGGTCGGCCGGATGCCCGGCGTGCGCCTTGTTCCTCTGGAGAGTACCTACCTGCCTTGGCTCGATTGCCGCGGCCTCGGCTTGGACGATGCGGGAATCAAGAAGCTGGTGGAAGAGGATGCGAAGCTGTGGCTTGATCTGGGCCCCATGTTCGGCAAAGAAGGGTCTGGCTTCGTTCGCCTGAACTTGGCAAGCCCCAAGCCCATCATCCAGGAAGCCTGCAGCCGCCTTGAGGAAGCGGTGGCAAGGCACTGCCGCCAAACCAGCGGCTAGCCGATTCCCAGCACCTGCATAACCAGGCAGATCACGGAAAGGATGCCCACCACCACGATGGTGAGGTACAGCAGCGCCCGAGAGATTTTGCCCGAAACGTATTTGCCCATAACGTGCTTGTCGCAGGCGATGATGGCCATGAACACCAGCAGCACCGGCAGGATAACGCCGTTGACGAACTGTGCGGTGAGCATGATGCCCATCAGGTTCAGCCCCGGGATGAGGATCACGATGGCGGAGACCACGATGACGAAGGTGAAGATGCCCTTGAACAGCGGCGCTTCCTTCCACGTGAACGAAACGCCGGCCTCCCAGCCGAAGGCCTCGCAGATAACGAAGGAAGTGGTAAGGGGCAGCACGCAGGCCGCAAGCAGGCTGGCTGCCACCAGGCCGATGGCGAACAGGGCCTTCGCGTATTGGCCGGCGAAGGGCTCCAGCGCGGCAGCCGCGGCCTCGGCGCTTTCCACCTCGATTCCCTGGGGGAACAGCACCGTGCCGGTGGTGACGATGATGAACCAGGCAACGATGCAGCCCACCACGGCACCCGTTACGGCGTCGATGCGCTGATAGGGCATGTCGCGCACGCGCACGCCCTTTTCCACCACGTTGCTCTGCGCGAAGAACATCATCCACGGCGCGATGGTGGTGCCCACCATGGCAACGGTGAGCGAAAGGAAGCTCACGTCGGTGCTGCCCGCCGGCGTTACCGTTGCCAGCAGGGTTTCGTCCCAGTTCGGCTGCGCCAAGATTGCGGCCACAATGTAGGTGGCGAACACGCAGGAAAGCGCCAGGAAGATGTTCTGCACGCGCTTGTAGCTTCCGCCGATGATGAGCCCCCACACGGCTGCCGCCGCCACAGGGACCGATATCCAGCGCGGCACGCCGAACATTTCCATGCCCGATGCCACGCCGGCGAACTCCGAGAAGGTGGTGGCAACGTTGCCGATGAGCAGCGCCAACATGGCAAGCGCGGTAAGGCGGATGCCGAAGCTCTCGCGGATAAGCGCCGAAAAGCCCTTGCCGGTTACAGCGCCCATGCGCGTGGCGGTGGTCTGCACCACGATGAGCAGGACGCACATGACGGGGATGATCCACAGCGTTGCGTAACCGAACTTCGCGCCCACGGTGGAATAGGTGGAAATGCCGCCGGCGTCGTTGCCTGCCATGGCGGTTACGATGCCCGGGCCCATGGCCGCCAGCACCAAAAACGCCTTGGAGCGCTGCTTCTTCCCGTCGTCGTTCTGCTGGTCGGGCTTGTTGGCCAGGTCGGTGGAGGAAGCGGTGCCTGCGGGTGCGGCCTGCAGGTTGCTGTCCTTTAACGTCATAGGGAAGCCTCGATCCTAGTTGCTGCCGAAGAAGTGCAGGATTGCGAATGTATAGGGGATGAGCAGGACGACGAATACCGCCAGCATGATGGCGAATTGGCCCCAGGCCCAGCGCGTGCGGTTCTCTTCCACGTTGTCCTCGATAACCTCCATGGCGTCATCTACGGTGACGATGCCCAGAAGCTGGCCCTGCTCGTTTACCACGGGCATTGCCATGAGGTCGTACTTGGAGATGTCGGCGGCAACTTCGTCTTCCGATTCTTCCGGCAGTGAGGTTATCAGCTCGTCGAACATGATGTCGGAAAGCGGGGTGTCGTCCTTGGCCAGCACCAGGGTGCGCAGCGAGAGCACGCCCACCAGCTTGTCGTACTCGTCCAGTACGTACACGTAGTTGATGGTGGGGTGATCCTCGTCTAGCCCGCGCAGTACCTCGGTGGTTTCCTGTACGGTGTCGGTGGTGTGCATGGCCACGTACTGTGTGGTCATCAAGCCGCCGGCGGTGTCTTCCTTGTAGCCCAGCAGCTTGCGGATCTCGGCGGCGTCTTCCACGCCCATCAGGCGCAACAGGGTTTCAGCCTTTTCGTAGGGAAGGTCGCCCACGATGTCGGCGGCATCGTCGGGGTCCATGTCCTGCAGAAGGCGGGAGGCTCGGTTTTCGTCTAGGCCTTCGATGATGTCGGCCTGGAACTCGTCTTCCATCTCGGAGATGGCGTCGCCGGCCTGCGCGTCGTCCAGGTGCTGGAACACGTTGGCACGCTGCTTCGGGTCGAGCTGCTCCAAGATGTCGGCCACGTCGGCGGGGTGCAGTTCCTCCAGGCGGGTATGGGAAACGGAAAGCTGCACCTTCGAAAGGTCGCGGTCCAGCAGTTCCATGTAGTTCCAGGCGATAAGGCGCTCGTCGATGCTCTTGCCGAAGGCCTTGGCAACGCCGCACGCGGCCTTTTCCACCCAGGGCGCTAGCCCGCGCAGGATGCCGCGCATGCCCACTTCGGCGCCCAGCAGGCGAAGCTGCGTGCCCGATTCGGAGAGCTTCAGGTCGTTTACGCGCACGACCTTCATGCCCTGCGTGTCAACGATCTGGCGGTCAAGCAGGTCGCGCGCCAGCAGGACCTCGGCGGGCTGCAGGTAGCTGAAGCGGATGGCGGTGCGGTCTACCTTCAGGCGGATGCCCTCTTCCTCGCTGAAGCTTTCGACGTACTTGCGCCACGAGATCATAAAAGGCGTTTTGCCCGGGCCGCGGAAGGCCAGGCTGGTGATGCGCGGGAAAACCTCGCCGGTTTGGATGGCGAGGTCGGAAATGGAGCCGATCTTCTCGCCATTGGCGTCGATGACGGGCTCGCCGAGCATCTGAGATAGGTAGAGCATGCAATTCCCCCTTGGTGAACCGCGCGCTGTCAGCCTTGTTTTGCGGGCACGGCGTGCTCAACGCAAGACAAGCGCCGGCGGGCGCAGTACGTTCATGTCGCAGTCGTCCCTCGACCGCCACATGATGCAAGTTCGAATGCGGGGCCGAAGGCTAATTACTGTGAGGTTTCGATTTTCGAACCTTCAAGTAATGTCCTTTCCTAATTGGCCAGGTAGGCACCGAGTAGGTTCGGTGCGTGCTTTGGGCGCAGAAACGAAAGCCTTGGGCTCAAAGCACATCTGATTGTAAGGGATGGCCGCTTTTTGTGCGCGCCGGCGAAGTGAAAAGAAAGTAAAAAACGGGGCAGGTGCTCGGTCCTCGGTGTTGGCATTTGCGGGAGCAGCGCACGCGCGGTTCGGCTGGCTCGGTCGGTGCGGGAGGGGCGAGGGCAGAGCGGCCCTGTGCGGCTTGACCGGTGCAGGCAGGATGGGCGGTGCGGTCACGCGCGGGCGATTGGCCTGCGGGTACGCCGGCGTCACCACATTCCCTTCACATTCGAAGAAAAGTGTTGACGTGGCGCGGCAAAGCGAGGATACTAATCCCTGCTGAAAACGCGCCGTTACCTCAGCTGGATAGAGGGACTGACTACGAATCAGTACGTCGGGGGTTCGAATCCCTCACGGCGCACCACTTTAAGCACCAATCACCGTTCGGTTCCGAGCGGTGATTTTTTTTGTTTCCGGGGCCCTGTCTCGCGATGGGGCCCAAGCAATCGGCCCCGGTTTGCCGCTCTGCGCTGTCGCTTTCAGCCCGTTCTGCCATTTCGCGTACAATGATTCAAAAAGAAGGGGGAATCATGAAAACGGAACGTAATTGGCAGCTTATCGTTGC
>CAVFYB010000036.1:0-15852 GCA_963626845.1 Bacteroidaceae bacterium | reverse complement strand
ACTGGCGAAGACGTCGCCTATGTCGAGGGCCTGCTGAAGAGCTTCGGTAAAACGGTCCAGCTGAAAGAAAGCCTGGTGGATGCCTGCAGCGCCGTCGGCGGCAGCACCCCAGCCTATGTATATATGTTCATCGAGGCCCTGGCCGATGCCGGCGTTGCCGAGGGGCTCCCGCGCGCGCAGGCCTACGAGATCGCGGCGCAGGCGGTCATGGGCTCGGCGAAGATGGTCCTGGAAACCGGCAAGCACCCTGGTGAGCTGAAGGACCAGGTAACCTCGCCTTCCGGTTCCACCATCAAGGGGCTTGAGGTCCTGGAGCAGAACGCCTTCCGCGGCACGGTGATCACGGCGCTTCGCACGGCCATCAACGCAGCTCGTTCGCTGTAGCCTCGGTTTTCCCGATCCGATAGCCCCGAGCCAGCCGCCCCGTTCCTGCGGCTGTTCGCCGCCGTCGGCGTTTGTCCCTTTCGCCCCTAGGCGTATACTCGTACGACTATGATCGGAACCATCGTAAATACCTGCTGCATCCTGCTGGGGTCTGCCATCGGCAGCATCGCCAAGAAGGGTCTGAAGCCCAAGTACCAAGAGGCCATCTTCGTTGCCCTGGGCATTGCCACGGTGGGCATGGGCCTCAACGCCGTGGTGCAGAACATGCCGAACAGCTCGTATCCGGTGCTGTTCATCGCCAGCATGGCCATCGGCGCAGTGGTGGGCACCGCGCTTGATTTGGAGGGCCGTTTCAAGCGCGCGGTAGAGAAGCGCTCGAAGAAGAGCGACTCCGATTTCGCGAAGGGCCTTTCCACGGCCATCATGCTGTTCTGCGTGGGCACCCTTTCCATCTTGGGCCCCATCAACAGCGCGCTGTACGGCGACGAGACCTACCTGCTTACCAACGCCACGCTCGACCTGGTTTCCTCCATGGTGTTCGGCGCCACGTTCGGCATCGGCATCGCGTTCGCCGCGGTGGTGCTGTTTTGCTGGCAGGGGGCCATCTTCCTGCTGGCGAACCTTCTGGCTCCCCTTATGGGTGAGGGCATGATGTGCGAGATCGCCATAATCGGCGGCCTGCTCATCCTTGCAAGCGGCATCAACCTGCTCAAGCTCAAGGAGATCAGCACCATGAACCTCCTGCCTGCGCTGTTCGTCCCGCCAATCTGGTTCGCCCTTATCAGCGTCACCGGCGGGTTCTGGGGCCTTCTGTAGCCGACGGTCACCGTGGGGCTTGTGCTGAGGGCCTTCCGCGGCTTGCGGCGGTGATTGTCCCATGGCTGCCGCGCACGAGCGTTGGCCCCGGCGTCCATCGCTTGCAGCGCGAGTCGTTTCCGGCGCGCAGCAAGACCCGCACGTTGGCGGAACCGCTTCGACCATTGACTGCTTTCGTGGCCGCAACGCTGCTCCACTCTGCTAAAGTACCTCTATTGGATTCAGCCGCGCTTGCAAGTGCGGCCGTCGAAAGGACTTTGAACTATGGCTAGGGTGTACAACTTTTCCGCAGGCCCGGCAGTGCTTCCCGAGGAAGTGCTTCGCGAGGCTGCCGCAGAGATGCTCGACTACAAGGGCACGGGTATGTCGGTCATGGAGATGAGTCACCGTTCAGCCGCGTTCAAGGGCATCATCGAAGAGGCCGAGGCCGACCTGCGCGAGCTCATGAACATCCCTGACAACTACCACGTGCTGTTCCTGCAGGGCGGTGCCACGCAGCAGTTCGCCGCCATTCCCATGAACCTCATGCTGAACGGCAAGGCCGACTACATCGTTTCCGGCTCCTGGTCGAAGAAGGCTTTCAAGGAGGCCAAGATCTTCGGCGATGCGCGCTGCGTTGCCTCCAGTGAGGACGAGAACTTCTCGTACATCCCCAACGTCGACGAGCTCGAGTTCCGCAGCGATGCCGACTACGTCTACATCTGCGAGAACGAGACCATCTACGGCACCCATTACCACAAGCTCCCCGAAACGGGCGATGTGCCGCTGGTGAGCGACGTCTCCTCGTGCTTCCTTTCCGAGCCCATCGACGTCTCGAAGTACGGCCTGGTGTACGGCGGCGTTCAGAAGAACGTCGGCCCCGCCGGTGTGGTCATCGTCATCGTGCGCGACGACCTGGTGAAGGAAGAATGGCTTCCCAACACGCCCACTATCATGCGCTACAAGACCCAGGTGGACGCAGGCAGCATGTCGAACACCCCGCCGTGCTACGGCATCTACATCTGCGGCAAGGTGTTCAAGTGGCTGAAGGCCCAGGGCGGCCTGGAGGCCATGAAGAAGCGCAACGAGGACAAGGCCTCGCTGCTCTACGACTACCTCGACTCCACCGATTTCTACACGGCAACCGCCCGCAAGGAAGACCGCTCCATCATGAACGTCCCGTTCGTCACCGGCGACGCCGACCTGGACGCGGAGTTCGTCAAGGGCGCCAAGGAGCACGGCATCGAGAACATCAAGGGCCACCGCACGGTAGGCGGCATGCGCGCCAGCATCTACAACGCCATGCCCGTCGAAGGCGTGCAGGCCTTGGTCGATTACATGAAGGAATTCGAGGCGGCGCACAAGTAGCCCAGTAGGCGCTTTCGCGGCTGTGCGGCCGCGGTTGGCGCAGGACGTTTCGCCTGCAAAAAATATATTAATTAGCATAGGGAGCCTCGCGGTGTGCGGGGCTCCCTATGCTATACTTTCCTGGTCTGTAATAAGGCAGGCAAGAACTGTAGGCCCCCGAGACATGTTTGTTGTTGGCGCCCCAATCGGAGAGCGCGACATACATGAATGAATGTTTTAACTTCAAGCACGTACGAAGGGTCCCCGATACTTTTTTGAAAGGGGTCCGTTTTGACCGAAATCAAGAACACGTCCGTCATCGATTTCCAGGACATTTCCGACGAGGAAATGAACCAGATGATCGATGGCACTCTGACCGACTTCGACGAGGGCGATCTGATCGACGGCACCGTTGTGAAGATCGAGCATGACGAGGTCCTCGTTGACATCGGCTTCAAGAGCGAGGGCGTTATTCCTGCCCGCGAGCTTTCCATTCGCAAGGATGCCGATCCCTCCGAGGTCGTTACCCTGGGCGATAAGCTCGAGGCCTTGGTTCTCCAGAAGGAGGACAAGGACGGTCGCCTTATCCTTTCCAAGAAGCGTGCTGAGTACGAGCGCGCCTGGATCCGTGTTGAAGAGAAGTTCAAGGCCGGCGAGGTTGTCACCGGCGAGGTTATCGAGGTTGTCAAGGGCGGCCTGATCCTCGACATCGGCCTGCGCGGCTTCCTTCCTGCATCCCTCGTCGACCTTCGTCGCGTCAAGGATCTCTCCGCCTACCTGGGCACCGAGATCGAGGCTCGCGTCATCGAGATGGATCGCAACCGCAACAACGTTGTTCTCTCTCGTCGTGTCCTCCTGGAGGAGGGCCGCAAGAACGAGCGCGCCGAGATCCTGGAGAAGCTGTCCAAGGGCATGCGCCTGAAGGGCACCGTTTCCTCCATCGTCGACTTCGGTGCATTCGTCGACCTGGGCGGCATCGACGGCCTGATCCACATCTCCGAGCTCTCTTGGAGCCACGTAAACCATCCTTCCGAGGTTGTGAAGGTCGGCGAAGAGGTGGAGGTCGAGGTTCTCGATGTCGACCTGCAGCGTGAGCGCATCTCCCTTGGTCTCAAGCAGACCACCGAGGATCCGTGGACGAAGCTCGTCGAGACCTATCCTGTTGGCACCATCGTCGACGGCAAGGTCACCAAGATCGTTCCCTTCGGTGCATTCATCGAGCTGGGCGCAAACGTCGAGGGTCTGGTACATATCTCCGAGATGGCAATGCGTCACATCGATTCGCCTGCTCAGGTTGTCAAGGTTGGCGAGGTCGTCAAGGTTAAGGTCATGGACGTAAACGTTGAGCGTCGTCGCATCTCCCTTTCCATGAAGGCTGCTGCCGAGGATCTGGGCATCGAGATCGCTGTTGCCGAGCCCGAGCCCAAGCCCGAGGCTGCTGAATAACTCAGCTGCTTAGCTTTGTTTCGAAAGCGGTGAACTGCCTGTGCGGTTCACCGCTTTTTTGTTTGCGAGGGTACGGAAGGGATCGTTTTCGCTGAAGCGATAGAATTGGGAAAACGAAGTTGAGGAGGAAACCGTGAGGATCTTCGTTACCGGTGGCATCGGCTCGGGCAAATCGACGTTGATGTCGTTTTTGGAGCAGAAGGGTGCCGGCGTTGTGCTGGCAGACGAGGTGGGGCATGCCAACCTGTTCGACCCTGCCATGAAGGAAGAGCTTGGGCAGGCGTTCGGCAGCGATATCTTCGACGCCGAAGGCGAAGTGGTGCGCTCGGCCCTTGCTGCCAAGGCCTTCAGCTGCGCCGAGAACACCAAGAAGCTCGACAACATCACCCAGCCCCGCCTGTACCAGGGCTGCTTGGACTGCATCGCTGCCTTGGAGAAAACCCATAAGGTTGTCGTCCTGGAAATGGCCATCCTCGATGGCAGGGACGACTTCTACACCAACGCCGATATCGTTGTGGCGGTTACCACCAGCCCGGAAGTGCGCGTGAGGCGCTTGATGGCTTCGCGGGGCTTCAGCGAGGAGGATGCGCGCAACCGCCTGGCGAACCAGGTTCCCGAAGAGCAGCGCCTGTCCATTGCCGATGTGGTCTTCAACAACGATGGCAGCATCGAGCAGTTTCAGGATCAAATACAGAAGTGGTGGGATTCCGATATCCTTCCGATTATTGGTTAGTCTGGTTTACGGAGTGGCGGTCTCGGCAGGCCGTAATCGTCTTCAATGTTGGTAAACGCCCTTGTCGGCGTGACCGTCTTGCTTCTCTGAAGAGCTATGGGCGCTTCTTAGGATTCGTTAATCTGGTGTCTGAAGTTTTGCGGTTCGCTCTTCTGGGGCGCCCGTTTCGTCAGGTTGGTTCGTTGAGGAGGAACTATGGCTCATTTGAGAAGCCTTGAAGGCCATGAGATGGAGGGGAAGCTGCCTGTTTCCCGGCTTTCGTCGCAGCCGTTCCAGGTTGTTTCCCCTTACGAGCCTGCGGGCGACCAGCCAAAGGCCATCGCAGAGCTGGCGCGCAACATCGAATCGGGCATGCGCTACGAAACGCTTCTGGGCGTTACCGGTTCGGGCAAGACCTATACCATGGCAAAGACCATCGAGGCCGTGCAGAAGCCCACGCTGGTGCTTGCCCCGAACAAAACGCTGGCTGCTCAGCTTGCCAGCGAGCTGAAGGAGTTCTTCCCGAACAATTCGGTGGTCTACTTCGTGTCGTACTACGACTACTACCAGCCGGAAGCCTACGTTCCCACCACCGATACGTTCATAGAGAAAGACGCCTCCATCAATGAGGAGGTGGAAAAGCTGCGCCATGCAGCCACCTCCCAGCTGCTTTCCCGCCGCGACGTTATCGTGGTGGCTTCCGTATCCTGCATCTACGGCATCGGCTCGCCCATGGAATATGCGGGCATGGCCGTTTTCTTGGATAAAGAAGTGGAACAGGATCGGGATGCGCTGATCCACAGCCTTATCGACATCCAGTACGACCGCAACGACTACGAGCTGAAGCGCGGCACGTTCCGTGTTCGCGGCGATTCGCTGGATGTGTTCCCGCCCTATGCGGACAACCCGATCCGCGTGGAGTTCTGGGGCGACGAGATAGAGGAAATCTCGGAGATCGATAACGTCACCGGCGAGGTGCTGGGCACGTACGAGGCGCTACCCGTTTGGCCTGCATCCCATTACGTGGCGGCGCGCCCGGCGCTGGAGCGGGCGGTGAACAGCATCCAAGAGGAACTGAAAGACCGCCTATCCCAGTTCAGGGAAGAGGGGAAGCTGCTGGAAGCGGAGCGGCTTGAACAGCGCACTTCCTATGATTTGGAAATGATAGAGACCATGGGCTTCTGTTCGGGCATCGAGAACTACTCGCGGCACCTTGACGGCCGTAAGCCCGGTGAGCCGCCCTACACGCTCATCGACTATTTCCCTTCCGACTTCCTTTGCTTCATCGACGAGAGCCATGTGACCGTGCCGCAGATCCGTGGCATGCACGAAGGCGACCGGTCCCGCAAGATCACCCTGGCCGAGCATGGCTTCCGCCTGCCATCGTGCCTGGATAACCGCCCACTTCGCTTCGACGAGTTCGAGGCGCGCATCCCGCAGTTCGTCTACGTTTCCGCCACCCCGGGTGATTATGAGAATCGGGTGAGCGAGGCGAAGATCGAGCAGATCATCCGCCCAACCGGCCTGCTTGACCCCGAGATCGAGGTGCGCCCCATCATCTCGCAGATCGACGACATCATCGACGAGGTGAAGGCCCGCGCGAAGAAGAAGGAGCGCGTGCTCATAACCACGCTTACCAAGCGGATGGCCGAAGACCTTACCGAGCACTTGCTTGACCAGGGGGTTCGCGCCCGCTACATGCATTCCGACATCGGCACGCTGGAACGCGTCGAGATCTTGAGGGACCTGCGCATGGGCCGCTTCGATGTGCTGGTGGGCATCAACCTTCTGCGCGAGGGCTTGGACTTGCCGGAGGTAACCCTTGTTGCCATCCTGGACGCCGACAAAGAAGGCTTCCTGCGCAATCACCGCTCGCTCATCCAGACCATAGGCCGCGCCGCCCGAAACGCGGACGGCAAGGTGATCATGTACGCCGACAAGATCACAGACTCCATGAACCTGGCCATAACCGAGACGCGCCGCCGCCGCGCTATCCAGATCGCCTACAACGAAGAGCACGGCATCGTCCCCAAAACGGTGAAGAAGGGTATCTCGGACATCACCGATTACCTGGAAACCGAGGAAGGCAAGCGAAGCGCTGCCGAGGTGAATGCGGAGTTGGCGGGATATTCGCGAAGCGAGATGCTGCGCGTAGTGGCCTCTCTGGAAGATGAGATGATGGAGGCTTCTGCTGCCATGGACTTCGAGCGTGCCGCCGCCGCGCGCGACCAGGTGGTGCGCCTGCGTGCCCAGCTTGAGGGCAAGGACGAGGAAGATATCCTGGGCGACTTGAAGAAAACCGCCCGAAAGGGGAGTGCCTTCGGGGCGCGCAAGTCATCCTACGGCGGTGGCCGCCGAGGGTAAGGGCTTCGTGTCCACGTTATTCCTCAAAGCTACTCCATATGTTGACCTTATGAATAGCCTTGTTGCTGTGTGGGCGCGTCACTATCCTGTTCAAAGTTAGTTAGCCAAACTAAGTAATAATGACCAGGCCTGGTGAACGACGCCATGCCGTGCCGTAGCGCCGCTACGGTTGGACACAGCGCATGTCGGTGATTTCTGCGCTGGCAAGGGAAGGAGGAAACGTGGGGTTCGAGATTGTTGTCGACTCGACGTTCGATCTGTCCGAAGAGGAATATCGCAGCCTTGGGGTGGCGATGGTTCCGCTGAACATCCGCATTGCAGAAGATGAGTGGAAGGACCAGACCGAGATCAGCTCTAGGGAATTTTATGAGCGCATGGGCGCATCTGATACCCTGCCGAAGACCTCCCAACCCTCGCCGCACGATTTCATCGTGGAGTACAACCGGTTGCTGGCCGAGGGAAACGACGGTGTGCTTTCCCTGCATATCGCCGGCGTGCTTTCAGGCACGGTGGAATCGGCCCGTTTGGCGGCAAGTCAGGTAGAGGGCGAAGTGCGCGTGGCAGACACCTTGGGAACCTCTGCCCAGGCGTCGCTTGTTCTGAAAGAGGCCTGCCGTCTGCGCGATGCGGGTATGTCACTCGATGAAGCGGAAGCGGAGATCCTTCGTTTCGTCCCCCAAACCCAGTTCCTGGTTGCCTGCGAGACCCTGGAGAACCTGCTGAAGGGAGGCCGCCTTTCAGCTGAACGGGCGAAAGACGCAAGCCTGCTGAACATCAAGCCCATCTTCACGTTCGATGAACGCGGCGTGTTGGTTCCCTTCGGTAAGGCGAAGGGCATGCGCGGCGTGGTGAAACAGTACGTCTCGCATGTTCAGAAGCGTACTCAGGAACAGGGCACGCAGGCCATTCGCTTCTGCCACGTTGACAACGAGCCTGCGCTGGAGAGCCTGAAGAAGGCACTGGCGGAATGTGGGGTGGAGTACGTCGACGAGGGAGCCTGTCCGTGCGGAGCAACCATTGCAACGCATTTGGGCATGGGTGCGTTGGGCATAGGCCTGGGTCCCGCCCAAGAATAGCGTGCACGCGACGCGGCTTGTGCTGCTTGCGATTAAACTGGTGGAATGGCTTTGTGCTGCGTGCAGTAAAACCGGCAGCGCGAACTGGGGCTTGGAGTCTTGGGCCTAGCCTCGCCTAAACCCTGGCAGGCCACACAAAACGGGCTGCGACAAGCCTTGAAACCCGTAGGTTGCGTATCTACTATAAATACACCTTTGCCGGCTTAGGCCAGCTGTGGAAAGAGAGGCCGAAGGGAGCGAGTATGGAAGCGAAGAACCCAAGCGACATCGATTGCCGTGGCGAAAGGGCAGTGGTGGACACCCTGCTCTCCGATACTTTCAACTCCATCCTTCGCATCGAGGAGCGCTCGCTGAAGAACCGCCTTACCGACGGCCTTTCCATCGCCGAGCTGCACACCATCGCAGCTGTGGGTCTGCACGAGTCAAACACCATGAAGGTGGTGGCTGAGCGCCTGGACGTTACCATGGCAACCCTCACCGCTGCAGTGAGCAAGCTGGAGCGCAAGGGCTTCGTTCTGCGCTCGAAGAGCGAAGTGGATAGGCGGCAGGTTCTGGTGAGCCTTACCTCGAAGGGGCGCAAGGCGTTCAGGGCCCACGAGGCATTCCACCGCAAGATGGTGGATGCAGCGCTCGACGGGCTGAGTGCTCAGGAGCAGGCCGTTTTCGTGCGCGCGGTGGGCAAGGTGAAGGAGTTCTTCGACCGCGAAGCACATGGCGAGCATCCGGTACGCAGCCGCTCTGAAACACTGCAGATGTAGGTTATCTAGCTTTTGCATCTGAAACCCAACACACTGTTAAAGTACTGGTGATATTAGCCCTATTTTGGGGCGATTGGACTGATGAACTGCGGCGGCTGGAAGCGCCGTGGGCTATAGAAAGGACAGATCATGGCAACCATCGATACCATCAAGGAAATCCTGAACGAGAACCTCGACATCGAACCCGAGAAGGTTACCGAGGACGCTACGTTCGACGAATTGGACATCGACTCCCTGGACATGACCGAGCTGGTATGCGACCTGGAGGAGCAGCTCGACGTCGAGTTCGGCGAGCCCGAGGGCTTGGAAACCGTTGGCGACTTGGTTGAGTACATCGATTCCCTGTAAGCGCGTGTAGGGATACGAGCGAAACGAGCACAATTCAGGAAGAGGCACTGTGCATGAGGACACGTATAACCCAATTGTTGGGTATTGAGCAGCCGGTTATCCAAGGAGGCATGGCGTGGATCGCTGATGCCAAACTGGCTGCTGCGGTGAGCGAGGCTGGCGGACTGGGCATTATTGCCTGTGGATCTGCCCCGATTGAGTGGGTTCGAGGCCAGATCGAGGAGGCTCGGCGTTTGACCGACAAGCCCTTCGGTTTGAACATCATGCTGATGAACCCGGAAGCTCCGGAATTGGCAAAGCTCGCTGCCGAGATGAAGGTTTCCGTTGTTACCACGGGAGCCGGCAATCCAGGCAATTACGTGGACATGTGGAAAGAGGCGGGCATCACGGTGATCCCCGTTGTAGCCTCTGCCGCCCTTGCTAAGCGCATGGAGCGCTGCGGCGCCGATGCTGTTGTTGCGGAAGGCTGCGAAGCCGGCGGACACATCGGAGAGCTTACCACCATGGCGCTCGTTCCCTCGGTGTGCGATGCGGTTTCGATTCCCGTTATCGCCGCAGGCGGCATTGCCGATGGGCGCGGTTTTGCCGCCGCCATCGCCCTTGGCGCCGAAGGCGTTCAGGTGGGAACGAGGTTCCTAACTGCAGACGAATGCTGTATCGACCAGGCCTACAAGGAAAAGGTCATCGCCGCAAAGGATGCGGATACCATCGTTACCGGCCGTGCCGGCGGGCACCCGGTTCGTCAGCTGAAGAACAAGTTCTCCCGTGCGGTGCGCCGTGCCGAGTCTGATCCCACGAAAGACCCGGAAACCGAGGTTCAGCTCGCCGGCTCGCTTCGTCGTGCCGTGCAGGGCGACGTGGACAACGGCTCGCTTATGTCGGGGCAGGTTGCCTGCCTGGTTCACGACCAGAAGCCGGCGGCCCAGATCCTCGATGAACTGGTGGCGCAGACCGAGCAATGGGCGGGCGATGGCCTGCAGCGCATGCTCGATGCCAACGCCCAGCGCGCGTGGAAGGGCCAGGTGCAGTAGCATGGCCGTGTTCATGTTCCCGGGGCAGGGTGCTCAAAAGCCCGGTATGGGCTCCGACCTTCTTGGCATTTCCCAGGTTGCCGATACCTTTGCGTTGGCATCGGAAGTTTCCGGGGTCGACCTGGCGAAGCTGTCGCAAAGCGGCAGCGAGGATCAGATCAACGATGCCTACAACGCCCAGATGCTGGCCGTTGCCCTTTCGGTGGGCCTTTCGCATGCGCTTTCTGCGCGCGGCATCGAGCCCGATGCGGTGTTGGGCTTTTCCCTCGGTCAGATAAGCGCGCTGATGGCTTCCGGAGCATTGAGCGATGCCGATGGATTCGCCTTGCTCGACGTCCGTGCTCGCGCCATGGCTGCTGCATGCGAAGAGCGCCCTGGTGCCATGGCAGCACTGCTGGGTGCAAGCCATGAAGACGCGCAGGCGGTGTGCGACGATGCCGCTCAGGGCGATGTGCTGGTATGCGCCAACTTCAATGCCCCCGGCCAGGTAGTGGTTTCCGGTGATGCGGCTGCGGTTGCCCGCGCTGAAGTGGCGTGGAAGGAGCGCGGCGGAAAGCGCAGCGCTCGCCTGAACACCGCCGGCGCATTCCACAGCCCACTTATGGCGAGCGCCGCCGACGCCGTGCGTGTCAAGTGCGCCGAGCTTTCCTGGAGCGAGCCGAAGATGCCCGTTATCTGCAATACCGACGCCCAGCCTTTCCAGATAGGTCAGGCTGCCGAACGTCTTGCGGCCCAGGTGGTAAGCCCAGTCAAGTTCGAGCAGAGCGTGCAGGCCCTTGTTTCCGAGGGCGCAGCGGATTTCGTCGAGGTGGGCTATGGTGCCGTGCTGTGCGGCCTTGTTCGTCGCATAGACAAGGCGGCTTCGCGCACGCGCCTGGGAACCATCGATGAATGGGATATGTTTGTGCAGCCGGCTTCTTCGAAGGAAGGGGAGTAGCCATGGCTAAGGATGAGAACAGGGCAGAGTTTCCGGTTACGCTCGTTACCGGCGCAAGTCGTGGCATCGGCGCCGCTGTTGTGCGTGTCTTTGCCAAGCGCGGCTATGCCGTTGCGCTGAACTGCTCGAGCGAGGGCAGCTTGAAAGACGCTGAAACGCTGGCCGAAGAGGTTTCGGCGGAGCACGGCGTGGAAACGCTGTGCGTGCGTGCGGACGTATCGCAGTTCGACGCTGCCAAGGAAATGGCGGCGCAGATCATGGATAAATGGGGGCGCATAGACGTTCTGGTGAACAATGCCGGCATCACGCGCGATGGCCTGCTGATGCGCATGAGCGAAGAGGCCTTCGACCAGGTGATAGACGTGAACTTGAAGGGTGCGTTCAACTGCCTTCGCCACGTTGCCCCCATCATGATGAAGCAGCGTTCTGGCCGCATTGTGAACGTTTCAAGTGTCGTGGGCTTGTACGGCAACGCCGGTCAGGTGAACTACTCTGCTTCCAAGGCGGGAGTGGTCGGCATGACCAAGAGCGCTGCGAAGGAGCTGGCGCCGCGCGGTATCACGGTGAACGCCGTCGCTCCGGGCTTCATCGAAACGGCGATGACCCAGGCCATGGGCGAAAAGGCGATAAGCGCTGTGCTCGATCGCATTGCGCTCAAGGAGTTCGGCAAGCCGGAGGATGTGGCCAATGCGGTGGCCTTCCTGGCAAGCAACGAGGCCCGTTACATCACCGGGCAGGTTCTGGCAATCGATGGAGGGATGTCCAT
The DNA here is from genome assembly GCA_963626845.1 of Bacteroidaceae bacterium. Lineage (GTDB taxonomy): Bacteria > Actinomycetota > Coriobacteriia > Coriobacteriales > Eggerthellaceae > Anaerotardibacter. The sequence continues at coordinate 3,888 of CAVFYB010000036.1, read as the reverse complement.
ATGAGCAACAACACAACGGCCAACGGCTTCAAGCGTGTGGTTATCACCGGTGTCGGCGCGGTTTCACCGGCCGGTATCGGCGCAGATGTGCTTTGGGAAAAGGTGGTGGCCGGCGAAAGCTGCCTGAGCCTTCTGCCCGAAGAGGAGCGTGAGCGCCTGGGCGTGAACGTTGTGGGCGTCATCCCTGGTTACGATCCCATCGAGCTGGGCTTCACCAAGAAGGAATCCCGCCGTTTCAGCCCCTTTGTGCAGTATGCCATCTTGGCCTCAGACGAGGCGATGGCGCAGGCCGGCATCAAGATGGAAGAGGAAGACTCCAACCGCTTCGCCTGCGTGTTCGGTTCCGGCATAGGCGGCATGGGCATCTTCGAGCATGAGTCGGTGGTGCTGCACGAAAAGGGCGCCAAGCGAGTGAGCCCCCTGTTCATCCCCACCATGATCTCGAACATCGCGGCGGGCAACCTGGCTATCCGCTACGGCCTGAAGGGCGACTGCCTGAATATCGTTACCGCTTGCGCATCGGGCACCCATTGCGTGGGCGAGGCCTACCGCCTTATCCGCTTCGGGTTGGCCGATGCCGTCCTTGCCGGTGGTGCTGAAGAGGGCACCAGCCCTATGTCGCTGGCTGGCTTCGCCAACCTTGGCGCCGTTACCAAGTCCGACGATCCCGCGGCTGCTGCATTGCCGTTCGATGCCCGCCGTTCCGGCTTCGTTGCCGGTGAGGGTGCGGGTGCCCTGGTTCTCGAATCGCTGGAGCATGCCCAGGCCCGCGGTGCGAACATCATCGCGGAAGTTACGGGCTTCGGCTCCACGGGCGACGCTTACCACATCACTTCCCCCGACCCTTCGGGTGATGGCGCTGTCCGTGCCATGCGCCAGGCGTTGGATGAGGGCGGCTTTGAGCTTTCCGAAGTGGGCCACCTGAATGCCCACGGCACGGCAACCCATATCAACGACGCGGTGGAATCCACCGCTTGGCATGCGCTTTTGGGTGATGAGCTTGCCAGCCAGATCCCTGTCACCTCGGTGAAGGGCGTTGTGGGCCATATGCTGGGCGCCGCCGGTGCCATCGAAGCGATCGTTTCCGCGCTTTCCGCATCCAAGGGCATTGTGCCCCCCACGGCAGGTTACGCTGAGAAGGACCCGGAATGCGATGTGTTCGTTCCCACGGCTGCGATCACCGACCGCCCGCAGAAGGTTGTCCTTTCCAATTCCCTGGGCTTCGGCGGCCATAACGCCACGCTTGCCATCAGTCCGTTTGCGGAGGTGCGTGCATAATGACGCAGATAGAAGAGGGGTGCCCGGTAACCTTCCCGTGCGAAAAGGAAGGCGTGCTGGCGCTGTTGCCCCATCGCGACCCGTTCGTATGGGTAAGCCGTGTGCTCAGCTGCGAGCCTGGCGTATCCATCGTTGCCGAGCTTGACGTGGATCCTGAATTGCCTCTGTTCAAGGGACATTTCCCTGGTCAGCCGGTTCTTCCCGGGGTAATTCTGATGGAGGCTTTGGCCCAGGCGGCTTCCTGTTGTCTGCTTTCCCAAGAAGGCAAGGCGGGCCATGTTGGCTACTTCGCCGCCATAGACAAGGCGAAGTTCCGTCGCATGGTGCTCCCCGGCGACACGGTAACGCTGGAAGCGACGATCACCAAGAACACGTCTCGCATGTGCGCGGCCGATGTTGTTGCCCGCGTCGATGGCGAGGTATGCGCCCAGGCCACGCAGAAGTACGTGATGGCGCGCGATAAGAAGGAGGCTTAGCCCATGACTGCGATGCTGGAAAACGGCTCAACGAGCGGAACTTCCGTCGTATACCAGCTGCCCTTGCTGGAGCAGGCCATTGGCGGCGCTCCTCTTTTGGTGGTTGGCTACGGCTCTTCGATGAAGTCCTGCGTCCGCGCATGTGTGAAGGCGGAGATCGCCCAGATCTGGGTTACAGGCACGAAAGACAAGGAACGCGGCTTCGCCTGCTCTGGCGCTGCACGCGTTGCCTTGGTAGGCGACAAGTTCGACCAGCGCCTGTTTACCAACGTGTATGCCGTCATGCAGGCTGCCAAGCAGTGCAATGCTGGCGCGCTGCTGGTTCTTGACCAGGCGTTTGCTGCCGACCCACTGCTGCGCATGACCGCCTATCAGAACGGTATGTGCGTCCTTGCTCCCATGGAAAAGGACCGCGCCCTCAGTCTTTGGACGGAGTGCCGCCCCGACCCCGATTTCGGTGACTACGAGCCGGTTTGGCGCCGCTGCCCCAAGTGCAAGCTCTACCATGACGAAGCGCCGGTGCTGGCAAAGGGCGGCGAGTGCCCCACCTGCCATGAGCTGTACCGCCTTACCTCCGACGAGCGCATCAACCTGCTGTTCGACGAGGGCTCCTTCGAGGAATGGGATGCCGTGGTCGAGGAGAGCGACCCCTTGAGCTTCCCCAACTTCGCCGACCTCATCGAAAAGCAACGCGATCGCAGCGGGCTGCAGGAAGCGGTGCGCACCGGTAAGGTGAAACTCGAAGGGCGCGAGGTTGCCCTGTGTATCATGGAATCCACTTTCATGATGGGGTCTATGGGATCGGTCGTGGGTGAAAAGGTTACCCGTGCCGTCGAACGCGCAACCGAAGAGCGCCTGCCGCTGTTCATCTTCACGGCTTCGGGCGGCGCGCGTATGCAAGAGGGCCTTGTTTCCCTTATGCAGATGGGCAAGATCAGCGCCGCTATCGAGCGCCATAGTCGCGCGGGGCTGCTCTATGTTTCCATCATCACCGACCCTACAACAGGCGGCGTTACCGCATCGTTTGCCATGCAGGGCGACATCATCATCTCCGAGCCGCATGCCCTTATCGGCTTTGCCGGCCGCCGCGTTATCCAGGACACCATCAAGCAGACGCTGCCCGAAGGCTTCCAGACCGCCGAGTTCGCGCTGCAGCATGGCTTGATCGACGCCATCGTGGAGCGTTCCGACCTGAAAGAGGTTCTCTCGCGCATCCTGGCGCTGCACAGCGCTCCGAAGCGCGTCGTTGATTCCGCCGAGGAAGACGGCAACGTGAAGGTGGTCGAAGCCGTTTCTTCCGCCGGTTCGGTGCGTGAGGTTATGCGTGCTGCCCAAGATGCGGTTGCCGAGCGCTTCGGCAAGAAGGGTTCCGCCGATGAAGGAGAGGGCGAGGCTTCCGAAGGGGTGTTCTCGCTTTTCGCCAATACGGTCGGCAAGGCAGTAGACGCCACAAACAACTTCGCCATGAATCGGGCCATGCGCAAGCGCGGAGTGGCTGATGCGCCTTCGGTTCTTCCCATGAAGAAGGGTGGCTCTGACGAGAACCCGGCATGGGAAAGCGTGATGATGGCCCGTAACATCCATAGGCCCACTTCGCAGTTCTATATCGACCATATGGTTGAAGGGTTCTTCGAGCTGCATGGCGACCGCAGCTTTGCAGACGACGGCGCCATCATCGGCGGTATCGGCTGGATCGACGGCATGCCGGTAACCGTTGTGGCCGAGGAAAAGGGTTCGGATTTGAAGCAGCGCATCGCGCGCAATTTCGGCTGCCCCCAACCTGAGGGTTATCGTAAGAGCCTGCGCCTTATGCGCCAGGCAGAGAAGTTCGGCCGTCCCATTGTGTGCCTGGTAGACACGCAGGGCGCGTTCTGCGGCATGGAGGCTGAAGAGCGCGGGCAAGGCAACGCCATCGCTGACAACCTGGTTGCCATGGCGGGGCTCACTGTTCCTGTGGTGTGCATTGTGCTGGGCGAAGGCGGTTCCGGTGGTGCCCTGGCGCTTGCCATGGGCAATCGCGTTGCCATGCAGGACCATGCGGTGTACTCGGTGCTTTCCCCCGAGGGCTTCGCTTCCATTCTGTGGAAGGACCGCACCCGCGCCGCCGAGGCCGCTGCGGTGATGAAGATGAGCG
>CAVFYB010000035.1:0-16200 GCA_963626845.1 Bacteroidaceae bacterium | reverse complement strand
CGGCGGAGGAATCGTTCCACACCTTCCGTGCCTGCGACTGCATCAACTGCGGGCTCTGCGTTGATACCTGCCAGGCGCACGCCCTGAAGCTGGGGAACGTAAACGCGAAAGACTTGTTCGAGCTAGAGCCCCAAAGCCCTTACCTGGGCGATTAACTCGGGAGTAGCCTTCTTTTCCAGGTTCGGAACCGTCGAGCGTGATATAACCCCGTTCTCGATAAGCTCTTCCAGCGATTCGCGGAGCACACGGTTGGCGCACTCAGTGGTTTCCCGCTCTATGCGGCGGTACAACGCGATAAGGGCTTCCGCCTCGGGCGTCAAATGAGAGCCGCGGGCGCCCTGGCGGACGAAAAGGGTAAGGCCGAGGCCTTCTTCGGTGTTCTTAATGATTCGCCACGCCTTGCTGTAGGCCATGCCCATGTCGGCAGCAGCTTTGTTGAGTGAGCCGAACTGTTGTACGCGTTCGCACAGCTTTACCACGCCCAAACCGAGCCCGGGAGTATGACCAGGACTGGCCTTTGACTTGATGAAAACCTTTACATCGGCAGATACTTCATCGCTGCGCATACCGTTCACCTCGTTTTTCCCGCTTGTTGAGCCTTTTTTACCGTATTTCAAGGCTTTTATTGGTCGAGAATGCTTTTATTCTCGACCAAGGACGATTTTTATTAGGAGAAAGGATCCAAATGTTCGTTACCGCAAAAATGAAGAGGCTTGCGGCCGCGTTCGTTGCAGTCGCTTGCTGCGGCTGCTTGGCAGTTGCCCTTACCGGTTGCCAGCAGGAAGAGAAGAAGGAGGATGTCCAGCTTCAGGTGTTCGCCGCAAACTCCCTTTCCAAGGCAATGGAAGAGGTTCAGCAGGCTTACATCGAAGACGGCCACAGCAACGTTTCCTTCGCTGACACCCAGTACAAGGCTTCTGGCGAGCTGAACGAGATGCTCGGTGCCGGTTCCTACGCCGACCTGCTCATCTCTGCTTCCAAGGGCTCTATGGACACGGCTGTCAAGGAAGGCTACGTAGACGAGAGCACCCGCACCGATATGTTCAAGAACGACCTGGTTATGGTTGCCAAGGAGGGTTCCGGCCTTTCCAACGTCACCCTTGACGACATCGAGAGCGGCAAGTACTCCATCTGCGTAGGCGACGACTCCGTCCCCGCAGGCAACTACGCTGCACAGTCCCTTTCCACCATCGGCGTGTACACCCCTGCAGCCGATGAGGCTGGCAAAACCGGCAAGGACATCTCTGGCAAGGGCGGCACGTACTCCACCGACCTGAAGGTTGTTACCGACACCTCCGTTGGCAACGTATGCAAGCACGCACAGTCTGGCGACGTTGACATTGCGTTCGTATACACCTCCGACGTATACCGCTTCGGTGGCGTAGAGATCGTTGGCACCGTTCCTGGCGATACCCACAAGAACATCGTGTACCCCGGCGCCATCACCAAGGACTGCAAGAACGTTGACGCAACCAAGGAATTCTTGGATTGGTGCCTGAACAGCGACAAGGCACAGGAGATCTGGCAGAAGTGGGGCTTCGAGCTCGCTTAAGCGCTGGGTTTCTACCCTTTGCGACAACCGCAAACTGAAGGGGATGGGCGCGCAAAGCGCCCATCCCCTCATTTTCCGATACGGCACCTTCATCAGTAAGGCAAACCTATGAATGTGAAACGATATGTAGCCAGCGCCGCAATGGCGCTCGTGCTGGCACTGGGGCTTTTGCCCTGCCTGGCGTTCGCAGACGACGCACTGGGAGATGTGGACAGCCCGCAGGCACCCAAGTCCAGCACCACCGCATCAAGTGCTTCCAGCAGCACTAGCAGCTCAAGTAGCGCCGAAGTTACCGTATCGGAAGATGCAACTACAGCGAAAATCGAGGGGGCAAGCTTTGCCACCACCGATTTCTCCCGCGCGCAAAAAGGATCGAACCGATCCATCGACGGAGCTTATTACGGATACTCGTACCTGGTGAACCAGGATCCGGGAACCACCCTGCAGCTTGTCGCCTGCGATACGTACGCGGTGTGCTACGTGCCCCAAGCCTTGGCCCAGAAGCTGGGGATCGACATCGACAACGCCGCCGACCAGGCCCTTATCAAACAGTACCTGAATGCCCTCGATGAACAGCAGGCCGCAGGCTCCACCCCGCTTTCCCGCATCGCAACCTGGCACTTCACCAGCGATGCAACGTACACGCTTGGCGCCGTATCCTTCAAGTTCGACCAGAAGGTTGGCTCCAACGTCTACGCAAGCGTTATCGGAACCGACGGCACCGACCTTACCGACAGCGAGAACGCCAACTACTTCAAGCCCACGTTCGCCGACTTCGCTAAGCTCGCCCCCGCTGACGAGGTGACCGTCAACGAAGCTGCAAGCGGCCTTGCCGCCATGGGCAAGTTCCTGGCCGAGCTCGACTGGAGCCCGCTGTGGGTCACGCTCAAGACCACCGGCGTGGCCATCGTCATCATCTTCGTGCTGGGTCTGCTGGCTGCCTACTGGTGCCTGCACCTTTCGCAGAAGGCCAAGAACGTAGCCGACAGCATCTTCACTATCCCCATGGTGCTGCCGCCTACCGTCTGTGGCTTTATCTTGCTGTACCTGTGCGGCCGCAACACCGCATTCGGCAGCTTCTTCATCGATATCGGGTTCCCGCTCATCTTCAGCTGGCCCGCAACCGTTATCGCCGCCGTGGTAGTGGCGTTCCCACTGATGTACCGCAGCGCACTGGGCGCGTTCGAGAACCTTGACCCGAACATGCTCGACGCCGCGCGAACCCTAGGCTGGAGCAACGCGCGTATCTTCGTGAAACTGATGCTGCCGCTTTCCTGGAGCTCCATCGCCGCCGGTACCGTGCTTTCCTTCGCACGAGCCCTGGGCGAATTCGGCGCAACTCTATTCCTAGCCGGCAACTACCTGGGAATCACACGAACCATCCCCATCGCCATCTACTTCGAGTGGATGAACGGCAATGATGGCGTCGCCTGGTTCTGGACCGCCATCGTCATCGGGTTCAGCTTCCTGGTTATCCTGTTCATCAACCTCTGGAGCAGCCGCACCACCAAGTACCGTAAGGGAGCCAAGAAATGAGCCTCTCCGTAAACATCAAGAAGCACTTCCCAACCTTCACGCTCGATGTGAACATCGACGCACAGGACGAAACGCTGGGCTTTCTAGGTGAATCGGGCTGCGGCAAAAGCCTTACCATGCGCTGCATCGCCGGCATCGAAACGCCCGACGAGGGCAAGATCGTCGTGAACGACAAGGTGTTCTTCGAGCGCGAAGCCGGCAAGAAGCCAACGGTGAACCTGACGCCGCAGGAGCGCAAGACCGCGCTTCTGTTCCAGAACTACATGCTGTTCCCCAACCTCACGGTTGCGCAGAACGTTGCCGCCGGCATCGACCGCAAAACGCCGAAGGACCAGCGCGATGAGCAGGTTAACGGCGAGCTTCGCCGCTTCGGCCTGGAAGGATTCGGCGAGCGATACCCCAGCCAGCTTTCCGGCGGCCAGCAACAGCGTGTTGCCTTGGCGCGCATGCTAGCGGCAAAGCCCGATATCCTGATGCTCGATGAACCGTTTTCCGCCCTTGACGCCCATCTGAAGGGCGTGCTGGAACAGAATCTTTCCAGCCTGTTCGAGGCGTTCCACGGCACCGTGCTGTACGTGAGCCACGACATCGACGAGGCCCTGCGTTTCTGCGACCGCATCGCGGTAGTGGACCACGGCCACGTTATGGAGATCAGCAACGGCAACGAACTGGTGAACAACCCGCAGAGCACCGCCGGCATCAAGCTTTCCGGCTGCAAGAACTGCACGTCCGCCGTCCGAACCGGCACAAACACTGTGTTCCTTCCCGCTTGGGGCATTGACGTGAATACCAGCGAGGCAGTTGCCGAGAACATCAAATGCCTGGGCGTTCGCGCCTTCTTCCTTGAACGGGCGCAGCCAAATGACGAGAACGCCTACCGCGTTCGTGTGGTACGCACCAGCGATTCCCGCTTCGATCGCTCCGTACTGCTGGAGTTCCTTGATCGTAGCCACAACGCAGATGCCGCAGTAAGCCAAACGGAAAACGAGATGGCCTACCTGGAGCAGCACCTGTTTTGGCGCGTGGACAAGCTTTCGGTCCCCGAGAACGAACTGCCCGTCAAAGACGAGGAGCTGTGGATCCGTATCCCCAAGGAAAAGATCTATTTGGTGAGCAAGTAGCCTGTCAGTTTGCGTCAATTAGGATGCTAGATGCTGTTCACCCATAACGGCGCCAGCATCCACCCAAGCACCGAAAACCGGGGTGGCTTTGCCCCGTAAGGGACGGAAACTTGCCGTACTCTACTCATACTGAAACGCGCACGACAACGCATCTAAGGAGGGCAGAATGAAGGACGCATACGGACGCGGAATCGATTACCTTCGCATCTCGCTCACTGATCGATGCAACCTTCGCTGCGTGTACTGCATGCCCGAATCGGGCGTGGTATCCCTGCCCCACGAAAGCATCCTGCGCCTTGAGGAATTCGAGCGTGTCATCAAGTGCGCCGCAAAGCTCGGCATCAAGCACATCCGCTTCACCGGTGGTGAGCCCACCGTCCGCAAGGGCCTGGTTGGCCTGGTGGAGCGCACCGTTGCCACTCCCGGCATCGAAAGCGTTGCGCTCACCACGAACGCCACGCTGCTACCCGGCATGGCAGCCGACCTCAAAGCCGCAGGCTTATCGCGCGTGAACATCTCGCTCGACACGCTCGATGCAGACCAGTACCGCCTTATCACGCGCAGGGGAAACCTGTCGGATGCCCTCAACGGCATCAAGGCCGCCCTCGATTGCGGGCTTTCCCCCGTGAAGCTGAACACGGTCGTGGTGCGCAGCCTTAACCAAGATCTTCTGGGATTCGCCAAGCTCACCTTGGATGAGCCGCTGCACGTGCGCTTCATCGAGTACATGCCGGTAGGCCACGATGAGGATTGCGGGGGCTGCGGCTGGGGAATCGGTGATGTGGTTCCCGCTGAAGAGATCCTGCAAACCATCGACGCCCAAGCAAGCAGCTTAGGTCTTGGGCACCTGCAGCCCGCAGACGAAGGCAAGCCCGACGGGTGGGGGCCGGCCCGTTACTACCGCCTGCCCAATGCACAGGGCACCATCGGCGTTATATCGGCGATATCGAACCACTTCTGCGGATCGTGCAACCGCCTGCGCCTTACCGCAGACGGCAAGATCAAGCCATGCCTGTTCAGCGATCAGGAATACGACCTGCGCACCGCCCTGCGCGAAGGAACCGACCAAGACGTCCGCGCGGTATTCGAGGCAGCCCTGGCGCATAAGCCCAGCGGGCACGAGCATCGCATCGGCACGAAGCGCATGATGAGCCAAGTCGGCGGGTAACCGCGCTGCCTCCGCCGTAAAGCCCACGCGAACAAACAGCCACGAACCACACGATCAATCCAACCACCAGCAAAGGAGCCTGCTGTGCCTACCTTGACCCATATCGACGCCGAAGGCGATGCCCGCATGGTCGATGTTTCCGCCAAGGCGGAAACGAAGCGTACCGCCATCGCAGAAGGGTTCGTTTCCATGCAGCCTGAAACGCTTCAGGTCATCGAATCTGGAACCGCCAAGAAGGGCGACGTGCTGGCCGCGGCCCGCATCGCCGGCATCATGGCCGCCAAGCAGACCAGCAACCTTATCCCCCTGTGCCATCCGCTAGCCCTTACCAAGGTAGAGGTCAAATGCGCTCCCCAACATGCCGAAGATCGCGAAGACGAACGCTGCGGCATCCATCTGACGGCGACATGTTCGCTTGTGGGCAAAACCGGCGTTGAAATGGAAGCACTTACCGCAGTAAGCGTTGCCGGCCTTACCGTCTACGACATGTGCAAGGCCATCGACCGCGGAATGGAAATCGATACCGTTCGACTGCTGCATAAAGAGGGCGGCAAAACCGGCACCTGGGACAGGGACTAGAACCTCGGCGTATTCGGCATGCGGAAGCGGGGCTTCACGATCTCGCTGCGGATGCGCTTGAACGCAGCCGCCTCCCCTTCTTCGGCAACCCAGGTAAGCATCCGCTCAAGCAGGATGCGCGTGTCGTTGTGCATAAGGATCTCGCCTTTGCAACTCTGCTCCAAGCGGAAGTACTCCAACGCGCTTGAATCCGAGTACGCACTGCCCTGATACACCTTGCTTGCCGCCATGCGGTCGCACAGCATTTCCACAACGTAGCGCGTGGGCATGGGCTTTCCCTCGAAATTGGCATCACGGTTGCCGCGCATGTCGATCCAGTACTCGTAATGATGGCGGTTTCGCCCCTTATGGTGCAGCCATGCCGTGGAATAGCCCAGCTCGCCACGCTCAGCGGTGTTGGGACTTCGGTCGCCTTGAAAGTAATGCACACCGACCCGGAATTCAGTCCATGAGAACTTGGAAAGATCATGCGTAATGCCCTGCTTGTACAGGCCCACCTTGAAGCAATGCTTTAGAACCAGGGCTTTGTGGTGGTTGATCACGCAGAAATGATGCCAACCGTTCGCCAGCAAGCTCATTGGGCATTGCCTCCAATCAAACACTAATCCAACCGAGCAGGAGCAACAAAATACTCCGCTGCCCACCTATCTTATCCCGAAACAATCTTTTGCCTAGAAAAAGAAAGCCCTCGGTTCGCAGGGAACCGAGGGCTGAGACAACGCAATCGATACGATTACAGGGTGCGAAGCGCAACTTCCTTGAGCTGCTTCGCGGTTACCGCATTCGGGGCACCCGTCATCGGATCGGATGCGGAGCTGGTCTTCGGGAAGGCGATAACATCGCGGATGGACTGCTTGCCGGCCAGAAGCATAACCAAGCGGTCGAGGCCGATGGCGATGCCGCCATGAGGCGGAGCGCCCAGCTCGAGTGCATGGATAAGGTGGCCGAACTTCACTTCCATGTCCTCGTCGTCGACGCCACAGCGGGCAAGAACGCGCTTCTGCAGCTCGGCATTGTGGATACGGATGGAACCGCCGCCAGCCTCGAAGCCGTCCATGACGATGTCGTAGCTGTAGCTGCCGCAAGCCAGCGGATCGGACTCGATCTTGTCCCAGTCGGCTTCGGGGATCATCGTGAACGGATGATGCTCTGCGGCGTACTTGCCGGTTTCCTCGTCGAGCTTGAACATCGGGAAGTCGACGACCCAGAGCAGCTTGTGGCCCTCGCGCGGGATGTTCAGCGCTTCGGCCATATGCAGGCGAAGGGCGGAAAGAACGGCGTTGGCCACATCGAAGGTGTCGGCAGCGAACAGAACCAGGTCGCCGGCCTCGACGCCCATGGCCTCCTTGATCTTGGCATGAACCTCATCGCCGAGGAACTTGATGATGGGGCTCTTTTCCTTACCGTCGGTGGTGTAGGCGATCCAAGCCATGCCCTTCGCGCCGTTTTCGGCTGCAATGTTGCCCAGTTTCTCGATCTCGCCGCGGCTCCAGTCGCCTGCACCCTTGCAGTTGATGGCCTTGACGATGTTGCCGGCCTCTACCGCCTTGCTGAACACGCCGAAGCCGCAGCCGCGCACAACCTCGGTAAGCTCAACGAGCTCCATGCCGAAGCGAATGTCGGGGCGGTCGCAACCGAAGCGGTCCATTGCCTCTTTCCAGGGCATGCGCTGAAGCGGGAACTCATGCTCGACGCCGGCAGCTTCCAGAACCTCCTGGAACACACCTTCCATCATATCGATGACGTCGTTTTCCTTCACGAAAGACATCTCGATATCTACCTGGGTGAACTCGGGCTGGCGGTCGGCGCGAAGGTCCTCGTCGCGGAAGCAGCGGGCGATCTGGTAGTAGCGCTCGATGCCGCCCACCATCAGCATCTGCTTGAACTGCTGGGGGCTCTGCGGAAGCGCATAGAACTTGCCGGGGTTCGGACGGGAGGGAACGATGTAGTCGCGAGCGCCTTCAGGGGTGGAGTTGGCCAGGATGGGGGTTTCCACCTCAAGGAAGCCGCGCTTGTTCAGGGCAGAACGCATTGCCTGGGCAACCACATGGCGAAGCTTCAGGTTCGCGTACATCTCAGGACGGCGAAGGTCAAGGTAGCGCCACTTCATACGGGTGGTCTCGTCGGTCTCAATGCCGTCTTCGATGGAGAACGGCGGGGTAACGGAGGTGTTCAGCACCTTTACAGAGCTGGCCAGCACCTCGATTTCGCCGGTAGCCATGTTCGGGTTGACCGCATCTTCCATGCGGGCACGCACCTTGCCGGTAACCTCGAGCGCGTACTCGCGGCCCAGGTGCTCGGCAACGTGGAACTCATCGGCGGAAACGCAATCGGGGTCTACCACAACCTGGGTGTAGCCGTCACGGTCGCGCAGGTCGACGAAGATCAGACCGCCATGATCGCGGTTGTGCCACACCCAACCCGTAAGGGTAACCTCGGCATCTACGTCGCTGCGGCGCAGCTGCCCACAGGTGTGGGAGTGCATGCAGTACTCGTTCAAGTAATCGGTCATGGTAGTGCTTGCTCCTCTTTTTTCTATCGTTCAAGGCCGCCTGGGGCAGCCAAACCGTCGTATATCATGAGCGCCCAACCGGGCGCGTCATTGCAGTTCCTAGCGAAGCGCTGCGGCAACTTCGCCGAGGGCTACCTCCTGCTCGACATGCGTGTCCATGTTTCGCACCTTGGCAACGCCTTGGGCAACCTCGTCGGGACCCAAGACCACCACATGCTTGGCAGAAAGCTTGTCGGCCAGCTTGAACTGGCTCTTCAGGCTGCGCTTCTGGTGGTCTACCTCAACGTAGAGCCCTTCAGAGCGCAACTGCTGCGCCAGGTTGAACGCAGCGGCACGGGTGGAATCGTCCACGCTGGCGATGAACGCTGCCGGCACAGCGGCCTGGGCAGTTTTCTTGCCCAGTGCCTCGAGCGCCAGCACACAGCGCTCATAGCCAAGGGCGAAGCCCAGGCCCGGGGTGTCGCGGCCGCCTACCTCCTTGCACAGCTTGTCGTAGCGACCGCCGCCGCCGATGGCGTTCTGACTGCCCATGCCCGTATCCACCTGGATCTCGAAAACCGTGCGCGTGTAGTAGTCCAGGCCGCGCACCAGGCGCCAGTCCTCGACGTAGGCGATGCCCGCAGCGTCCAGATAGCCCTTCACGGACTCGTAATGCTCACGGCAATCCTCGCACAGGTGGTCGGTGATCTTGGGCGCACCTTCCATCACCGCACCGCACGCCTCGTTCTTGCAGTCGAACGCGCGCAGGGGGTTCAGGTCGGCACGGTGGTTGCATTCCTCGCACAGCTCTTCGGAGTGGCCATGGATGAAGTCGCGCACCAGGTCGCGGTACGCCGGGCGGCACTTCTCGCAGCCCATGGAGTTCAGCAGCAGGCGCGTTTCCGCCGCAGGAATGCCGATGGCCTCGTAGAATCGCATGAGCATGACGATTGCCTCGGCATCCACCGTGGGCTCGTCGGCGCCCAGGCATTCGACGCCCACCTGGCGGAACTGGCGAAGGCGGCCCTTCTGGGGGCGCTCCGCGCGGAACATCGGGCCGGCGTACATCAGCTTGGCAGGCGCACCGCCCTGGGGAACCAGGTCGTGCTGCACCACCGCTCGCACCGTGCCGGCCGTGCCTTCAGGGCGCAACGAAAGACGGCTCTTCGCCTTCAGCGATTCGCCGGCAAGGAGCTTCTCCAAGTTGCCGCCGGAAACAACCGTGAACATTTCCTTGGAAACCACGTCGGTGGATTGGCCGATGCCGCGCACGAACAGGTCGGTCTGCTCGAAAAGCGGGGTCTCGATGGGCTGGTAGCCGCATCGCCCGAAGATCTCAAAAGCGGTTTGACGGAAATGATCCCAAAACCGCACGTCATCGGGAAGCAGGTCGAACGTTCCCTCGGGTGCCTTCGTTGCCATATGCTCTGCTTTGCTCTCTTTCGCTTACTAGCCGGTGGTTTAACTTGCCTAGTATACCCCCACTGCCCGGGATTTAGGGCTTCGCGCCCCAACTGCACCGGGACAACAAACGGCGGAAAGGGGGAATGCCCCCTTTCCGCCGCAATCAGGCAGTCTTACAGGTTGGCCACTACCAGGTTGCCCATCTCCACGGTGCCCACAACCTTATCGGCCGGAGTAGAGGCGTCCTTCAGGTCGCCCGTGCGCCAGCCGGCGTCGAGCACGGCAGTGATGGCGTTCTGGATGTCATCTGCGGCATCGCCCATGTCGAAGCTGTAGCGCAGCATCATGCCCACCGACATGATCTGGGCAAGCGGGTTGGCAATGCCCTGGCCGGCGATGTCGGGGGCGCTGCCGTGGCTGGGCTCATAGAGAGCCACGCCGTCGCCAAGGGATGCGGATGCCAGCATGCCCAAGGAACCGGTGATCTGCGCAGCCTCGTCGGAGAGGATGTCGCCGAACATGTTCTCGGTAACCACCACGTCGAAGTCGGCCGGGCGGTTGATGAGCTGCATAGCAGTGTTGTCCACCAGCAGGTCCTCAAGCTCTACCTCGGGGTATTCCTCGTCGTGCACGCGATGAACGATCTCGCGCCACATGCGGGAAGTCTCCAGAACGTTGCGCTTGTCGACGCTGGTAACCTTGCCGCGGCGCTTGCGGGCAGCCTCGAACGCCTGGCGGGCGATGCGCTCAACCTCGTACTCGCGGTACTCAAGCATGTCGTAAGCGCGCTGGCCCTTGCCGCCGTTGGCGCCGGCGCCTTCCTCGTCGTAGAAGCGCTCGCGCTTGCCGAAGTACAGGCCGCCGGTAAGCTCGCGGACGATAACCAGGTCTACCCCGTCGATGACCTCGGGCTTCAAGGTAGAAGCGCCGGCGAGGGCCGGGAAGATCTGGACCGGGCGCAGGTTGGTATACAGGCCCAGTGCCTTGCGGATGCCCAGCAGGCCCTGCTCGGGGCGCGGGGCGTTCGGGTCGGTGCTGTCCCACTTCGGGCCGCCCACGGCAGCAAGCAGCACCGCATCGGAAGCGTTGGCAACGTCGAGCGTGGCCTGCGGCAGCGCTTCGCCGGTAGCGTCGATGGCGCAGCCGCCGATAAGGGCATCCTCGCAGGTGAACTCCACATCGTACTTCTTACCCACGGCGTTCAGGACCTTAACGCCCTCCGCCATGATCTCGGGGCCGATGCCGTCGCCGGGCAGCGTGCAGATCTTATAGCTCTTCGTCATAGTGAAATCCTCTTTCAGATGAAAATCGTTCGCGTTCGACTATACCGCAGCAACGAAAAACCCGCCAAGGAAAGAAGCCTTAGACCGGCTGCAGGCAACGCACGTGCGCGCCTGCTTCGGCCAAACCCCTTTCCCCGGCGGGCGAAAACGAGCGAATGGGTGTACGCGCTATTCGATGCCCAACACGTGGCGGGTGCGGTTGATGAGGCCGCCCTGCTCGATGATGTCGGCGATGAACGGCGGGAATGCCTGGGCGGTGAAGGTCTCGCCCGTGGTGACGTCGGTGATGGTGCCGGTCTCGGTATCAACGCTGACGGTGTCGCCGTCCTTGATAGCATCTACCGCTTCGGGGCATTCCAAGATGGCGAGGCCCGTGTTGATGGAGTTGCGGTAGAAGATGCGCGCGAAGCTCTTGGCGATGACGGCATCCACGCCGGCGGCCTTGATGGCTATCGGAGCATGCTCGCGCGAAGAACCGCAGCCGAAGTTCTCTTCCGCCACGATGATGTCGCCCTGAGCAACCTTGTTCACGAAGTTCACGTCAAGGTCTTCCAGGCAGTGCTTGGCAAGCTCGGAGGGTTCGGACGTGGTGAGGTAACGCGCCGGGATGATGACGTCGGTGTCGATGTCGCGCCCGTAGCGATGAACAGTTCCCTGGTATTGCATTCGCTTCTCCTAATTAATCAAGATCTTCGGGCAAGCCGATGTGGCCCAGAACCGCGCTGGCAGCGGCGACGGAAGGCGAGGAAAGGTACACCTCGCTGGTGGGGTCGCCCATACGGCCGACGAAGTTGCGGTTGGTGGTGGCGATGGAGCGCTCGCCAGCAGCGAGGATGCCCATGTAGCCGCCGAGGCAGGGGCCGCAGGTAGGCGTGGAAACGGCGCAGTTCGCATCAAGGAAGATGTCCATCAGGCCCTCATGGATGCACTGGCGGTATACCTGCTGGGTTGCCGGGATGATGATGCAACGAACGTCCTTGTGCACCTTGTGGCCCTTCAGCACGGCTGCAGCCTGGCGCATGTCCTCGATGCGGCCGTTGGTGCAGGAGCCGATGACCGACTGTTGGATAACGATGTCTCGCGCCTCGGATGCGGGGCGGGTGTTGGAGGGCAGGTGCGGGAAGGCCACGGTGGGAACGATGTCCTGCGCGTCGATGTTGTAGACCTTCGCGTAGACGGCATCGGGGTCGGAGTGGTACTCGGTGTAGGGGCGCTCGGTGCGGCCGTTCATGTACTCGCGGGTAACGTCGTCCACCGGGATAAGGCCGGCCTTGCCGCCCGCCTCGATGGCCATGTTGGAAATGGAGAGGCGCTCGTCCATGCACAGGCTCTGGATTGCGCTGCCGCGGAACTCCATGGCCTGGTACAGGGCGCCGTCGACGCCGATCATGCCGATGATGTGCAGGATGATGTCCTTGCCGGTAACGCCGGGGCGAAGCTCGCCCTCGATGTTGAACAGGAGGCTCTCGGGAACCTTGAACCATGCCTTGCCGGTGGCGTAGCCCACAGCAGCATCGGTGGAGCCGACGCCGGTGGAGAACGCACCCAGCGCACCGTAGGTGCAGGTGTGGCTGTCGGCGCCGATGATGAGGTCGCCTGCGCCCACAACGCCCTGCTCGGGAAGGAGCGCATGCTCAACGCCCATGCAGCCTACTTCGTAGTAATGCGTGATGCCCTGCTCGCGGGCGAAGTCGCGCGTCATCTTCGCCTGCTCGGCGCTCTTGATGTCCTTGTTGGGAACGTAGTGGTCGGGAACCAGAGCGATCTTCGTCGGGTCGAAGACCTTTTCCACCCCGATCTTCTTGAACTCCTTGATAGCCACCGGTGCGGTAACGTCGTTGGAAAGCACCAGGTCGAGGTTGCACTCGATCAGCTGGCCAGGAACCACTTCTTCGAGCCCCGCGTGTGCCGCAAGGATCTTCTCAGCCATGGTCATGGGACGTGGCATGTTCTCTCCTTCACTGCTTGCTTTTAGCGATGCCCTTCAGTATAGCATCGCGCGCAAGAAGGAGGGCTAACCACAGATGATGGCCGAGTCTGCCAACCCAAGCAGCAGAGCACCGGGGGTACGAGTGGCCGAACGCCCCAACCCATAGCGGCGAACGTGAGGCAGAACCAGTGCGGCCGAAGCAGCACCGACGGAATGGGAACGGCCTTAGGAAACGAGCTTCTTCAGCTCGTGGATGCGCTTCGCATGGCGCACCACGTTCGAGATGTCGAAGCCCACCGCACACACGAATACCAACAGAGCGATGATGCCGATTGCCGCATCGCCACTGGGCGTGAATATCACCGCAAGCATGGCGAAGGGCACCAGGAACACCAGGGAAAGGAAGCTCAAGCGCTTCCATATGCCCTGCCCGATAGAGATAAGCGTGTACAGGTACAGGCCCGTGGCCGGCGCGCCGAGCAGAAACGAAAGCACTAGGACAACCAGCTTCACGGCGATAAGCTCTGCATCGAGTTTCAGGTCGGCCTTCGCTTCCTTGAGCTGTTGTTCAGCCGTAGGCGGCTCAGGGAAGAACGAGTTGAACACCGCTTCCGCGAAAGAGGAGGCCCCGAAGGGAGATGCGCTGCCGCCCGCTGCCCCGGCTTTGAACGGGTCGGTCCAGGCGAAGGGGTTAGAACCGGCGCTGCCCGCGAACGGGTTGCCGGCCGTGGATGTATAGGTGGTCTTGTTGCCGTTTTCGTCCCAACTGGTCCACACGAATGTTTCCGAGGCGAACGGCCAGCCCTCGAAGGGATTGGCTTGGCCACCTTGGCCGCCAGCAGCGCCGGGATGGGTTGCCGTATACGGGTTGTACGAGAAGGGCGCACCGTACGGCGTTCCCTGTGTACTGTACTCCGGATCCCACGAGCGATTCAGCAGCACATCGCGGGCCTCGTTGATGAGTTTGGTCTTCTCTTCCGCTTGGGCGCGGGCATCGGCATCCTGGCCGAACTTGTCGGGGTGATTCGCAATCACCAGCTTGCGATGCGCTTTCTTCACCTCTTCGTCGGTGGCGCCTTCAGCAAGCCCAAGCGTTTTCAGGGCCTCGGACTTCTTCATGGCTAGAACAAGATCTCGTTCAGGGAGCGCTTGGGGACGTAGTGCACCTTGTTCAGGTCGCGGTAGTACTTGACGTCGCCATCTTTCATGTCAACCACACGGATGTCCTCGATGGGACGACCCAAGGCCAATACCAGAACTGGCTCCAAGTTCTGGGGCATATCCAGAATCTGCTTCAGTTCGGCCTTCTTGAACGACATGATCATGCAGCCGCCAAAGCCCTCTTCAGTAGCAGCAAGCATGATGGTCTGCGCGCAGATACCCACATCGATCTGGCACGCCTGCGGGCTGCACAGGTCGGTATCCACCGCCATGACGATATAGCCGGTGGGGCGCTCGCCCGGCTCGGGGCCATCCCAGTCGGAAAGATAACCCGCCCAGGCAAGCGTATCGAACACCTGCGAGCGCACCTCGCGCCCGGAAACCACGTGGTACTTCAGCGGCTGCAGGTTCTTCGTACTGGCCGTATAGCGGGTGTTGTCCACCCACTGCTCCATAAGCTTCGGGGTTACCGGGAAGTTCTCGCGAAAACGGCGGTTGCTTCGCGTAGTGTGCGCAAGATGCTGGATGAAGCTAGGCATACGGATTCCTTTCGGGCCTGCTGGCTGCAGGACGATTGAGGTTGTTAGACAGGATAAGGAAGCGCGCCACTCGATGCTAGCGCGTTTCGACGGGTGTTTCCGTTTCGGTACCCTTGGATTCAGGAGCAGCAGCCGGGGATGCTTCGGCACCCTGGCTTGGCGCGGTGGCCACGGGATCGTCGCCGCCCTCAGCAGAAGCAGCTGGCTCTTTGTCAATCAAAGAGCTCATAACGGTGGTGGCATGACGCGCATCGTCAAGCTCTTGTTTGCTCTGAGCAGCCTTGATACCAAGCTCTTCCCTGCGGCGCTGGCGGTTGAAGTTCGTGTCGGGAACCTTTTGTTTCTTTTCCTTCTTCGGACGGAAGGTCTTAGTGGTTTGGATGAGAATGGCGCCGATAAGGAACGGCATCCAGAATACGATACCGCGATATACCAATCCGATGGCCATGCCGGCCGTGGCGGAGGCACCGAAGGCAGTGAACGCAACGGTTACCGCAGCTTCAACCACGCCAACGCCCTGGGGCGTGAACGAGACCATGGCGAACAGGGTTGCCACCACGTAGCCGCATACCAGCGATTCTGGCACATCAACACCGAATGCGTAACCTACCAGGCAGAACGCAGAAAGCTCGCAGCAGCTGGCGATAAGCGAACAGCCCCAAGCCTTCAAGACCGTCTTCGGGTTCTTCGCAAGGAGCTTGGCCGCTTTGCTGAAGGAATGAACCGTCTTTTCCACCCAGGGGTCCAGCGGGTCTTTATGGAAGCGCACCAGCACCTTGTTCACGAAGCGGGAAATGGGGTTCAGGATGCGAATTACCAGTTCGGGATTCTTGTTGCCCAGGGCCATGACGCTGATCATAGCTCCCACCAGCACGATTACCACCAGGCCAAAGATGAGCCAGATAGGAGACAAGCCCACCGTCAACGCAAGCAGGGCGAAGCCGATGATCATGATAGTGGCAAACGCGGAATCGACTGTGATCTGCATAAGCAGGGCAGCAGAAGTGGCCTTGCCTGGGGATATGCCGCGTCGGCGCGCGTCATCTACCACCAAGGTGGTGCCCGCCAGGTTCAATGAGGGGATGACGGTGTTCAAAAAGAACGTGCCGAACACCAGTGGAAGGGTGTTCTTCGGGCGCATGGTCTCCCCTACCGCCTTAAATGAGAAGGTATAAGCAAAACTCTGCGAAACGTACTTGCAAAGCTGGGTGAAGATGGCGATAACCAGAGGAATCATCGCGCCCTGAGCCATGGTCTCGGCCAGTTCGTTGATCTGGTCGCCGCGAAGGAACACGAACGCCAAGACAATGATGATGACCAGGCCGGCCATAAGATTTCGGATGCTGAACTTCACCGGTAGGAAAACCCGTTTCTCAAATTGGGAAAAAGACGCAATAAAGTATAGCAAAGCGCTCAACCCGATCACTGAAGCCGTG
>CAVFYB010000034.1:0-16560 GCA_963626845.1 Bacteroidaceae bacterium | reverse complement strand
CATGCGCAAAGTTGCCCCACAAGGCACAAAAAGTGGGTAAACGTGCATCAGAAACAATAGCTTTCAGATGATGATCTATTTCCCTGTAAAATGGAACCCGATGCCGAATTGCCAGAAAAACTACCCTTCTACCTGCTCTTATAGGTTCACTATTGCAAAATGGTCGTCTTATTAACACGTTCACTAACTCGTAAAATCAAGTAAACCCGCAGGTCAAACCCAGAATAGAATTTTGTTATTCGGAAAAACAAAAAGCTGTTAGCAAAACTGACAACTTGGAAACAGAATAGGTACCCGGAAGTTGCGCTGCTGCTTGTTTTGTTGGGTGGAACGGCGGAAAGCGCAACGGTTGCCTTCGATCGGGCAAGTCGCACCAAAGGGGAGGGGCCTTTGGCCCCAGGTGCTTCCAAAATCGGAGTTCAAAAGAGGGTTAAGAAGGGAATCCTTTCGCATGGGGGCGAGGGGACTAAGTTGTTTTGTGCCTGGGAGGGGGCAAAACAGAAAGTAAGAAAGGAAGGTGCATAAATGTCCGACGTAAAGCAAAGCTCGTATCATGGTATCGCAGCACGTCTTGACCGCATGCCCATCTCCGGCTTCCACAAGAAGATCCTGTGGCTGCTTGCTGGCATCACGTTCTGCGACTCCGTCGATATGGCTGTTGGCGGCCCCATCGGCAACATTTTGCAGAACACCTACGACGCAGCTGGCAACCAGTGGATGACGCTGGAGCAGTTCGCGCTGTTCAACTCCATCACGATGATCGGCTACCTCATCGGTGGCCTTATGGCAGGTGCCCTCTCTGACGGCATCGGCCGCAAGAAGGCAGTGCTCATCTGCGGCTCCATCTTCACTGCGTTCTGCTTCGTCGCAGCCGGCTCCCCCGACGCGACGTTCCTGACCGCATGCCGCTTCTTCATGGGTCTGGGCCTTGGCGCTGCGTTCCCCGCAGGCTATTCCGCCCTTACCGAGTTCACGCCTCCTACGAAGCGCGGCAAGTACCAGTCTTACGTTGGCCTGATCGCCAACTGCGGCACGCTCGTCGCCTCCGCTATGAACATGGTTGTTCTGCCGATGCTCGGCTGGCGCCCCGTGTTCATTATCTGCGGCTGCATTGGCCTGATCGTTGTTGTTCTGTGCTTTGTGTTCTTGGAAGAGTCTCCCCGTTGGTTGGCCATGAAGGGCCACAACGCCGAGGCAGAGGCTATCGTTTCCAAGCTTGAGCAGAAGACCGCCGCAAAGGGCCTGGAGCTCGCTCCCGTTGCCGAGTCCGAGATCGACGCTCGCGCCGCCGAGGAAAAGGTCGAGGAGCTTCCTTGGGCATTCCTCTTCAAGAAGAAGGTTGTGCTGCGTACCCTGACCGCAATGTTCCTGTGCTTCACCATGAACGTACTGGTTTACACGGTCATCACCTGGACGCCCACCATCCTTACCAAGAACGGCTTCGACCCGCACATGTCCACCACCCTTACCGTGGTCATGCAGCTGGGCATCCCGGTCGGCGTTGGCCTGCTTACCTTCTACGTAGAGAAGGTAAACCGCAAGGTTATCCTGTGCACCACCTACGTGCTCATCGCGATCATCGGTCCTATCTGGGCATCCCTGCCTACCGACAACACCGCGCTGATCATGTTCGTCGGCTTCCTGCTCTGCGTGTGCACGTTCACCAACTCCGTTACCACCGCAGCCATCTACCTGTCCGAGCCTTTCCCCACCGCTTGCCGCATCCGTGGCGCCGGTGTTGCGAACGCCTTCGGTCGTCTGGCTGGCATCCTGAGCCCGATGTGGATCTCCTTCCTGATCACCACTTCGCTGGGCACCATGGGCGTGTTCCTGATCAACGCCATCCTGGCAGTCTTCATGGCAGTATGGCTGGCGATCTTCGGTGTTGAGACCCGCGGCCGTACGCTCGAGGACATCACCAAGGGTCTGCTCGACTAAGCAAACCAACATAGTTCCGGCTGTCTAGCTGGATCAATAAAAAAGGAGCTCTAGGGGGAGCTCCTTTTTTTTGACTCAATAGCTGGCGACAAATACGTATGCTCAACGAGAAGCGCGGCCGGCCAAATCAGTCGACGCAATCCCAGGCAATAGGATCAACCCCATGTTCGACAAGGAATGCGTTAGCGGCGGAAAAGGGCTGCGATCCCATGAACGCCGGCAACCCCCCGCTGGCACGGTTGGCCGAAAGCGGGGACGGATGGGTTGACTTCAGAACAAGTTTGCCTGTTGGCCCCGAAGGGCCGTTGACATCCGCGCATACGATGCCTTGAGCCTGCTCTATCACCTTGATGGCATTCCTACCCCAAGCCATGAACACAACAGGCTGAGGCATACGAAAACACTGTTCTACAAGATAATTGGTAAGAACCTGCCAACCAAGCTTTGCGTGGGAGTTTGCCATGTGCTCCTTAACGGTAAGGGTAGCATTCAGCAGCAGCACGCCCTGCTGTGCCCATTTGGTCAAGTCGCCGCTTGATGGCGGAGCTACGTCCAAGTCGGCAGAAAGCTCTTTATAGATGTTCCTGAGACTGGGAGGAAGCTTTTCGCCAGCGGGAACAGAGAAAGAAAGCCCCATTGCCTGGTTGGGGCCATGGTATGGATCCTGCCCCAAGATAACGACCTTCACGTCTGCGGGAGCAACGTAGGCCAGTGCGTTTAAAATGTCATCTTGCGGCGGATATATCACTTGGTTTGCACGCATGGTTTGCACCTCGGCCAAAAGGTCTTCAGTGGTTTCCCGAACCTCGGAAGGCGCATCGGCCAACCAGGCGCCTACATTCGCATTGCTATTCATTCCGGATGTCGCTTTCTCTTAATACAGATACGCCCTTTCAAGAACCGCTGCGGAACACGAAAGGGCATAAGGAAGCAAGTATGGCTTAACGCCACTACGTTAGTCGACCTGAACCAATGAGAACACCTCGGCGCTGGTAACCTGCTCGATAACCTCGCGCGGGTTCAAGAACGCCAATTCCAGAAGGAAACCGAACCCGGCAACCTTCGCCCCCGTCTGCTCAACAAGCCTGAGTTGCGCGAGTGCCGTGCCGCCGGTAGCGACCAGATCGTCAACCAGCAACACCACGTCGTTTTCATCAATAGCGTCTAGATGGATTTGCAGCTCATCGGTGCCGTATTCAAGCTGATACTCTTCGGTTCGAACCGCACGCGGAAGTTTACCGGGCTTTCGGGCGGGAACGAAGCCAGCACCCAGACGATAGGCAACGGGTGCACCAAAGATAAAGCCGCGAGCCTCAGCGCCGACAACCTTGGTGATACCCATATCCGCAAAGTGATCGGCGATAGAATCGACAGTCTGTGCCAAGCCCTTCGGGTCTTTAAGCAACGTGGTGATGTCTTTGAAGACAACGCCGGGCTGAGGGTAGTCAGGGATATCGGTAATCAAGCTCTCGAGGTTCGTATCGGCCATTTCATGCCTTTCTCATCAATGCACAACGTTTGCAATTGTAACGCCTACAGGAGTTAAACCGCCGAAACTGCTGCGTATATAAGCGCGAATCCGCCTCTGCATCGTTAGGCCGAAGCAGAGGCCAGAAACTAGCGCAACGGGACCAGATCATAAACATCTGGCAGTTCGTTCTTGGATACCAAATACTTCAGGTACGCCATGGTCTGAACAACAAGCGACCGACGCCCGAAGATCGGACGATCCTCCCAAGGGGTACGGCGTTCGCCCTTTGTCGAGAGATATGCCAGCTCACCTGCATCGGTTATGCCCGTTTCGCAAATGGCCCTGAACGATTTCACCTGCCGATGATAGTGGTCGGATATCTTCGCGCAGCGGGTTGAAAGGCCTGCGCCCTCCCTACCATGGCCCGCAAGAACCAGCGAGGCCTTGAGCTTGCTCAACCGATTATTGGTTCCCAGCAAGATTGCCAGCTGATCTTCTTCGCCTTCAACCATCACCGGCGGGTAGCCGTCGAACAGGACCTGGTCTCCCCCGACGAAAAGCTCCGCCGCTTCGTCAAACAAGCACAGGTGATGCATGTCATGCCCCGGAGCCTCAAGAACGCGCAAGGAGTATCCACCCGCTTCCAGCACATCCCCTTCGCGAAGAACAGAAAGCTCGCCACCGAATGAGCCGCTACGTGTCATGGGCTCCCAGTAGTCGGGGTCGAAAACGTCTTCGAGGCCATGCCGCGAGCTGACGGAGCGTTCAATATCACCTATCTCGGTTGCCGCCATTACCGGGATACCGCGATGGGAAAAGTCGGAGAGTCCGCCGAACACCCGCATTCCAGGCTGCCAGATCTGCGCAAGGCCCGCGCAGTGATCCCAGTGGAAGTGGGTAATGAAAACGTCTACCTTGCGCCAGGGAATCCCAAGCTTCTTCAGGGCGCTGTCGAACGCAGCGAACGTCTCGGGTTCATCGCAACCGCAATCAACGATAAGGGAACGACCGCTATCGTTTATGCCATCGGCCTTGAAGATATACGAATTCGTGGGCCCTATCGCCTGCGGCATAGGCAGATCCAGCCGATACAGATTCGGAGCCAGCTCTTCGATTCGCGGGCGGTCTGAGTAGACAATCGGCATCCGAGACATGGAGTCACCTTCCCCTGATAAGGTTGATAATCCAAAACAAATGGTAGCAAGCGCCAAACGAAGGCACCCATAATTCTGCACACAGATAAACGAATGCCCCAGCCAAACACTCTGCCTGGCTGGGGCATTCGCTAGAGTCAAGCGGTTTTCCTTAAGAATACGCTCTTCTCTTCAAGTGTGGGTATATCGTCAGTACATTCTTCTTCGATATTGCCATCGTAGACGTAATGCTGTGTCTCTTTCGCCACCATACCGGTCATGACCAAAACCATGATGATATTGGGGATGGACATAAGCGCATTCGCAATGTCGGTAGCGGTCCAGGCAATGTCGCCGACGCCGATTCCGCCCAAGAAGCCCATGCAGATGTACAGGCCAAGGTACAGCGGAACCCAACGACGACCGAACAGGTATAGGGTTACGCGTTCACCGTAATAGCTCCAACCCAGGATCGTGGAATAGGCGAAGCAGATGATGCCCAGCATAAGAACCGGCGTGCCGATGTGCGGAATCGTGGCGAATACCGCGTTCGTAAGAGTGGCGCCATCGGTAACTCCCGTGTCGACGATGAGCGTAGGATGGGCGCACAGGGTGCTTACGATTACCAGGCCGCTTACCAGGCAGATAACAACCGTGCACCAGAACGGACCGGTCATCGCAACCAGGGCCTGGCGTGCAGGGTTCTTCGATGCAGCCGCAGAAGAGACCAATGGAGCCGTACCCAAACCAGCCTCGTTCGAGAACAGGCCGCGCGCGCAGCCGAACTGAAGGGCCACCATGATGCCGGAGCCCACAGCGCCACCGAATGCGGCGCGGGGAGTGAAGGCGCACTCGAAGATAAGCTGGAGTGCTTCAATAAGGTAGCCAGAGTTGCAAACCAGGATGTAGAGGCAGCCAAGGATGTAGGCACCACCCATGAAAGGAACGAGTTTCTCGCAAATGCTGGATACCTTCTGAAGGCCGCCGACGATGATCAGAAGCGCAGTACCGCAGACGAAAGCGGCGCAAATCCACGGCTCAATGCCGAAGTTTGCCTGCACAACGCTGGTAATGGCACTGGTCTGCACGGCACAACCGATACCGAAGATAGTGAAGCAGGCCATGACCGAGAACCAGATAGCTGCGAGCTTCGCCCACCACGGCACGGTGCCGTCTTCGCGCTTGAAGCGCTGCTCCCAAACATGCATGGCGCCGCCCATCATCTGACCGCGCCAGTCCTTGACGCGGTACTTCATAGCGGCGAACACTTCGGTGTACTTCGTTGCCATGCCCAGGATACCGGTGAGCCACATCCACAGCACCGCACCCGGACCGCCGGAAAGCACGGCAGTCGCAACGCCCACGATGGAGCCGGTGCCAAGGGTTGAGGCAAGCGATGTAGCCATAGCACCGAAGTTGCTGATGTCGCCTTCTGCGCCATCATCCTTGGTAACCGAAAGCCTCAACGCCAAGGGGAGCTTCCTTTGGATGCCTTTAGTGCGGATGGTGGTGTAAATGTGGCATCCAAGAAGAAGAATGATCATCGGCGGACCCCAAACAGCGGCGTCTACCGAATTCAATATTTCCGTCAAATCCATTGCGTACCTGTTTCGTTACTAGGGAAAGAGCTAAGTTGCTATTTTAGTCATACTTAATAGCTATTTAAGGAATTATTCATAAATGAGCATCATCTGGCTGCTCGGTGGCGATTTTCGAACGCGCGGGAATACGCTCAAGGTCGATAAGACGCGACGCGCAACGTCAAAATGCTGTGAAAACAAACTCGTTGTCCCCATGCAACATTGCAAAAGTGCTATCCCGAATAACGGCAAACTATGAATACGAAGGAGCATCCCCCATGATGATTGCGCAAGTCCTCGAAGCAGTAATGCTCATCTGCTTCGGTCTTTCTTGGCCCCTCAACGCCTACAAGAACTACAAGGCTGGAACGGCGGCAGGCACCAGCTGGCAGTTTATCCTGCTTATCACCGCCGGCTACGTTGCGGGCATCATCGCCAAATTCGCAGGCGATGCCATCAACTGGGTTCTAGTGGTGTATTTCCTGAACCTTTTCTGCATCGCCATCAACTGGTGCGTGTACTTCCGCAACCGGAAGCTGGACAAGGCGCGCCTTGCTACCGCGCAGGCCGCGAGCGAACTCCCCTCTTCCATCGGAAGCCTGCTTATTGCAACGGATGGGTCGAAGGCATCGTTTGACGCGATCGGCTTTGCTGCCCACGCCATAGATTTGAAGAAGGTTTCGTCGATCGAGGTGATCTCGGTCGCCGAAACCACAGCTCCCACCAGCGCCGACAAGGCAAAGCAGGCAAACGACCATGCAGCTCAGATCCTGGCGGGCTACGGCGTGAAATGCAATCAGAAGGTATGCGATGGCGAAGCAGCTGCAGCCATCGTCGGGGAAGCCGCAAAGTCCCAGGCTAACCTGGTGGTTATGGGATCGCGCGGCCTCAGCGGGCTGAAAGGCATGCTGCTGGGCAGCGTAAGCAAAGCCGTTACCGAGAACGTTTCCTGTCCGGTACTGGTAGTGAAATAGGAGTCGCCAGCACCGGCCCCAACCGATACCCCAAAGCTCAGCAACGAAGGTGCGCCCGGACCAAGCAGGCGCACCTTCGTGCATTTATTGCGCATTTACAAAACGTTTTAACAACGGAGGCGCACAACCTAGGCGAATCGGGCTAGCCTTTCAGTTCGGAAAGGCGGTAGGATGCACCACGAATACGAAACAAACGTCGCCGCACCCATCAAGGGTGCAACTTTGCCCACAACGGTAAATCGTCTTGCAAACGGCTACGAGAACAAACCCACAACGTGGAGAATCCGCCTTATCTGGCTTATCCCGCTGCTGCTAATCGGGCTCGGCGTCGCCTTATTCCGTCTCGGAGCGATGGGGTTCGGCATTACAGTGATTGCCGCCACCCTGGCCGCGGTGTTCATTGCCTTCATCGCAGGTCATTTCCTTATCGCGAACGCTTTGGGCCGCAAAGACACCCAGCTGGCGCAAAATGTTGAGGGGGAATGGCTTTCCTCCGACACGCTGATGCAGTCTATCGCACCCAACCTTTCCGAGGAAAAGCTTGCGATCATCAACAGCAACCGCGCGGAAGAGGCCAAGGCCGTTCGATCCTGGCTGGAAACCTGTTCGGTCGCGCGCCGTATTCAGGTGCGCTCCGACGACGGCACCCTGCTTTCGGGGAGGATGTACTCGGCAAGCCGCCGGCAGCGCCCCTGGGTTGTGTTCTTCCATGGGTTCGGCGGAACCTGGCGCGACAACCTGGGCCATGCCCGTGCCTATGCGGAACTCGACTTCAATATCATGCTCGTGGACATGCGAGCGCATAACGAGAGCGAAGGAAGCTGGTCGGGGCTCGGCTGGCTTGATAGGCGCGATGTTGTTGCCTGGTGTAGCTGGATCGTGGCCAGAACCGGCCAGAACACCCAGATCGTGCTCCACGGCCAGGACTTTGGAGCGGCAGCCGCACTGATGGCAACGCGGGAAGCCGACCTTCCCAGCCAGGTATGCGCCTGCATCTGCGACTCAAGCTTCACCGATGCCTGGAACGAGTTCCTGATCCTGCTCGGCGAGGGCATCGGCAGACCCCACCCTGCACTCGACTTCATTCGCTACGCCCTGCGCAAGGAGCCGCACGGTTTCGATCTAGCCAGCTCGAAACCGCTTTCGGCAGCGCTTACCACCAATATCCCGCTGTTTATCGTCCATGGAGAAGAGGACGTGCTGACCGCCCCGTATATGGGAGCGTTCCTAGGGATGGCAGCTGGCTGCGAGCACGATTCCATCATCGAGCGCTTTGTAAGCAGAGAATGCGACGATGAGTCGCAGGGGACGTTCATCAGCAAAAGCGCAAATGGAAGCGAATTCTTGCTTATTCCGAACGCAGGGCACTGTCAATCGTGCTTTGCCGATCCCGCTGCCTACTACGGCGAGCTCTTCGGTTTCATCGCCCAACAGGTGGATCTCACCTTCAACGAGGAGGAGTAGCGAGGCGCAGTTTGAAATCCATAGGGGCTTTTCAGAAACGAAGCCCCAAGACGCCCAGCCTAGCTGTGCTTATCGGAAGAAGAGCCTGAGTCGGAATACGAGAGGTCGTGCACCTCTGAAACGGTCGCTGAAGACTGGGCGATCGAAGATCTTTCCTGCCCCGCATTCACCAGCGAAACAAACGAGAGCACAGAAACAAGAACCGCCACAAGCAGCAGCACAACTGAAACTATAAGGAACCTGAAATTCGCACGCTCTTCTCGCATCAGTACGTCTTTCTTTGTGGATTTAAGCTTCGTTTTTGACGTACCCACACTTTAGCAGATCCCACTACACAGCATGCCATCACAGGCTCGAGGTTGAACGAAGCGTCGCAAAAAAGCGAGGCTCGGGCGAGCTTGCGAACCAGTCTGCCGCACAAGGCGAAACCATGAATGTGCCAGCACGGTTACATAGATGCACTCGGAATGGATGTTTCACTAAAATACAGGGGTAATACCTGTACAGAAACGAGTTTGCCATGCCTATATCCAAAGAAGAACGCAAAGCAGAAGCCGCCAAGCACCTTTCCTTCGTAAGGGGGCTGTTCCCGCACGAAACGGAAGCAACGGTTGCCTCCGTGAAGATCTACGAAGACGGCGAAGGCCGCGAGCTTGCCTTGCCCGAAGCCCCCGCTCAAGATACGAAGACCTCGGTTACCACCGCATTTTCCGTATCGGCCCTGTATCTTACCCACGGGAAATCGCTGTTGGTAGACCCGGCATCGTTCACCCGCCCCGGCGGCAGCTACGAGGAAGGCTCATTTGGTCCGGAGCAGGTAATCTGTTCGGAAAGCAACCTGTACCCCATTCTCGAGGGCATTTCAGGCCAGTACCATCGCAAAAACCGCGGCTTTGCCCGTGGGCAGCTGTTTACCGACCGCGCAGCCTACCTTACCGACGTGGTGTTCAGCCGCGAAGGCCAGATCCGCAAAGCGGACGTGTTGGCAATTCCCGAACCGAACCGTCAACACGCCTTGGAGAACCACCGCTCCGAACGCGAGTGCGACACGTGCCTAGCAGCGCGCATCGAGACCCTTCTTCGCATTGCCGCCGCAAACAGCGTGGACAACCTTATCGTTGGTGCATTCGGCTGCGGGCGTCAGGGCTTCCCGGCCACGCAGGTTATCGAACTGTTCCAGAACTGGATTTCCGCCCATCCCGGCGCCATCCCGAATATCGTGTTCGCGGTGCCGCGCTTCCAGTTCGATGACTTCAACCAAGCATTCGGCGCTCCCGAACCGCCCACCCAAACCGAAGAGCCCGCAGAGCAGGAGGAGAAAGACGAAAACGCTTTCGACCCAAACGACCTGCCTGAAGGCGTAACGCTTCGCTAAGCAAAACCGTCAGCGCAAAGAGCCCTCCTGCCAGGCCCGGCGGGAGGGCTCTTTGCATTCTGGCCAGGCTATTCGGACCGCAAACCGTAACTACCGGCGCCCGCCCTCTTCCGTTCTACGGCCCATGCGCTTATACTAGAACACCTGTTCGTATAAAAATCAGCGACAAGCTCCGTTTTCGCTGTGATGAAAGGGGCGCCGTGGCGGCATCCGCGCAAGAAAGAACCTACCTGTGCATCGACCTGAAAAGCTTCTACGCCAGCGTCGAGTGCGTCGACCGCGGGCTGAACCCCTTCGAAGCCAACCTGGTGGTGGCCGACCCAGACCGCGGCCCCGGCACCATCTGCCTCGCGGTCACACCGGCCATGAAGGCGCTGGGTGTGGGCGGCCGCTGTCGCGTGTTCCAGATACCCGCCGGGATCGACTACACCACGGCAACCCCGCGCATGGCCCGCTATATGCAGGTATCCACCCAGATCAACAGCATATACCAGCGCTACGTGAGCCCCGACGACATGCACGTCTACAGCATAGACGAGTGTTTCATCGACGCCACACCGTACCTGCGCCTGTACAAGACGGATGCTCGCAGCTTCGCCGACATGCTGCGACGCCGCGTGCTGGAGGAAACGGGCATCACCGCAACGGCCGGCATCGGCACCAACCTCTTCCTTGCCAAGGTGGCGCTCGACATCGAAGCGAAGAAGGCAGATGACGGCATAGGCATACTGGACCAGCACTCGTTCAAGCGCGAAATCTGGTTCCACCGGCCCATAACCGACATATGGCAGGTAGGCCCGGGCATCGCGCACCGCCTTGCCAAACGGGGCATCTACGACCTGGCGGGCGTATGCGCCGCAAGCACGGTGTGGCTGCGGCGGGAATTCGGCAAAACCGGCGAGTACCTGCTGGACCACGCGTGGGGGCAGGAACCCTGCACCATCCAGCAGATAAAGGAGCACCGCCCCAAAGCGCACTCCATCTCCAACGGCCAGGTGCTGATGCGCGACTACTCGTTCGGCGAGGCGCGCACCGTGCTGACCGAGATGGTAGACGCCAGCTGCCTGGACCTGTGCGCGAAGGGGCTTTCCTGCGGCAATATTGCCGTGCACGTAGGCTACGCGCAGCCCAGCCTCACCGAAAGCGGCAGGTGGAGGATGGGAGCCGGCGGCTCTATCAAGCTGCCGCAGCGGACCGATTCGCCCAGCGCAATACGCAAAGAGGCGTTGGCACTGTTCGATGCCCATATCCAACACGATTCAGCCATCCGGCGGCTCTCGGTGGCGCTCGGACAGCTCCAGCCCGCGCGATTCGACCAGCCCAGCCTTTTCGGGGAGGGCAACGGGAAAGAGGCTGCGCTTGCGCAGGCGTCGGTCGCTGTACGGCAGCGATTCGGTAAGAACGCGGTGCTCCGCGGCACCAGCCTGAGAAAAGAGGCAACCATGCGCGAACGGAACCATCAGATCGGAGGCCACCGTGCTTAGAGAAGAGGATCTCTTGGTAGGGGTCTCGCCGAACCACGCCCTAGAGCCATCAGGAATTGGGCTAGCTGCAGCCAACCACCCGGCAGATCCTAAACCGTGATATCGGCAATCGCAACAGGGATAGCGACTTGCAGCGAACTGAGGCTCGTCTCGATTTGGCAGCCGATGCGCCCACCCGAGAAGATAATGAGGTCGTAGAGTTCAGCCGACTCATCGATGGTAGTAGCGAACAGCTTCTTCATCCCAAGCGGAGAACATCCACCATGGATATAGCCGGTAAGGCCCAGCAGCTCTTTGGACTTGATCATATGGATGGATTTCTCGCCAACGGAATTCGCAGCTTTCTTAAGGTCAAGCTCCAAGGCAACAGGGACCATGAACACGTAGTGCTCCCCGCTTTTGCCAACGGTAACCAAGGTCTTGAACACGTGGTCGGGGTCTTCCCCCAACATACGCGCAACCTCAACACCTGAAACAGCTTCAGGGCACTCGAACCAGTGAGCCTGGTAGGATTGCTTCGCGCGCTCGAGCTCGCGCATGGCGTTCGTCTTCTTGTCGGCCTGTTTCGCCATGGTTAGCGCCTCGCTACCCTTCCGATCCGCTGCCGGCTGCACCGTCGACAAGAGAACCGGTTGTTTCTTCAAGTTCCGTTATCGGGTCGGGGGCAACGTTTGGCTCAAAGTCCTCTTTGCTCGCGCTGCTACCAACATCGGCCGAAACCGTCATGTTGTGGAAACGCTGCTGCAGCCATTCGTCGGTAAACGTCTGGTCCAGAACAACGTCGATCTGCGTGCGCGGTGGAATGTCCTGCGTTCGTTCCCCTTCACGATGAAGGGCAAGAACCGTAACCACAGAATTAACCACCATGAACACGACAAGCACCACGCTGACGGCCTTGAAGAACCTGCCCTCGAACTTGCCAATGAATTTCCGCTGAACGTTCTTGATAACCGGAAGAACCAGACGCACCCAGAACAAGCCAAGGGTGCCCCACATCACACCGAAAAAGAAATTGGTACGGCCGTTGATCGACCCGAAGGTGCCGGTGTAGTCCCAAGCAATTGCATGCCAGAAGGTTTCCATCATCCAGCTTGCGCCGTACTCAAGAGCGGCGCCAATCACCATGGCAATAAGGAATATAACCAGGTCATGCGTATAATAAAAGCGATTCAGGAACAGCGTGAGCGCAACTGCGCCAACGCCGTAGATGGGGCTGAAGGGCCCCCAAACCAGGCCCGCGCGGCTTTCGTATCCGCCATACACCACAACATGGAACAGGTCTTCCAGAACCAGCCCCAGAACAGAGGCAACCATGAAAATCCAGAACAACAGGATAAGGTTCAGGCTCAGATAGCCAGGGGCCATCTGAGCGCGAAACGAATTGATGAAATCCGAGTCGACGACCCTCTCCACCAGCCCACGGGCACCGGCGGGCTTCGCATCGTTCACGGCAGATTGGGAGGGTTGGATCGCAAGACCGGTATCTTCGTTTTCCACATCATTCATAAATATGAACTATACAAGGTGAACACGCTCACGTCACACCCCCGGAACCCCGCTCCGCCCGACGCCAACAAAAGCCCACGCGCAGACGCATAGTTGGCCGCAATTGCGATAACATAACTTCATCTGTACATATACACCGACGAAAGGATGGCGCCCATGCGTCTGCTCGAAGAGCGAATCCAAAAGGACGGCGTGGTGAAAAGCGCCGATGTGCTAAAGGTCGATTCCTTTTTGAACCATCAGATGGATATAGCCCTTTTCGAGCAAATGGCAGAGGAATGGAAGCGCTGCTTCGAGGGAAAACCCATCAACAAGATCCTCACCATCGAGGCATCCGGTATCGGGATCGCCGCCATCGTTGCCCGTGTGTTCAATGTTCCGGTGGTGTTCGCCAAAAAAGCCCAGAGCATCAACCTTGACGGAACCGTCTATGCCACCCGCGTGCAGTCCTTCACCCACGGCAAGGTGTTCGACGTCATCGTTTCGAAGAAGTTCGTCGGCCCCGAAGACCACCTGCTGCTCATCGATGACTTCATGGCCAACGGCTGCGCCATGAACGGCCTTATCGAGGTTTGCGAAGACGCCGGCGCCACCATCGAGGGAATCGGCATTGCCGTGGAAAAGGGCTTCCAGGAAGGCGGGGCGAAGCTGCGCCAGCGCGGCTACCACCTGGAATCGCTGGCCATCGTGGACGCCATGGATCCCGAAACGGGAGAGATCACGTTCCGATGAGGCAGAAGCGCACCGCACCTGACGATTCCGAGGTACAGAAGAACCTTCAGGAATTCAACGGCTCCATCTCCATCGCCCGAGCCCTTCCCTACGGCATCCAGCACGTACTGGCGATGTTCGTTGCCAACCTTGCCCCCATCGCGATCATCGCTGCGGCAGCCGGGTTCGACGCCACCACCACTTCGATGCTGATCCAAAACGCCATGCTCGTTGCCGGCATAGGCACGTTCGTCCAGCTGTTCGCCATTTGGCGCGTTGGCGCAAAGATGCCTATTGTCATGGGCGTGAGCTTCACCTTCGTTACCGTGCTGTGCGGCATTGCCGCTGCGTACGGCTACAACGCCGCCATCGGTGCGGTTATCGTCGGCGGCCTGCTGGAAGGCATTTTGGGCCTGTTTGCCAAGTACTGGAGAAGGTTCATCACGCCCATTGTTTCCGCCGTGGTGGTTACCTCTATCGGCTTTTCATTGCTTTCGGTTGGAGCGGAAAGCTTCGGCGGCGGCTCTGGCGCCGAGGACTTCGGCAGCCCCGAGAACCTTGTTCTTGGATTCGTTTCGCTGATAGCCTGCCTGGTATTCCAGGGGCTTGCCAAGGGAAGCAAGAAGCAGCTCTCCGTACTGTTCGGGCTTGGCGTCGGCTACGTTCTGGCGCTGGCCATGGGCAAGGTTGATTTCTCGGCCTTCCAAGGCATCGCACCGGTTTCCCTGCCGCACTTCATGCCCTTCGCCCCCGAATTCCAGCCCGGAGCCATCATCGCCGTTGCGCTGCTGTACCTGGTAAGCGCGGCTGAAACACTGGGCGACACCGCCGCATTGGCGGCAATCGGTTTTCACAGGGTCCCCACCGAACGTGAGTTCAGCGGAGCCGTTTCCGCCGATGGCCTTACCAGCTCCCTCGCAGGCTGCTTCGGCTGCAGCCCGTTAACTACCTTTGCGCAGAACATCGGGCTCATCGCCATGACGAAGGTTGTCAATCGCAACGCCCTCGCCTGCGGAGCGGGCATCCTGGTGATCGCCGCCTTCGTGCCCGCCATCAGCGCCGTGTTCAGCTCTCTTCCCGATGCCGTCCTGGGCGGATGCACCATCATGATGTTCGGCAACATCGTGCTCTCCGGTTTCCAGATGATCGCCAGCGCCGGATTCAGCCAGCGCAACATCACCATCGCGGCTATCTCCCTTGCCCTAGGCATCGGCTTCACTCAGGTGGGCGACATCTTCGTGGCCTTCCCCGAGCTGATCCAGAACATCTTCGTGGGCAACAGTGTCGCCCTCACCTTCCTTTCTGCCGTGATCCTCTCCTTCGCCTTGCCGAAGGACACCACCGTCAATGGCCCGCTGGTTGTTTCCAGCACCACCATTGAAGGTGTAGCGGCGAATGCACAGCAGTCAGAGGAATCCCGCAATTCATCGAGCGAACCAGAGACCCAAGGAGATAAAGCCAATGGGTAACGAGACACAGAAAACCGTCGTCATCGGCGTAAGCGGCTGCATCGCCGCATATAAAAGCTGCGAGATCCTGCGTGGACTACAGAAGGCCGGCGTGCGCGTGAAGGTAGTGATGACTGAGCACGCCACCCATTTCGTGGACCCGCTCACGTTCCGCTCGCTCACCCATGAACCTGTGGCGGTTGGCCTTTTCGACGATCCGTCGGACCCTATCCACCACATCTCGCTTGCACAGGAAGCAGACTTGCTTCTGCTGGCGCCCTGTACGGCGAATGTGCTTGCCAAGGTTGCCCACGGCATTGCCGACAACCTTCTGACCACCACCGTGCTGGCAACCACAGCCCCGGTTCTTGTTGCCCCCGCTATGAACGTGCACATGTACGAAAACGCCGCTACGCAGGCGAATATGAGCACCCTGAAGGCACGCGGCTTCCACTTCGTTGAGGCTGATTCGGGCTACCTTGCCTGCGGTGATGTCGGCAAAGGACGCCTGGCGGACCCCGAGCGTATCGTAGATGCCTGCCTGCAGCTGCTAAACGAGCCTACGCCCAGCCCAGCGCAGGATTACGCCGGCAAACGCGTGGTGGTGACCGCAGGCCCCACCGTTGAGCCGATAGACCCCGTGCGCTACCTCACCAATCGTTCCTCCGGGAAGTTCGGCTATGCCCTGGCAACTGCTGCGGCGCAGCGTGGTGCGCAGGTAACCCTGGTCTCAGGCCCGGTTGCCCTACCTGCGCCTGAGGGTGTAGCCGTAAAATACGTGGAGACCGCACAGGATATGCTAGAAGCCACTTCGAAAGCCTTCCAAGACGCCGACGTTGCGCTCTTCGCCGCTGCAGTCGCCGATGTACGTCCCGCTCGTCCTGCCGACAAGAAGCTGAAGA
This sequence comes from Bacteroidaceae bacterium, assembly GCA_963626845.1. Classification (GTDB taxonomy): domain Bacteria; phylum Actinomycetota; class Coriobacteriia; order Coriobacteriales; family Eggerthellaceae; genus Anaerotardibacter. The sequence goes on along the minus strand of CAVFYB010000034.1, from coordinate 574 downwards.
AGGGCCTCAACGACGAAGAATTGAGCGCCATAGCGCTTGTTGAGAATCCCGACATCCTGAAGACCCTGGGACACCAGAAACAGGAGCAGACCGTCATCGGCTTCGCAGCAGAAACCAACGACATCATAGACAATGCCAAAAAGAAGCTTGCAAAGAAGAATGCTGACATGATCGTCGCCAACGAGGTGGGAGCGAACAAGACCTTCGGCAAAGACGACGACGAAATCTGGCTGGTAACCGATGCGGGCGTTGAGCATATCGAGCCTGCAGCCAAGGCCGAACTGGCCCACGCCATCCTCTCCAAGGCGCTGGAGCTGTAAGAGCTCAACGTTAAGGACGTGCCAGCCCTCGCAAACCGGGGCCCATTCTTGGGGCGTTGACGAAAGTCAGCGCCCCTTTTTCATAGCCTGAAGTCTGCTTTAGTATGGTAAAGAGGGACCCTCCCCTTCAAGGCAAAAACAAAAAACCACCGACATGCGGTGGTTTTTGATTTTAGATGGTCGGGTTGACAGGATTCGAACCTGCGACCCCTTGACCCCCAGTCAAGTGCGCTACCAAACTGCGCCACAACCCG
>CAVFYB010000033.1:6669-17510 GCA_963626845.1 Bacteroidaceae bacterium | reverse complement strand
CCGAGCACGCCGCGGATAGCGCCAAGGCCGCGGGAACCCATAACGATGAGGTCGGCCTTTACCTTCTCTGCGTAGTTCAGGATGTCGGCAGCAGGCGTGTAGCCGGGGATTACCTCGATAGCGGCCTTATCGCCCAGAGCAGCAATTGCGTCGCCGATGCCTTCCTTCACCTTTTCGGTTTCCTCGCCGATGGTCTTGTTGTAGAGCGCCATGATGTCCTCTACAGAAAGCAGGTACTGCTGAGGATCGAAGGAAGCGCTGTTGAAGTTAGCGGGAAGCTGGGCATTCGGATGGGTGGTAACGAATACCACATGGAGCTTGGAGCCCTCTGCGCCCTCGACGATTTCGGCAGCCTTCTTTACTGCAGCAAGCGCCTGTTCGGATCCATCATAAGCAACAACGACATTCTCAAATACCATAGTTACCCCTCCTGTTCGTGATACAGCAAGCTTGCTTCTGCACCGTCTTCGCGCAGCGCCTGCTTTTGTTTCCTCAAGGATACCATTCCCCCAAGAGGGAAAACAATGAAACGGTGCCCGGCGCGCAGATGAGGGTAAATGTATTGAGAAACTCAATAGCTTCTGCGGCCCTATAACGAGCAAGGGCACCGAAACGGTGCCCTTGCGAGTTTTAGCCGATAAGCCGAACCCGGCGCTAACCCCTCTTGCGACGGTATGTCAGCATTACCGCACCGGCTGCGCCAATGGCGAGGACCATGGCAGCCCCGCCGAAGATGAGCATGTTGTCGCCCGTCTTGGCGGAGGAAGCCTTCGAGGAACCGCCGTTCTTGGAAGCGGACGACCCGTCTGCCTGCGAATCGGAAGCCGTGGAAGATGCGGGTTGCGCATAAGTGTTGTCGAAGACGAGGGCGGTCTTCATCTTGCCCTGGTCGTCGGTGCCGTAGTCGACGTCGGCGGTGATGGTGCCGTCGCCGTTGTCGAGCACGGCAACATCCACCTTCTGGTCGGCGGCCTTGGTCCAACCTTCGCCGAGGTCACCGAGGACACCAACGACGTAGGTGCAGGTCTGGCCCGCATCGTCCTGGTCGTACCAGACGCCGCTCAAGGTCGCGGTCTGGCCGGCCTTCACCTTCACGGTGGAGATGGGCTCGCCCTTCTTGGCGCCGGTCTCGTCGGCCTCGTACAGGCCGAGCTCGAACTCCTTGCCGCTAGCGGAAGCGCCACCGTTGACCGTCACGGAAACATCGACCGCGAGCTCACCAGAAGCCTCGTACACGTTGTTGAACGCTGCGGCCTCTGTCTCTACGCCGTTGTACGTGATGGTGACAGGCAGCTTGCCGCCCTCATCGCGGGTGCCCACAACCACCGTGGCGGTAACGTCGCCGGCCGGGGTCCAGCCGTCGCCCAGCTGGGTGGTCTGGTGAATGCAGTAGGTGTAGGTCTGGCCCGCGTTTTCATCGCCCAGGTCCGCAACCTGGAAGGCAGCGAAGCCGTCTGCGTCGGTGGTCACGTTTTCGAGTTTGGGCGCAGAATCGGCGTTTTCGCCCGTGGCGGTGGCGGAGAACTCGAAGGTCTGACCCGCCTTAGGCGCCTTGTCGTTCACGGTCGCCTTCAAAGACAGCTGGAACGAACCGAAGGTCTTGTGCACGCCGGTGGAGATGATGCTCGCCCTGGTATCGGCCACCTCATAGCCCGCGGGCGCGCCCTGGATGTCGATAACGCCGTCGGTGCCCACGGTGAACTTGACCCCGTTGAGGTTGGGCAGGTAGTCCTCGGGCGCCTGGGTCTCCTTCAGGATGTAGATGGAGGAACCATCAGCCCGAAGAAGCGCATCGGGCAGAACGGCCTCGCCGTTCTCGTTCGTAGTCAAGGTCTTGGACGTGGCGCCATCGGCGAAGTTGCCGGAAAGGCTGAACGTCGCGCCGGAAAGCGGCTTGCCGTACGCGCCGACCTTGGTTATCGCGAAGGTCGCAGGAGCGTTCGTGACGGCGACGGTTGCGCCAATAATGTCGAAGGCGGCAGGCGCCTCGCCAACAACCGCAATGGCACCGTCGCTGTTCACCGCGAACTGCAGCTCGGCGGAGCAGAGCTTGTAACCCGCCGGAGCTTTGGTCTCTTTAAGGGCGTACGTGTTGCCCGCAAGGAGCTGGGCAGCAAGGCTGGCCGTGCCCTTGTCGTCGGCGATGAGGGCCTTGGCGGCCTCGGTGCCATCGGCGAACACAGACCCATCTGCCGGGGTTACGGAGAACTCAGCACCGGCAAGTGAAGTGACAGTCAGGGCGGTCGTCTCTTCGTTCACAATGACGGCAGCGGTTTCAGGATAGACGGCATAGGCAGCAGGTGCCTCGCCAACAACCTCGATGGTATTGTCGCTGTTCGCCTTGAACTGCAGCTCGCCGGAGCAGAGCTTGTGGCCCGCCGGGGCCTTGGTCTCCTTGAAGGTGTAGGTTTCACCCGCAAGGAGCTGGCCTCCATCGAGGGAGACGTAGCCGTACTCGTTGATCACAAGGCTCATAGACATAGCCCCAGAGGCAAACTTGCCGGAAAGCTCATATTCGGCACCGGGGATCGCCATCCCCTGCTTGTTGCAGCTGATGACGAAGAAGGGGGCAACCGTCGGCTCGTCCTTCTTCGTGATCGTCGCGCTATCCACATCAACGGCGAACGCATCGGGTGCAGAGCCGACGACCTCGATGGAGCCATCGGAGGCCACCTTGATGGTGAGCTCATCAACGGCGAGTTCACCGCTGGCGGGTTCAGCCGAAAGGAGCATAACGGCCGAAGCAGCAGCGGCCTCCTTGATGACGTACGTGTTTTCCTGGGCAAGCACGCCGGACAGGGCTACCGAGCCGTCATCGCCGGTGGTGAAGACCTTTTCCTCATCGGTCCCATCGGCGAACTTGGATTCCTGGCCCGGGGTCACGGAGAACTGGGCGCCCTTGAGGTTGACGTTTTCATAGGTCCTCTTGAGCGTCACCGAGACGGCGTAGGCAGTCACGGTTCCGCAGTCCTGCACGGAGGCCACCTTATCGCGATCGATGATAGCTTCCTTGGTGATTCCGTCGCTGCCGGAAGCCGGGGAAACCTCGGCGAAGCGATAGGTGCCCCATGCAAGGCCGTCGACCGTGATGACGCCATCGCTGCCGGTAGTCAGGCTGGTCTTGCCCTCGACGTCAGTCCAGGTGCCGTCGTTGCCCTTCGCCTGCAGCTTGAACACCGAACCGGCAACACCCTTGCCGGACTCGTCCACCTTCTTCATGGTGACGGTGCCGGTCAGACGATCGTTGACCATGACGTCGTAGTAGATAAGCGACTGGTCCACGTTGGTGGCTTCGATGGCATTGCGGCTGTAGTCGCTGCCCAGGTCGCGATCCTGATTGGCATCGTCTTCATCGATGACGAAGTCGGCGACCTTGATGCCGCCCTCGGGCACAGCGTAGCCCGTGTTCGAAACCTCGGTGAGGGTGTAGGAGCCCTTCATAAGGCCCTTGAACCACGCCTCGCCGTCGTCATCGGTCAGAAGCTCTTGGATGGTCGTGTACTCATCGGCCTCCGGAGCCTTGTACTTGAGCTCGAACTTGGCGCCCGTGATTGCCTGGTCGCCATCGGTCAGATCTGCCAGCGTCAGGTACACGGAAGATGGATCGAACAGCTTGTTCTTCATGTAGACATACGCCGTCAAGGGCTGCTGCGTCTTGTCGCTGTTCGCCCTGACCGAGAAGCTCTTCTTCGCGTCATCGCCGGTGGGCTTCACCAGGTTGCCCTTCTCACCGACCTCAAGCAGGTAGTACTCCCCCACCGGCAAGCCGTCGGAAAGCTTCGTGTAGTTGACGCCCAGGTTAGCGCCGGCCTCATATGCAATGTCGGACGACTCCGAGGTGATCTTGCCCTCCGCATCAGTGGTCAGGCCCTTGGCAACAAGGGTGCCGTCGCTCTTGTACAGCTCGAACGCCATGCCCTCGACCGGGGTGTCGTCGTCCGCGGTCAAGGCGAACACGAAGGTGCCGCGCGGCACATCGCCGCTCGTGGTGACGAAATCGGCGATGCCGTCGCCGTCCGAGTCCTTCACCGACACAGAGCTCGACGCGCTGCTCACCGCACCATCCGTGCCGATGGTTACCTCGAAGTCCGGCGCAGCCACGTAGCTTGCGGAAGCCCCGGTATCGCTTACGGTGTAGGTGCCCGCGGGCAAGCCAAGGAGGTGGGTGATGCCGCTTCTTCCGTCAGTTGCCGAAGAGTAGCCGTAGCTGGAGGTCACCTTCACCTTGCCCTGGCTATTGCGGGACCAAACGGCAACCGTATCGCCCGAGGCGTTCTTGATCGTGAACTCAACGTCGTTGAGCGACACCGTCTGGTCGCCCGCGACCCCAACCTTGTCCAAGGAAAGCTGCGTCACGGTGTTGGTGATCGTGTCGTTGAGCAGGAGACCGTCCTTGTAATACCTGGCAAACGCGGTTGGATTGGCCGTGTAGTAGCCCACCGAAGAAGCATCGACCTCGGTCATCTTGTAGTAATACGCGGTGCCGTCTATCGCAGTCGTAGGCAGGCCCTCGATCGCGTAGTTCCAATAATTGCCCGTTGAGTGGTCCCACTCGAAGGAGGTCTTCTCCAGGGGAATGGTAACGGGGTTGGTATCGTCCTGGCCCTTGTACTGCTGCAGCACAAGCTTCACGTTCGATGGATCCGGAAGGGAATACCCGCGGTTGAACCACTGGACGCCGCCGTTGAGATCCACCGTTTCCGTATCCAGGGTGTTTTCGAGGGTAACGTTGCCATTGCCGGCGGAGTAGAGATTGTACCAACCGTTCGACGCCACCAGCGTGGCGCCCTCGGTGGTAAGGCTGTATCTGGTAGGCAAGATCTCAACCGCACGATAGGTGTTCGAATCAACCTCGGGCAGGCCCGTGAAGGCCTTCTGCCAGGTGCTGGCGTCGCCGTCCTTGGCGTCCTTCTCGCTAAGGTTCAGCATCAGCAGATAGTCGTTGAGCCTCTCGCCGTCGTGAGTGAACGCGCTGCTTACGCCGTGCCCGTCCGTGGTCACCCACTCCCAGTCTCCATCCGCGACCTTGCGCTGCAGAAGGACCCACACCGTGCTGCGCATGCCCCATACGTTGTCGCTGTCTTTCCAATTCACGGCAACGGAGAGGGAGCCCGTACCTTCCAGCTTGTTGTACAACGAAGAAGAGAACGAAGGGTTCTCGGCGCTCGATTTTGCGGTAACCGGGCCTCTGCCAATGAAGTATTGATCGAGGGAAGAGCCCTCCTGGACCTTCGAGGAATTCTGACGCAGGGAATACACCCAAGACTCGCCGTCATGGGCCCACTTCGACAGATTAGATACCGAGAAGGAAGTGTAGGCGTCGGAGCCGGTCGTGCTGCCGGTCCACGAGAAATAGTTGGCCGCGCTGGGATCGGTGTTCTGCAGTTCCACAGTCGAGGAACCGGATCCATCCTCATACGAACGCGTGAGCTCCAGTATGCCGAAGGTGTCCTGGCGGGTACCCCAAGCGTTGTCGGAGTCGTTCCACGAAACGGAGCCGGAGACAGCCACGCTGCTCGGGGTGTACGTATTCTCGAAAACCGCTTGGTGATCGTTCGAATAGTCGCTCATGTTCACAACCGACAGATAGTCGACGAAGTTGGACTCCTCGAGCTGTGCGCCGTCCCGCACCTTATCGGCGGCCGTCTTATACCCGTCAACAGTATCCTGCACGAGCTTGTACCGGTAGGCCGTGCCGTCGGGCGCATACGCGGCCAAGTCAGGAAGCTCGAACTGATCGACATACAAACCGGGAACGCCCCAGCCTGATACCCGGAACGTCTTCGTAGTCACCAAATCCCACGCGGGATCGGACGCACTGGCGTCGGTAGTGCGGTACAGCGTATACGTGAACGTCGGGAACTTGTCGCCCGTATCCTTGCTAAGGCCGAAAAGCTTGATGTAAACGCTAATCGCGCCGGTCTGCCCGGAAGCCGCCAACGAAACCGCGTCCGAACCCAGCGTCGAAGCTACCGCCGGCTCGTCCCCGACCGCGGCATTGGAGTACGCGTCGGCTTCTGCTGCGCTGTCGACCTCACCGGCAGCAGCGTTGCCCTGGGTGTCACCGGCATCCTGGTTGCCCTCAATGGCGCTGTCTGTTCCAGTGCCCTGCTGCTCTACCTGCGCGGATTGAGCGCCGGATGAATCGTTCGACCCGGCAGCAAAGGCGGTTGCCGGCGCCGAGAAGGCGAACATCTGCGTGGCCAGCAAGGCGGCCAGCAGGCACGATAGAGCCTTGCGCCACAATGGCGCAGCTCCGCAACGACAACGATGGTTCAAGCCTGAAGTGTTCATGGGAGACCCCCCTGAGTTCGGTTTCGGGCATAAAAATGGACCGCCATTGGCAGTCCATTGATTATATCTGTTTTGGATAAAGGAGCGGAAGGCCTAACGGTTTGCGGGGCTAGTCTTCCAGGAAGTTGCCCTTCTTTTCCAGCGGCTCGATGTTCAGGGGAAGGTTCGGGTCCACCGTGATGGAAAGCAGGTACGTTTCGATGGCGGCATCAAGTTCGTACTCCAGGTCGATGTCGCCCTCGAACACGCACCAGTAGAACAGCAGGCCGGTAGAGGCGGCGGCGATGCGCAGCATGGCCTCGTCGATATCGACATCGGGGCGAACCAGGCCCTGGTCGATGCCTTCCTGCAGGTACTGGCGAACCGAGGCGATGATGAAGTCGTCCTTCGTGTCGCGGTGCATGAAGTCGAAGAACGGGTTGTGGTTGGAAGCGTACAGGCCGGAAACGAATTCGAGGCCCATGTCCTCGCAGTACTTCACGTAGGCGCGGTAGATGATGAGGATGCGCTCGATGGGATTGTAGTCCTTGGCATCCTCGAGGGCCTTTTCGCGGTACGGGGCGAAGGCGTACTTCAGGTAATAGGAAATGAGATCTTCCTTGCCGCTGAACAGGTTGTAGAAGCTGCCCGTGGAAAGACCAGCCTCATCGCAGATGTTGCGCACGGTGAGCTGCTTCATGCCATCGCGGTTGACGAGTTTGATGGCCGCTTTCAGGAGCTTCTCGCGCGTGATCTGAGCTCTGGTTTCGTGAACAGAGACATACTGGTTCCGGCGAATCATGAACTAATCCCTTCCTTGGTTACCATGACAGGCAAACATTAGCTAATTTGTTGGATCAATTGTAAGTTTTGTTGCGGTATTCCTAAAATGAACATGTTTTGAACACGTTCATTCACGGTAAACCCAACAAAGAGAAAGATTACGCCCAACACAAGCGTAATTTTGCGAGAGTTACGTAAGCGGAAGCTTCACGCAGCCGTTCAGCGCAGCGATGGACAGAATCACACGGCGGCGCGGAAAATCCCGTCAAGGGAAGAACCCGCCGCATTCCCACGAGGGAGCAGGCCGGGGGCCGGTCGGGGCAACCGCCGCACCCCTCCCGCGAAGAAGCAAGCCAAGGGTCGCGTCGACAGGACGCAGCCCCTAACTTGTCACAACCTAACCTAGGCGCGGGTGACGCGGGCGCCCTGCGGCGTGTCTTCCACCACGTAGCCCAAGTCGCCCAGGCGGTCGCGCACGGCATCGGCCAGGGCGAAATCCTTCTGCTTGCGGGCATCGGCGCGACGGGAAAGCAGCGCCTCGATGGCGGCTTCGGCGCTATCGCCCGTAAAACCGGCCAGTTCCGCAGCCAGGACAAGCAGGCCCTCGTCGGAGCCGCCTTCGCCAGATGCCTCGCCCTTCAGGCTCACGCCCAGAACGCCCAGCAGGTCGCAAACCATGTCTGCGCCCACCAGCACCTTTTCGGCCACATCCTGGCCCACCGTCGCATTCGCCAGCATGGTGTTCGCCTCGGTGACGAAGCCGAAGATGGCACCGAGCGCGCCGGCGGTGTTGAAGTCGTCGTCCATGGAGGCGATGAACGCATCGCACATGGCGTCCATGGCCTGCTTGTAGGCAGCCGCATCGAAGTTCGCCGTGTCCTCGGGCGCGTTCTGGCACAGCCACTCGGTGTTCTTCACGAAGTTGGAAAGCCTGCCCAGGGCGGATTCCGCTTCGCCCAGGCGCTCATCGGAGAAGTCGAGCGGGCTGCGGTAGTGCGTCTGCAGCATGAGCATGCGCAGCACGCGCGCATCGGTGGTTTTCAGGATGTCGCGCAGAAGCAGGAAGTTGCCCAGCGACTTCGACATCTTCTCGTGGTTGATCTGCAGCATGCCGCCGTGGATCCAGTAGTTGGCGAAGGTGCAGCCGCATGCCGCCTCGGACTGTGCGCGTTCGTTTTCGTGGTGCGGGAAGGCCAGGTCGGCGCCGCCGCCGTGGATGTCGAACGGCAGGCCCAGGTACTTTTCCGACATGGCAGAGCACTCGATGTGCCAGCCGGGGCGGCCCTGCCCCCAGGGGCTTTCCCAAGAAGGCTCGCCGGGCTTCGCGGCCTTCCAAAGAGCGAAGTCGAGCGGGTCGCGCTTGCGGTCCTCCAGGCCCTGGCCGTCGGCGCGCAGCTCGCGGTGGCCGCTTTCCATCTCGTCCACGTTGCGGTTGGAAAGCTGGCCGTACTTGTCGTAGGAGCGCACGGCGAAGTACACATCGCCCTCAACGGCATAGGCATGGCCCTCGGTGATGAGCTTTTCAACCAGAGCGATCATCTCGTTGATCTCCTCGGTGGCGCGCGGGCGCACATCGGGATCCATCACACCGGCAGCGTGCATGTCGTCGATGAACGCCTGGGCATACTCGGCGGCAACCTCGGCAGCGCTGCGGCCTTCCTCGTTGGCCTTCTTGATGATCTTGTCGTCGACATCGGTGATGTTCTGCACGAACTTCACCTCGTAGCCGCGCCAGATAAGGTAGCGGCGGATGGTGTCGAACGAGATGAAGGTACGGGCGTTGCCGATATGGATGTAGTTGTACACCGTGGGCCCGCACACGTACATGTTCACCTTGCCGTCGCTGACGGGAACGAAGGGGCGCTTCTCGCGTGCCATGGTGTCGTAGATCTTGATCATCGGTTCTCCTAGGAAATGGGAAACGCGCCCAAGCGGGCGCGCGGTATTGCACTGCAGATGGAAACGGCGGGCATCAACATCGGCTGACCAGCGCCACTGCCTGGGCCGAAATGCCCTCTTCGCGGCCCTCGAAGCCCAAATGCTCGGTGGTGGTTGCCTTCACGCCCAGGTTCTCTACCGGGATGCCGCAGGCATCGGCCAGGTTCGCGCGCATCTGGTCGCGGTAGGGGGAAAGCTTCGGCGCCTGCGCGGCGATGACGCAGTCGATGTCCACGATGGAAAAGCCGCGCTCCCGCACCAGGCTGGCAACCGCCGCCAACAGCTTCAGCGAATCGGCGCCCTTGTAGGCCGGGTCGGTGTCGGGGAACAGCTTGCCGATGTCGCCGCCGCGGATGGCGCCCAGCAGGGCATCGGCCACCGCATGGGCAAGCACGTCGGCATCGGAATGGCCGTCCAGCCCCTGGGTATGGGGGATGTCCACCCCGCCCAGGATGAGCTTGCGGTTGGGGGCGAAGGCATGCACGTCATAGCCCAGGCCGATGCGCATGGCCAAGGCGCCGCCCTGGCAAGGTTCGGCGTTGTCGCCGTTCTGCGAAGGCGTCACCCTACTCCCCCTTCTTCTGCATCTGCTCTTCGAACGCGGCGCGCACGGCAGCAGAGATAAGCAGGAAATCCTCGGGAACGGTGAGCTTGATGTTGTCGCGCTTGCCTTCCACCATTATGACGCGGCCGCCCAAGCGCTCGATAAGCGAAGAGTCGTCGGTGCCCACGAAGCCGTCGGATAGGGCCGAGGCATGCGCGCGGCGGTAGATGCCTGCGCGGAAGATCTGAGGCGTTTGCGCGTTCCAGAACACAGAGCGGTCGGGGGTGCCCACAACCACGCCGTTTTCCACCACCTTCAGCGTGTCGATGGAGGGATGGCCCACCAGGGCGCCGTCGCAGTCGATGTTGCCCTTGATGGTGCTGATGGTATGCTCCACCAATTCGGTGGTTACCAGCGGGCGGGCACCGTCGTGCAAAATGACGAACTCGTATTCCTCCGGCACCAGCTCAAGGCCGGAAAAGGCCGATTCCTGGCGGATGGACCCGGCGGGTGCCATAACGATGGGCGTCACGAACGGGAACGGGTCGATGGCACGGGCGCGGTACTCGGCAGTGCGCTCTTCCGGGCACACGATGACGATAAGGCCGATGTCGGCCACCGCGTCGAACACCTCTGCCGAGCGGGTAAGGATGGGCTTGCCGGCGATTTCCACCAGCTGCTTGCCGCCCTCGCGCCCGAAGCGCTCGCCGCTGCCGCCGGCCAGGATGATGGCCGCGGTTTTGGGCTTCTTGCCAACGACGCCCTCGGGGCGGGGTTCCGCCTTAAGGGCGTCGAAGCTCATATCGTCGAACATCGCCATGGCATGCTCCAGAACGGAGGGGGCGAAGATCGGATCGATCATCTTTTCTGTCATAAAGGGCTCCTGTACGCCACGTGCAGCTTGCTCGAGCCGCCGCACAGGTGCGCACCTCAAGCTCTAGTCGGCCGCCTGGCCCCCTGCAGAGGAACCACCGCCACGCGAAGACAACCCCGCATGGCCCAGATCGTAGCCTGCAAGAAGCAATTCGGCCTCGGCAGCTATGGTATCACGCTTGCGCGGCGCGGGGATAGAGCCGGTGCCGGGCGTGAAGGTAAGCTCGCCGTCTGCAACGTCAACATCGATGACCGAGCCGCTGGTCCACTTGCCTTCCAGCAGCTGCTCGGAAAGCGGGTCCTCGATAAGGCGCTGAATGGCGCGGCGAAGCGGACGGGCGCCGTAGGTAAGGTCGGTGCCCTCCTTCGCGATGAAGCGGCTTGCCTCGGGCGTGAGGTTGATGGTCATGTTCTGCTCGATAAGGCGCTC
>CAVFYB010000033.1:0-6074 GCA_963626845.1 Bacteroidaceae bacterium | reverse complement strand
GGGTCCTTCAAGCCGGAACGCGAGCGGCGGATGGCCTTGGAAAGCGCGGTTACCGCTTCGTCCTGGCCGATGACGCGCTCGTGCAGCACCGACTCCATGCGCAGCAGCTTCTCGGTTTCCGCCTCGGTAAGGTTGGAAACGGGCACGCCGGTAGTCATGGAAACCACGTCGGCCACGTCTTCGACCTCCACCTCGCTCACGGTTTTGCTGGTTTCAGCCTCCCAGTTCTTCTGGGCTTCCTTGCGCTTGGCCTCGAGTTCTTCCTCTTGGGCATGCAGGGAATCGGCGCGCTTGAAGTCCTGGGCAGAGATTGCCTGGTCCTTCTGGGTGCGCACGCGGCGCAGGTCATTGTCGATGACCTGGATTTCCTCGGGCAGCACCATGTTGCGGATGCGCATGCGCGCGCCCGCTTCGTCCAGAACATCGATGGCCTTGTCGGGCAGGAAGCGGTCTTGGATGTAGCGGTCGGAAAGGCTTACCGCCGCCTGGAGGGCGTCGTCGCTGAAGTGCACGTGATGGTGCTCCTCGTAGCGGTCGCGCAGGCCTTCCAGGATGCGCATGGCCTGCTCTACGTTGGGCTCCTTCACCAGCACGGTTTGGAAGCGGCGCTCGAAGGCGGAGTCCTTTTCCAGGTGCTTGCGGTACTCGTCGAGCGTGGTGGCACCGATGATCTGGATCTCGCCGCGCGATAGGGGCGGCTTCAGGATGGCGGCAGCATCGATGGAGCCTTCGGCAGCGCCGGCACCGATAAGGGTGTGCAGCTCGTCGATGAACAGGATGATGTCGCCGGCCTGCTGCACCTCCTTGATGCACTTCTTCAGGCGCTCCTCGAATTCGCCGCGGTACTTCGAGCCCGCGACCAGCGCGGAAACATCCAGCGTGACGATGCGGATGTTGCGCAGCAGGTCGGGCACCTGATCGGCAACGATGAGCTGGGCCAAGCCTTCCGCGATGGCCGTCTTGCCCACGCCGGGCTCGCCTATGAGCAGCGGGTTGTTCTTCTGGCGGCGCGACAGGATCTGCATCACGCGCTCAATTTCGCCTGCACGGCCGATAACCGGGTCGAGCTTGCCCTCGCTGGCCTTCTTGGTAAGGTCGGTGCCGAACTCGCTGAGCATGCTGTCGGAGGGGCCGGTGGTGGGGTCGAAGCTGACACCGGCAAGAACCGGGGAGCGACCCACCAAGTCGTTCAGGGCGCTGCGGATGGCATCGCCTTCCACGCCCATGCCCTTCAGCACGTCGATGGCCGTACCCTCGCCTTCGCGCACGATGCCCAGCAGCAGATGCTCGGTAGAGATGTAGCTCTTGCCCATCTGCATGGCTTCGCGCAGGGAGTATTCAAGCACGCGCTTTACGCGCGGTGTGAAGCTGAGGTGGCCCGAAACGTCAGCCGTCGGGTCGACCTTCACCGCCTGGCGCACAGCCGCCAAGGTGGGATCGTACTCGACGCCCAGATGCTCGAGCGTTTGGGCAGCCAGGCCTTCCTTTTCCTTCATAAGGGCAAGCAGGATATGCTCGGTGCCCACATAAGGCTGATGCAGGGCGCGCGCCTCTTCCTGGGCGAGCACCAGCACCTTCCTGGCTTTATCGGTGAACTTGTCGAAGGACATGTAAGCCTCGATTCTCTCGGCAAGTTAGCAGTTCGGTAGTTCTGAACATGCTAGCACTCATATAAATCGAGTGCTAACGCGTAACGCAACTGTTGTCAGAATACAAAAACGCCCCGAGCCGCAAAGCCCGGGGCATTCAAAACCTATTTAATGGCTTCCGGCCTCATGTGGGGGAACAGCAGCACATCGCGGATGCTGGGCTGGTTGGTGAGCAGCATCACCACGCGGTCCACGCCGATGCCGATGCCGCCGGCGGGAGGCATGCCGTACTCAAGGGCGCGCACGTAGTCGGTGTCGTACTCCATGGCCTCTTCGTCGCCGGAGACCTTTTCCTCCATCTGCTTCTGGAAGCGCTCAGCCTGATCGACCGGGTCGTTCAGCTCGCTGAAGGCGTTGCCGTACTCATGGCCGGCGATAACCAGCTCGAAGCGGTCGGTAAGGCGCGGCTCGTCCTCGAAGCGCTTGGCCAGGGGGCTTACCTCTACCGGGTAGTCAACCACGAAGGTGGGGTTCACGATGGTGGGCTCGCCGATCTCGTCGTACAGCTCGGCAATGAGCTTGCCGGCGGTCCAGTCCGCGTTCACCTCGATGCCGTTCTTCTTGGCAAGCTCGGCCAGGTGCTCCACCGGAGTGTCCAGCGTAACCTCTTCGCCCAGCGCGTCGGAGACGACCTTGGTCATGGGGATAGACGGCCACTCGCCCGAAAGGTCGATGGTCATGCCCTGGTACTCAAGCTGCTCGGTGTCGTTAACCGCAGCGTTGGCGGCCTTGATAACGCCCTGCGCCAGCGCCTTCATGCCCTGCAGGTCGTTGAACGCGCAGTAGGCCTCCATGGTGGTGAACTCGGGGTTATGCGTGGGATCCATGCCCTCGTTGCGGAAGATGCGGCCGATCTCGAACACGCGCTCGAACCCGCCCACCAGCAGGCGCTTCAGGTGAAGCTCGGTGGCGATGCGCAGGTAGTTCTCCTGGTTCAGCGCGTTGAAGTGCGTGATGAAGGGCTTTGCGGTTGCGCCGCCCTGGATGGTTTGCAGGATGGGCGTTTCCACCTCGTAGTAGCCGTCTGCCTCCATGAAGTGGCGGAAGGCCGACAGGATCTTCGAGCGCTTCACGAAGGTCTGGTACACGTCTTCGTTGGCGATGAGGTCGACGTAGCGCTGGCGGTAGCGGATCTCCTTGTCGGAAAGGCCGTGGAACTTCTCGGGCAGGGGGCGCAGGCTCTTGGAAAGCAGCTCGAAGGAGTCTGCGGCAACGGAGAGCTGGCCGCGGCGCGTGCGCATCATAAGGCCGCTCACGCCGATCCAGTCGCCCAGGTCCAGGTCCTTCATCTCGGCGAAGGCTTCCTCGCCGAGCGCGTTGATGCGGCAGAACAGCTGGATGCGGCCGGTGGAATCCATCAGCTCAAAGAAGATGATCTTGCCCTGCGCGCGCTTGGCCATGACGCGGCCGGCGATGGCCACGCGGTCTTCCGTGCTGGCACCGTCTTCCAGGCCGGCGTACTTGGCGTCAAGCTCGGCGATGTGGTGCGTGTAGGCGAAGGCATGGCCGTAGGGGTTCTTGCCCGCGGCGATGAGCGCCTCGCGCTTGGCGCGGCGAACCTCGATGGGATCGTCTTCGATAACCTGCTCGTTGTTTTCCTCGGCCATGTAGGCTGGTCTCCTTCTTCGTGTTTCTGCGGCGTTATAGCAAATACGCCAACAAGGCCACTGGCCTGTTGGCGCCGGATGGCAGCGGTTGCCTAGTGCTCGATCTTCAGGATCTTCGCCTTGATCTCGCGGCCGGTGGGGCCCTGGGCTGCTACCTCGTCGCCCTTCTTGTGGCCCAGCAGAGCAGCGCCAACCGGGCTCTCGTTGGAGATCTTGCCCTGGGAGGAATCTGCCTCTGCGCCGCCGACGATGGTGAACACGCGCTCGCGGCCGCCCATCTCCACGGTGACGGTGGAGCCGATGTTCACGACGCCCGTCTTCTTCGGGGCGTCCACAACCGTGGCCTCGCCCAGGATGCGCGTGATCTCGGCAATGCGAGCCTCGTTTGCGCTCTGCTCGTTCTTCGCGTCGTCGTATTCGGAGTTCTCGGAGATGTCGCCGAACTCACGGGCCACGCGGATGCGGTCACCGATCTCTGCGCGCTTCTCGGTTTCCAGGAAGTGAAGCTCTTCCTCGAGCTTTTCTTTGCCTTCTTGCGTAAGAACGTAATTGTTGTCCATGGTGTTACACCCCTCGGCCGTATCCCCGGCCAGTTGCTTTCCTATACCCGCGAAAAGGGCGCGCCGAAGCGTGCCCTTTCGTACCTGAGATGTGAAGCCAACCGTTGGCTAGGCTTCTTCCTTTTTCGCCTCTTCAGCCGAAGGCGCAGGCTTTGCGCCCGGTGCAGGCTTGTCGATGACCTCAACCTCGATCTCTTCTTCGGCCTTGGCCTTCGGAGCCTCAGCCTCGGCTTCTTCGGCCTTCTTGCCGCCACCGAGGCCTTCGCGAAGGTTCTTCACGGCCTTGCCGATGGCAGTGCCGAGCTTGGGAAGGTTCTTAGGCCCAAACAGAACAAGGATAACGATGAGGATGATGGCGATCTCTAAGGGGCCAAAAGGTCCGATCTTCATGAAACACCTCCGTGTTCACGGGTGGCGCCGAACACGTGCGCTGCCCTCTTGATGCGAGTAACCGGAATCACTCTAACAAAAAAGAGCGGTACCCTTTTCAGGATACCCCTCAGTGGTTGCAATGGTCGGGATGACAGGATTCGAACCTGCGACCTCTGCGTCCCGAACGCAGCGCTCTACCAAGCTGAGCCACATCCCGTTTGTGATTTAGCGGGTGCTATAGTACCACACTTCCACAGAATGCAAAGGGGGCGCCGAAGCGCCCTCCACAACTTGCAAACGGTTGCGCTATCCCGTGTAGCGCACGTACCACATACCGGAGTGCACGGCGCTGATCTTCACCACGTCACCCGTATGCGGGGCATGGATCATCTGGCCATTGCCGATGTACACGCCGGTATGGTGGCTGTTCAGCGCGAAGTCGCCCGGCTGCGGATCGGTTACGCGCGTCCAGCCTTCCATAGTGTAGGTGGTGCACCAGTGGTTGCCCATGACGCCGGTGATGCAGTAGCCCACCAGGCCCGAGCAGTCGAAGGAGTTCGGGCCGGCGGCGCCCCACACGTAGGGCTTGCCCAGCTGGGCGTAGGCGCGGTCCACCACGATGTTGCCGGTAACCGACTGCACGGCGCTGTTGTTCACCGCAGAAGAGCTGCTGGAACTTGCCGCCGCTGCTGCTGCGGCCGCTTCAGCGGCTTGACGCGCTTGCTCGGCGGCTTCCTCCTCCTTGCGAAGAAGCTCCTGGGCTTCGGCAGAAAGGGTGTCGTAGGCGGTTTGCAGCTCGGCGGAGGTGGCTTCTGCCTGATCCTTCACCTGCTTGGCTTCGGCGGATTTCTGGGCAGCAACTTCGGCCTGCTGCTCGGCTTCCTGCTCGGCCGCCTCAAGCTCTTCGCGAGCTTCCTTGGTCTGCGAAACCAGGTTCGCGTCGTTTTCGTTCAGCTTTTCCAGCGTGTTCCAAGTGGTGGCGAACGCTTCGAACGAAGAAGAACCCAGGATCACGTCGATGAAGTTGGTGTCACCAGAGCGGTACATGCTGCGGGCACGGTCGCCCAGCTTTTCCTGGTAGCCAGCTATCTCTCGGGACTTCTGCTCTACCTTTTCCTTGGCCTGGACCACGCGGTTCTCGGCGGCTTGCTGCTCATCGAGCGCCTGGTAATAATCGTTGGAAGCCCGGTCAAGCTGCTCCTGCATGCTGTTCAGCTCGGCGAGCTTAGCTTCGGCTTCTGCTTGCTTTTCGGCCGCGGTTGGATCGGCCATGGCGGAAGCTGCAGGTACGGCAAGCGAGGCGGCCAACAGCACGGCCATGCCAGCCGATGCGCACGCGCGCTTGTGCGATACGAATGAAATGCCCATCGTTAGGTTCCCCCTTGGTGGTTGCATTTTGGTAGTACGTTTAATCGATAGGTGGATTCAGCTTAGCGGGGTACGGCGGTGCTTCACAACAGCACACACAAAATCACCCCTACGCTACCGGCGTGACGTTTTGCAGGGATCCACGACATAGAAAAAGCCCGCCGAAGCGGGCTTTTCGAATCCGGTTGTTCCCTACTTGCTAGTAGCGAACGTAGATCATGCTGCTCTGAACGGAGCTGATCTTCACCACATCGCCCGTCTGGGGAGCGTGGATCATCTGGCCACCGCCGATGTAAATGCCGCAGTGATGGTCGTTGGTAACTACATCGCCCGGCTGCGGGTTGGTAACACGCGTCCAGCCCATGAAGGTGTAGGTGGTGCCCAAGCGGCTGTAGCTGCCGGTAAGGCAGTAGCTTACCAGGCCTGAGCAGTCGAAGGAGCTCGGGCCGCAGGCGCCCCACGCATAGGGCTTGCCCAGCTGGGAGTAGGCGCGGTCGACAACCGTGTTGCCCGTTACG
>CAVFYB010000032.1:16006-17670 GCA_963626845.1 Bacteroidaceae bacterium | reverse complement strand
CTTGGCCGTATCGCTACCCAACTTGAAAGCGAGCATGCATAATGGGGGAACAGGCTCCTCAAACCTTCGAGGACATTAAGCTGCGTCTTGATCAGATTGTAGCCGCGGTCAGCGACGAGGAGCTCCCTCTTGAAGAGGCCTTGGGCCTGTACGAGGAGGCGGTTGGCATTGGGCTTGCCGCCTCCCGCATCATGGAAGAGGGAATTGCCGACCACAGCGATGCTTCGCAAGAAGCGTCTGACGATGGCGGCGATGTGGAAGCTGCTGAATAGAAAGGGGAGTGCAATGACTCGAATACTCGATTCCATCGATTCCCCTGACAGGCTCAAGCTCCTCACCGACGAGGAGCTTTCCATATTGGCATCGGAAATCCGCCAGGAGATCATAGGGGTTACTTCGAAGACGGGAGGCCATGTTGCCTCGAGTCTTGGTGCAGTGGAGATCATCCTTGCCGTGCATTCCCTTATCGATTCTCCGCACGATAGGTTCCTGTTCGACGTAGGGCATCAGTCCTATGCGCATATGCTGGTAACCGGCCGTTTGGCGGAATTTTCCACGCTCCGGCAATACAAGGGCCTTTCCGGCTTCCCGAAGCCGCACAGCAACCCCCACGATGTCCATCCCTCGGGCCATGCGTCTGATTCCTTGTCGGTGGCCTGCGGTTTGGCGCGTGCCCGCGATATGCGCGGGGATTCCCAGAAGATCGTTGCCCTCATCGGCGACGCCTCCCTTGCCGGCGGCATGGCATTCGAGGCCCTGAACGATATCGGGCAGGCTCAGACCCCGATGGTCATTATCCTCAACGATAATGAGATGAGCATTTCGCGCAATGTCGGTGCAATGGCTATGCATCTTGGCGCTCTGCGCGTTACCAGCAATTACCGTAAAAGCCGCGACTCTATGCAAGACTTCATGGAGAATTCTATGGGCATTGCCGGTAAGGCGATGGTCAAGTTGGGCAAGACGGCTAAAGAGTCGCTAAAGCAGTTCGTTATGCCCGATACCATGCTGTTCGAGCAGCTGGGGATTGTGTGCACCCCTCCGGTGGACGGGCACGACATTCCTGCGCTGAAACGCACCATCGGTCACGCACTCGAAAGCGACGTGCCGGTTCTTGTGCACGTTGTTACCAAGAAGGGTGCTGGTTATGCTCCGGCAGAAGCCGAGCCTTCTCGCTTCCATGGGGTGGGTCCGTACGACATCGCTACTGGGGCATCGCTTAAGCCGAAGCCCAAGGCGCTTACCTACACCCAGGCTTTTACCCAGTCGTTCGCGAAAGAGGCTCGACTGGATGAGCGCATCTGCGCCGTTTCTGCTGCCATGGTGGACGGCACCGGCCTGCGCGAATTCGCTGCAAGTCATCCCGAGCGGTGCTTCGATGTGGGTATCGCCGAGGGTCATGCGGTCGGCATGGCCAGCGGTTTGGCGCTTGGCGGCCAGAAGCCCGTTGTGGCGCTGTACTCCACGTTCTTCCAGCGAGCAGTAGACCAGGCCATCATCAACGTATCGCTCGAAAACCTCGATGTTGTATTCGCCATCGACCGCGCCGGCTTGGTGGGCGATGACGGCCCCACCCATCATGGCATGTTCGACATGGCGCTGCTTCGCACGGTTCCGAACATGAAGGTGCTTGCCCCTTCCAACGAAGCCGAGCTTGCCCATGC
>CAVFYB010000032.1:0-15374 GCA_963626845.1 Bacteroidaceae bacterium | reverse complement strand
TTTTCGCGGCTTCTGTTTCCACTCTGTTACTCGCATTGGTCAGAGATGTTACGAGGTTTTTCCGCACTCGTTAACAAACGCCTCTTAGCGCTTTTGAACATGTTATGCGTGCAAAGATCGGTTTGTCGAAAATGTGCTCGAACGGATATTTAGGAGGTATGCACAATGCTTGACACAGGAGCGACCGCATTCATGCTTGTTAGCGCAATGCTGGTCTTTCTCATGACTCCGGGTGTTGCATTTTTTTACGGCGGACTTGCGCGTCGTAAAAATGTGGTCAACACGATGTTCATGTCTTTCGTGATCATTGGGGTAGTTGCTATCGTTTGGATTCTCGCAGGTTGGTCTCTCGCCTACGGCGGCGACGGCTCGAACCCCTTCTTCGGTGGATTCGATCAGCTCGGTTGCCTTAGTGCTGTTTCCGATATGCTGGCCGAGGCTGAGAATCCAGGTGACGCTACCTATCCCGCCATCATCGATATCGCCTTCCAGGCAGCATTCGCTACCATTACCGCAGCTATCGTCGGTGGCTCCCTTGCCGGTCGTATGAAGTTCGGTGCCTTCCTGACCTTCATCACCATCTGGGTTCTGCTCATCTATGCACCTTTGGCCCATATGGTATGGGGCGGCGACGGCAGCTTCATCGGCGACCAGATCGGCGCACTTGACTTCGCAGGCGGCGATGTTGTCCACATCAGCTCCGGTCTTACCGGCCTGGTGCTCTGCCTTTTGCTTGGCAAACGCCGCATCTTCGGTGCTGTCAACCATCGCCCCCACAACGTTCCCTTCGTTGTTCTGGGTGCAACCCTTCTGTGGTTCGGTTGGTTCGGCTTCAACGGCGGCTCTGCCTTCGCTGCTGACGGCATCGCCGGCCTGGCCCTGCTCAACACCTTCATCGCCTCTGGTGCTGCAATGATCTCCTGGATGATCGTTGAGACTGCCAAGACGGGCAAGCCCACCCTCGTTGGCGGTGCAACCGGTCTTGTTGCCGGCCTGGTCGTCATCACCCCTGCTGCAGGCTTCGTTGATCCGTGGGCTGCAATCGTCATGGGCCTTATCGTTTCCCCCATCTGCTACTTCGCAATTTCCTTCTGCAAGTCCAAGATCGGTTACGACGACGCTCTCGATGCTTTCGGTTGCCACTGCGTAGGCGGCATCGTAGGCGGCATCCTCACCGGCATCTTCTGCGTGCCTGAGCTCTCTTGGACGGATTTCGGTGGTCTTATCTACACCGGCGATCCCACGCTTCTCGGCGCTCAGTGCTTGGGCATCCTGGTCACCATCGTCTTCGTAGCCGTTGGCTCCCTCATCATCGGCCTCATTGTCAAGGCGATCTTCGGCGGCCTCCGTGTAAGCAAGGAAGAGGAAGCAGCTGGCATGGACATGACGGCTCACAGCGAATCCGCTTACCCCGCATTCATCGGCTTGGACTAACGGAAGGGAGTGAATGATCGATGAAACGTATTGCAGCAGTAGTTCGTCCCGAAAAGCTCGAACCCCTGAAAGAAGCTCTTTTCGAGGCAAAGATCTCCGGCATGACCATCTATCAGGTTCATGGTTGCGGCAACCAGCACGGTTGGAAGGAGTACTTCCGCGGCAGCGAGGTCTTCTTGAACATGATCCCCAAGGTCAAGTTCGAGATCATCGTTGACGACGCCCGTGTAGACGAGATCGTTGATCTTATCGTTCGCGTTGCTCGCACCGGCGAAGTTGGAGACGGCAAGATCTTCATCTCTGCCATTGAAAGCGTTGTGCGCGTGCGCACCGGCGAAAAGGACGAAGCAGCGGTCTAACCCCTCCCTTTGTGGAACTCAACAACCTAGACGCTGTTAAGTCATACAGAAAGGATGCCCCGGCCAAAACGGTTGGGGCATCCTTTTGCTATGTGCCTGAATGCCCTTTCAGCTTTGCCTGAAATGATGTGATAAATAGCCGGCTCATGGTGCCGTTTACCGAAAATGCGATATAGTGCAATGGATACAAAGACCGATACCAGAAAGGATCGCAAGATGACTCGTAAGATCGCTATCTTCGACACTACCTTGCGCGACGGCGAGCAGTCGCCAGGCGCTTCCATGAACTCCGAGGAGAAGCTGGTTATCACGCGTCAGCTACTGCGTCTGAACGTCGACGTCATCGAGGCGGGCTTCCCGGTATCTTCCCCTGGTGACTTCAAGTCCGTCCAGCAGATCGCTGCGGAGGTTGGTGACAAGGCCGTTGTCTGCGCGCTTTCCCGTGCGGTTGAGAAAGATATCGATTCCGCTGCTCGCGCCTTGGCTGAGTGCAAGCGACCGCGCATCCATACTGGCATCGGCGTTTCACATAGCCATATCTACGACAAGCTCCGCACCACGCCCGAGAAGATCATCGAGCGCGCCATCGCTGCTACCAAGTATGCAAAGAAGTACGTCAACGACGTGGAGTTTTACTGCGAAGATGCTGGTCGTTCGGACTACGAGTTCCTGGCCAAGGTCGTTGAGGCCGTCATCGAGGCTGGCGCTACCGTTGTGAACATTCCAGACACCACCGGTTATTCTTTGCCCGATGAGTTCGGTCGTCGCATCAAGTTCCTGATGGAAAACGTCAAGAACGTCGACAAGGCCACCATTTCCGTGCATTGCCACAACGACTTGGGCATGGCTACTGCGCTTTCCCTGGCCGGTGTCGCCAATGGTGCTGGTCAGATCGAGTGTACCATCAACGGTCTGGGTGAGCGTGCCGGCAATACCGCCATGGAAGAAGTCGTCATGGCAATGAAGATGCACGGCAAGGAGCTCAACGCCCATAGCGACATCAACACGCGTGAGTTCGTGCGTGCTTCCCGTCTGGTTTCCTCTATCACCGGCTTCGTTGTTCAGCCCAACAAGTCCATCGTAGGCGCTAACGCCTTCGCCCATTCCTCCGGCATCCACCAGGACGGCGTCATCAAGTCCCGTGAAACCTACGAGATCATCGATCCGCGCGAGGTTGGCGCCGGTCAGAGCTCCATCATCCTCTCCGCTCGCTCCGGTCGCGCTGCGCTGCGCCACCGCGTAGAGGCCTTGGGATACCATCCCGAGGGCCAGGCATTCGAAGATCTCTACAACGCCTTCCTCGACCTGGCCGACAAGAAGAAGGAAGTCTACGACGAGGACCTGGAGTCGCTCCTTGGCGAGCAGGGCCGCAACCAGACTGCGCACTACCTGCTCGAGTCCGTTCAGATCTCTTGCGGCAAGCCGCTTACGCCTACCGCCACTGTTACCCTGCGTGATTCTACGGGTCGTGATTTCGTTTCTTGCTCCACCGGCACCGGTCCGGTTGATGCCCTGGTGAAGGCCATCAACGAGATCATCGACATCGAGAACGACCTTACCGAGTTCTCTGTTCAGAGCGTTACCCGTGGCATCGACGCACTGGGCGAGGTAACCATGCGCGTTGCCTCTTCCGAGGGCGAGGTGTTCACCGGTCGCGGTGCTGACGGCGATATCGTCGTGTCTTCCGCCAAGGCTTACCTGAACGCACTCAATCGCCTTATCTCCCACAATCAGGAAAAGGCCAAGTAACTTGTACTGTCTCGAGTGTGGGACAAAGATCAACGATGACGAGCTGCAGTGTCCGAGCTGCGGCTCGTCCGTTGTTGACATGAAGGCGCGCATTGCAGCTGCTGAAGAGCTGATTGTCTACACCGATGCCGTTTCTCCTTCGAGCACCTCGAAACTGCCTCTGGTGAAGGACCGCTCCTACCAGGACAAGGACGGCAAGCCTCTTGACCTATCCCAGGAGGTAGACGTTGCTTCTCTGCGCAAGGATGAATCCGACTTGAGGGCTATTCCTGAGCTTGGAGCTGAAGACCCGTTTATCACCATGCCTATGCAACGTATCGTTGCTGACAGCGGCAGGGTGGTGGCCGATGTCGATAGGGATGCGAAGGCCTATCGACAGGGGAAAAGTCGAACACCGTTTCCCATGAAGCCGTTCTTGGGCGGTGTGGTGATCATCTTGGTGATACTTGCCGCATGGAGCTTCGCTCCCCAGATACAAGAGGCGATTCAGAGGTTCATCCCTGCCGAGCAGCATTCATCGACGGTCTCGGTGCCTACTGCGGCCCAGAACTCTTCTTCGACGGATTCTACTGCGGTTGCCAAAACGTATACGGAAGAGGATTTCAGGTACGATCTTTCCCGTTCGTATCAGGATCTTTCATCTTGGAGAGCAGATGTTGACAGCAGGGTCGAAGACCTTGAGGGGTATTTCCTGGTAACCAATAAGAGCACTCGCCAGGGTTATGCGGATACCTGCAATGCCACGATCGAAGACATCACCAAATCGCGCGAATCGCTTTCCCAGTCGTGCCAGTCTGCGGGCGTTTCACAGGGCAGCGAGCTGTACAGCACCTATCAACAGGTTGACGAGCTGCATGGTTATCTGCTGGACAGGCTTAACGTTGTCTCCCAATGCTGGGAGATATCGCTAACGTACGACAATCCCAAAAGCTACAGCTCTAAGATCCTTGCACCGCTGACGAGCGACTTGAGCAATGGCAACTCTATTTCCGAGTCGGCATTCGATGAGCTTTATCCGATTGTCGACATCGCGCAATAGGGAACGCCGTGTCTTTGCGGATGACAGCTTCATTTGCCCAGCAATTAGGGTATGGTCTAAACGGTTTTCCTGTGGTATAAACATATGGCGTATGAAACTACGATTAGCTTTCGATGTTTGGAGGAAGTGGGCCTTGTACCCGCTTCTTTTGTTTGTTCGGGGTATTGAAGGAGGGAACAGGATTGCTCAACGCCAAGGAACGCAAGTTGCTTGAAGCATTGGAGCCCCAGGCCAAAGCCCATAATCTTGAGGTTGTGACCGTGGAGCTCATCGGCTCCCGTAAGGCCCCCACGATCCGCGTATATTTGGATTGCGAGGGCGGCATCGGCTTCGACGAGCTCGCTGCATCGCAGAAATGGGTTGGGGAGCTTATGGACGATCTCGATCCATTCCCCGGCGCCTACACCTTGGAAGTGTCTTCCCCCGGTATCGATCGCCCTCTTCGAACCCCTCAGCATTTCGACCGATTCGCTGGCGAAAAGGTCCAGGTCACGCTGACGCAACCCTATGAGGGTCGCAGCAAATGGACCGGCATCCTGAAGGGCATGGGTGAAGACGCGGTCCTTGTAGAGGTGGACGGCGAGCAATACCCTCTTCCGTTTGAGCGCATCAAGAAAGCTCACGTTATCGGCACGATAGATTTCAGCGGGTAGAAAGGACCCTTTACCATGGCAACATCTGAATTGATCGAAGCTTTGCAGGCATTGGCCCACGAGCGCAAGATCGATGAGTTCTACCTTATCGAGCGCCTTGAAGCGTCCTTGGCCAAAAGCTATCAGAATATCCTTGACCTTGAGTACGATGCTCGTGTCACCATCGACCGCAATAGCGGCAAGATCTACGTGTACGAGCTTGTTCCGGTCGGCGAGCCCGACGAGGAAACCGGTGAGTACAGCGAGTTCGAGGAGCGCGACGTTACGCCAGACGACGTGAGCCGCATTGCCGCCCTTAACGCCAAGAACGTCATCGGCTCCATCGTTCGCGATGCCGGCCGTCAGTCCATCTACGAGGAGTTTTCTTCCCGTGTGGGCGATCTGGTCACCGGGACTGTCCTGCAGGGCACGCCCGATTTCACCATTATCAAGATCAGAGACGGTGTGGAGGCCGAGCTTCCGCATTATGACCTGAAGCGCAACCCCGGTGAGCGCAACGAGCGTCCTCGCAACGAGCACTATCGCCACAACCAGCGCCTGAAGACGCTGATCGTAGAGGTCCGCGATCCAAGCGCCGATGAGCCCCGCGGTCGTGGCGAGCACACGCGTCCCTCTATCGTGGTATCTCGTACCCACCCCGATCTGATCCGTCGCTTGTTCGAGATCGAGGTTCCGGAGATCTACGACGGCCTGGTTGAGATCAAGTCCATCGCACGCGAGCCTGGTGAGCGCTCCAAGGTGGCTGTTTCATCCCGTGAGTCCAACTTGGATCCGGTAGGTGCCTGTGTCGGCCCCAAGGGCTCACGTGTGCGCATGGTGGTAGAGGGTCTTCGCAACGAACGCGTTGACGTTATCCAGTGGAATGAGGATCCCAGCATCTATGTTGCCAACGCCCTTTCGCCGGCTCGCGTAACCCGCGTGGACATCGATGAGGAGAACAACTACGCGACGGTAATCGTTCCCGATGACCAGCTTTCCCTCGCCATCGGCAAGGAAGGCCAGAACGCACGCTTGGCTGCCCGCCTTACCGGTTGGCACATCGACATCAAGTCCGCTTCGTTTGCCGGCGAGCCCCTGGTTGCCGACAACTCGTTGATCGATGACGAGCCCGAGGACGAGCTCGAGGACGGATTGTGCGCCTACACCAACGAAGATGGTTTCCGCTGCCGCAATCATGCACGTCCTGGCTATCGCTACTGCGGTATCCATGCTGCATTGGAGGAAGGGGAGTAAGCTTGGCGAACGTGGCCGGAAAAACGCGTCAGCGTACCTGCGTGGTATGCAGGGATGTGAGCGCGAAGAATGAGCTTCTTCGTGTCGTTCGCACGCCTCAGGGCGAAATTACCTTCGACCCAACCGGTCGTATGAACGGTCGTGGAGCCTACCTGTGCAGCGTAGCCTGTCTTGAGAAGGCCATGAAAACCAAGCGCCTCGATTCGGCGCTCAGAACGAAGTTGACAGAAGATGATTGCGAGCGCATCGCCCAGCAGCTGCGCTCTGCGCTCTCGAACGAGGATAAGTAGACGGGAGAACCATATGCCTGGCATGCGAGTACATGAATTGGCAAAAGAATTTGATATGACCAGCAAGGAGCTGCTCGATCGTTTGGCGGAGATGAAGATCCCCGCCAAGAGTCATGCCAGCATTCTCCAGGACGCCTATGTGCAGAAGGTTCGCAAGAGCCTTGAGCCTGAGATCAAGCAGCGTGCCGGCAAGCTTGAGGACGAGGAAGCCAAGAAGCTGGCTGAGTCCAAGGCTAAAGAGGAAGAGCGCAAGGCCGAGGAAAAAGCAGAGCGCCGTGCCGCCATGGAAAAGGAGCGCGAGGCCCGAGAGGCCGAGCGTGCGCGTCGTGAGGAAGCGAAGTCGAAGGAGGCCGAGGAAAAGCCCAAGCGCAAGATCTCGTCCTCTCCTTTTGAGAGCCTGGCTTCCCAGATCGAGCGCGAGCGCGAGCGTGTTGAGCGTGAAAAGGCCGAGGCCCGTGAGCGCGCCCTGGCTGCTGCACGTGCTGCTGAAGTTGCGAAGAAGCAGGCGGTTGAGCAGGCGCTTCACAACCGCGGCCGCAAGCCCGCCAAGCCCGCAGAGGCCCCGGTGAAGAAACAGCACAAGGCTGCTCCTACCTCCACTTCCAGCTTCTCTTCTCTGCTCGACCAGATCAATGCTGAGCAACAGCGCCTGCAGAACCAGAAGCAGGAAGCGGCTGCTGCCAAGAAGAACGGCCGCGGTGCAAAGGGCAAGAAGGGGCAGCGCAAGGGCTTCGAGCCTTCCGTTCCCGAGCTCGAGCTAGGCTCTGCCGTCCAGTCAGAAGACCGCTACGCCCAGATGGCCGTTCAGGCAGAGAAGCTCCAGCGCGACAAGGTCTTGGCCGAGGCCCGTGCTGCCGTCGAGGCCGCCAGCCATGACGGTCAGGGCCGCCGCAAGAAGCGTAAGGAAAAGCGCGAGGCGGAGGCACGTGAACGCGCCGAGCAGGAAGCATTGCAGAAGGGTCTCGACCCGACGCTCGTGCTGGACGATTCCGTGGTGGAGATCCCTCAGGGCGCCACGGTTGCCCAGTTCGCCGAGCTGGTGGATGTTTCCCCCAACGACGTTATCAAGCGCCTGTTCCTTCTGGGCAGCCCGCTTACCCTTACCCAGACCATGGGCGACGACCTTGTCGAGCTCATCGCAGACGACCTGAACCGCAAGGTGCGCGTTGTCTCGCCGGAGGAAGAGTTCGCGGTTGTGTATCACGACTCTGAGGAAGACCTGAAGCCCCGTCCTCCCGTTGTTACTGTTATGGGCCATGTCGACCACGGTAAGACCTCGCTGCTTGACGCCATCCGCGATACCGGCGTTGCCGAGGGCGAAGCGGGCGGCATTACCCAGCACATCGGTGCTTCGGTGGTTAATATCAACGGCCGGCAGATCACCTTCATCGATACCCCTGGTCATGAGGCATTTACTGCTATGCGTGCCCGCGGTGCCCAGGTTACCGACGTCATTGTTCTTGTTGTTGCCGCAGACGACGGCGTTATGCCCCAGACTGTTGAGGCTATCAACCACGCGAAGGCCGCTGAGGTTCCGATCGTGGTTGCCGTCAACAAGATCGACAAGCCCGGCGCTACGCCCGATCGCGTTCGCCAGGAGCTTACCGAGTACGGCATCATCCCCGAGGAGTGGGGTGGCCAGAACATGTTTGTCGACGTTTCCGCTAAGAAGCGTCTGCATATCGACGACCTGCTTGAGACCATTCTGCTCCAGGCTGATGTACTTGAGCTCAAGGCAAATCCCGATGCCTTGGCATCAGGCTTCGTTATCGAGGCAAATCTGGACAAGGGCCGTGGCCCGGTAGCCACGATGCTCATCAACCGCGGTACGCTGCATCCCGGCGATGTGGTTGTGGCCGGCACTTCCTACGGCAAGGTTCGTGCGCTTATCGCTCCGCGCGGCAACCATGTTGATGCCGCCAAGCCCGCAGATCCGGTTGAGATCCTTGGTTTGAACTCCGTTCCGACCGCCGGCGACGAGTTCCGTGTGTTCGAGGACGAGCGCGATGCCCGCCGTTTGGCCGAGGAACGTGCCCTGCGTGCCCGTTTGGCCAAGCAGGAAGACCGTTCGCATATGAACCTGGACGACCTGTTCAGCCGCATCGAGGAAGGCAAGACCACCGACCTGAACCTGGTTGTGAAGGCCGACGTTCAGGGTTCCATCGAGGCGCTGCGCGATGCGTTCTCGAAGATGGACCAGTCCGAGGTCAAGATCAACATCATCCATGCTGCCGTTGGCGGCATCACCGAAACCGACGTCACCTTGGCTGCCGCATCCGACGCCATCATCATCGGCTTCAATGTCCGTCCTACCGGCAAGA
Source organism: Bacteroidaceae bacterium (assembly GCA_963626845.1). Lineage (GTDB taxonomy): Bacteria > Actinomycetota > Coriobacteriia > Coriobacteriales > Eggerthellaceae > Anaerotardibacter. The sequence continues at coordinate 6,296 of CAVFYB010000032.1, read as the reverse complement.
CCCGCGACGTTGCCGAGCGCGAGAAGGTTGATATCCGCCTGTATCGAGTTATCTACCAGGCAATCGAGGACATCAACGCCGCACGCGTCGGCCTGCTTTCGCCCGATATCGTTGAGCAGGACACCGGCATCGCCGAGGTTCGCGATACCTTCAAGGTGCCCAAGGCCGGCACGGTTGCCGGTTGCTACATCGTCGAGGGCGAGCTTTCTCGCGACGACAAGGTTCGCATCGTCCGCGACGGCACGGTTATCTACGAAGGCAACATCGCTTCGCTTCGTCGCTTCAAGGACGACGTCAAGACGGTTGCCCGTGGTTACGAGTGCGGTATCGGCATCGAGGGCTATCAGGACATCAAGGTCGGCGATACCATCGAGGGTTACAAGGTCGTGGAGATCGAGAGGACCGAGTAATGAAGCAGGGTTCTTCCAGCCGAAAGGTGAACGAGCAGGCACGCGAGGTCATCGCCAGCATCCTCCTGTTCGAGATCAGCGACCCTCGCTTGAACATGGTTACCATTACCGCTTGCGAGGTGAGCTTCGATCGCTCGGTTGCCAACGTCTACTACACCACCGAACCGTCTCGCTATGTGGATACCGCTGCGGCATTCCAAGCTGCAGCTGGGCGTATCAGGTCGCTGATGGCGAAGAAGCTTTCTTGGCGTGTTGCGCCTGAGCTTCGCTTCATGCTCGACTCCAGCGTTGACGAAGCCGAGCGCATCGCCAACGCGCTTGCCCGAGACGCCGCTAGGAACCATTCAACCGAAGAGGATTAATGCCAACCCCTCAAACCAATACCACGCTTCCCGAAATCGCCGAGCGCCTTGCCGCGCTCGACGATTTCGTCATCTGCGGTCACGTGAATCCCGACGGGGATTGCCTCGGCTCCCAGCTTGCGCTTATGCATGCCTTGCTAAAGCTGGGCAAGCGCGCCCACTGCGTTCTCACAAAGCCCGACCCCGTGCCGGCCAACCTGGCGTTCCTTCCCGGGGCGGCAGAAATGGTTGCTGGGCGCGAATTCGAAGGAGCCTGCAAGGTGTTCGTCGCCGTCGACGTGCCTACGGTGGAGCGCTTGGGAACCGCAGCTGCATTGCAGGCTAAAGCCCAGGTCACCTTCACCATCGACCACCATGCCGTGGATTCCCGTATGTCGGACTTCAGCTACACCGATGCCGATTCTCCCTCTGCCAGCATGCTCGTCTGGCAGGTGTGCAAGCTACTTGGGGCTGTTACGTCTGAAGTTGCCCATTGCGCGCTAACCGGATTGATCACCGATACCGGTCGCTTTGCCTTCCAGAACACCACGGCTGAATCGTTCGTTGTTGCTTCCGAGATGATGCAGGCCGGTGCCGATCCGGTTGCCATCAACCGCGAGTTCTTCCAGAACCGTACCCTTGCGAGCGTTCGCCTTGAGCAGATCGTTATCCAGAAGATGACGCTGCATCACAACGGTGTCCTTGCGGTATCCAGCCTTACGAAGGCCGATTTCGCCGAATGCAACGCCGTCAAGGCCGATGCGGAGCCCCTGATCGATACGCTGCGCTCAATCAACGGCGTTCGTGTTGCGCTTATCCTGCGTGAAAGCGGCCCAGGCGAGGTGCGCGGCAGCATGCGTGCTAAAGATGATTTGACCGATGTTGCGCAGGTTGCCCGCAGGTTTGATGGCGGTGGGCACAAAGCTGCTGCTGGTTTCACGTTCCATGGAACGCTGGATGAAGCGCTGGTTCAAGTTGTCGATGTCATCAACGAGCTTTGCTTTGCCGTGTCCGTAAAGGCCGGTGCGCTCGATGGCTAAACGTGGAACCTCCGGCTTGAGCCGGCTGGTGGCGGTAAACAAGCCTGTTGGCATGACCTCCCACGATGTGGTCAATCGCTGCCGAAGGATATTCAACGAACGCCGTGTGGGGCACACCGGCACCCTGGACCCTTTGGCTTCGGGCGTGCTCGTTGTGTGCGTTGGGCCCGCTACCCGCTTGGATGCCTACATGGTCGGGCACGGGAAGCGCTATCGCATGGGCGTGCGGTTCGGCATCGGCACTGAAACCGACGACGCCGAAGGTGCCATTTCGAAGGAATTGCCTGTTCCGTCCCAGCTCTTTGACGAGGAATTCGCCCGCGAATACGTAAGCTCCCTGGTTGGCAGGGGGATGCAGGTTCCTCCTGTGTACTCTGCTATCAAGGTGAACGGGCGCAAGTCGTACGATGCCGCCCGCAAGGGCACGGTTATCGATCTGGAGCCGCGCGAGTTCGAGGTCTTCGATGCGAAGCTGAATGAGGTTCGCGAGGTCGAGGATGCCGAAGGGCGTCGTCTTGCCGAATGGGTTGTCGAGATGAGCGTTTCCAAGGGCACCTATATGCGATCCATTGCGCGCGATATGGGCCGTGACCTTAAAACCGCTGCCCATGTGTGCTCACTGGAGCGAACCTTTTCTGGCAACGTTTCGCTCGAGGAGTGCTATACGCTCGAAGAGCTTCAGGAGAATCCGGACGGGGCCTTGTTGGATCCCCTGCGTGTTCTGGGCGTGCGCTATGCTTTTGTTCGCGAAAAGGTTGCCGAATCAGTGGGGAACGGAGCCATACTCCAGCCGGATGCGCTTTCTTTGAACGAACCCATTAGGGTGGATATCTTCGAGCCCTGCGCGTGCACCACCAGCGTGTTCGCTTCCCCCGACCCTCCCCGTGATGGGGAAGTGGTTGGCGTTGTTTCCGCCAACCGGCTTAAAGCATTGTACGAGTACCGTGAGTCCGAGCATCGCTACCGTTGCCGATGCGTGTTTCCGATAGGTGTTGAACGTGGCACAGCTTTATAACGTCGACGATAACTTCGATCACTCCCTGTTCGAGAACTCCTCGTGCGCCTTCGGCGTGTTCGATGGCGTTCATAAGGGGCACCAATATCTTCTGTCTTGTGCGCAGGAAACCGCCCGTGAAACCGGCGGCCAGTCCATCGCCCTTACCTTCGACATCGACCCTGATGAGATCTTCCATCCCGACCGCCTGCGAAAGCTTCTGAGCAACGAGCGGCGCATTGCCCGCTTGATGGAAAGCGGGGTGGATGCCGTTGTGGCGCTTCCCTTTACCCGCGAGTTCGCGGCGCTGAGCCCTGTCGAATTCCTTGCCAAGACCTTCAACGGTCACGCACCGGCGCACCTTCATGTGGGCCTTGATTTCCATTTCGGTGCAAAGGCCGCTGGTTCCGTTTCCGATCTGGGGGAATGGGGCGCGGAGGCCGGCACGCACATCGATGCCCATAACCTGCAGAGTGCCGATGGTGCGCCTATCACCGCCACCCGTATCCGCAAGCTGCTAGCCGTCCACGACCTCGAAGAGGCCGAGAAACTGCTGGGTAGGCGTTTCTCTCTGGTGGAAAAGGTCCGCCCCGGTCGCGGTCAGGGTGCCGATATGGGTTTCTCTACTGCCAACCTCTTCATCGAGCCTGAGCGTCGTGTTCTGGGCGAAGGCGTGTACGCAGCGTACGCCATCGTAGAAGGCCAACGCTATCGTGCCGCTGTTTCCATGGGTGTTTCGCCGGTGTTCAAAGATGCTACCGACGCCACCTGCGAGGTGCATATCCTGGACTTCGACAAGGACATCTACGGCGAGAGCATCGAAGTTGAGTTTGTGGAGTTCCTTCGCCCCATGATCAAGTTTGACAGCACCGAAGAGCTTATCCGCACCGTTATGGGCAATATCGAGTATTGCCGTAGCTTGCCGCTTTAGTTCGGCCTCTGCTGCAGGGAAGGGTTTTCCGATATTATCCGACGAGGACATACGCAAGGTTCGTGAGGCAAACGACCTGGTAGAGCTATTCGGCGAGCGCTCGGTGATGCGCCAGCGGGGCAAGGACTTCTGGTGCTGCTGCCCCTTCCATCAGGAGAAGACCCCTTCTTGTAAGGTTGATTCCGTCTCGCAGACTTGGCACTGCTTCGGCTGCGGCGAAGGCGGCGACATCATCACGTATGTGCGCAAGCTCGACGACGTCGACTTCATCGATGCGGTTCGCTTCCTTGCCCGAAGGGCGGGGATAGATCTTTCCGAATCTGCCCAGGCAACTAAGGCACATAGCCTGAAGGCCCGCCTGAAGGCCGCATGTTCCGAAGCTGCCAGCTATTACCATACCCTGTTGATGCGCTCGTCCGACGATAGCGCCGCTGCTGCGCGCACTTACCTTGGCGGGCGCGGTTTGGGCGGCGAAGTTCCTGAACGGTGGAACCTGGGGTATGCTCCCGGCCATCGCAAGCTGGTTACCCACCTGCGCTCGCTCGGCTTCAGCGATAAAGAGTTGGTGGATGCCAACCTCGCCGTTCGCGGCCAGCAAGGGGTGAACGACCGCTTCTTCAATCGTGTCATGTTCCCCATCAACGATTCGCGCGGCGAATGCATCGCCTTTGGCGGCCGGGTGATAGGGCAGGGCGAACCGAAGTACCTGAACACGGGCGACACGCCCATTTTCCATAAGTCGGAGGTGCTCTATGCCCTGGATAAGGCCAAAGCACGGATGGCCAGCACGGGCGATGCCATCGTGGTGGAAGGCTACACCGACGTCATCGCCCTGCATGAGGTGGGCTTCGCGAACGTGGTTGCCACGCTGGGAACGTCCCTTACGCGCCAACATATCCGCTTGCTTTCGCATCATGCGAAGAAACGCATCATCTACCTGTTCGATGGCGATGAGGCCGGTCAGCGTGCCGCCGATAGGGCTCTGCAGTTCATCGATTCGTCCATTACCCCCGAAGCGGGCGTGACCAGGGTCGACCTTTGCGCGGTCACCTTGCCCGACAACCTTGACCCGGCGGAGTTCATCGCCGCGAGGGGTGCCGATGCCTTCGCCGAGGTGCTCGATGGCGCAGTGCCGTTGATCAAGTTCGGCATTGACCGGCGGTTGGCGCGTTACGACCTTGCGTCCCCGGAAGGAAGGTCCCGCGCTACGACGGATGCCCTATCGGTGCTTGCTCCCATCAAGGATTCTCTCCTTGCCAAAGACTACGCGGTCTACATTGCCAGTAAGGTGCATACCAGGGAACAGGATGTCCTCGATCGTTTGGCGGGGCTGAAGGCGCCTACGGTGATTGATTATGAATCGCGCTCGAACAACGTCGCGCCTGCTCCTCGGCGCCGCCGGTTGAGCGATTTGCCTCCTGCCGAGCGGAACCGTATCCGTACCGAGCGAGAGTTCCTGAGCCTGTGCGCTCAGAACCCTGCCATGGTGCCCGAGTTCATGAACGAGCTGGGGCAGACCGAATGGCACGAGCGGGTGCACGGCGAGTTGGCGCAGGTGCTGATCGATCTTGTCGTCGAAGACCCCGGCATAACGGTTGCCGACCTGATCATGCGCGCCCAGTCGCAAAGCAAGTACGCTTCGCGCATCCTTACCTCTTCCAGCCTGCCCTCGGGAACTCCGGCTCACGATACGCTCCGTTTTTTGGCTGATGAGCTTGCCATCGGCGACATGGAAGCGGCGGTGGCCGAAATGAGGTCGCAGATGGACGCCGCGCAAACGTCGGAAGAGCAGGAGATGGTGTTCCAGAGCATCCTTATGGTGCAAGGGGAGCTTAATCGCCTTCGCAAAGGGCATGCCAAGACGGAATAGCCGAATCAGCGGCACTCGCCGCTGGTATACTCAACTATTGCGATAATTTCTGCCGTGTAGCTATCTGTACGGCATGTGTGAATACGGAAGGGTGCGCCATGAAATCCATGAACATCGTTCTTTCACCCGACCCCATGCTTCGCCAAGTTTGCGAACCATGCAAGGTTGGTGACAGATCCCTGAAGAAGATTGCCAAGCAGATGCTGCACACCATGTACGCCAACAACGGCTGCGGGCTGGCGGCTCCGCAGGTGGGGCTCAACATCCGACTGGTGGTGATCGACTGCTACGATGGGCCCGACGAGGCATCGAACCCGTTGGTCTTGGTGAACCCCGAGGTCATCGAACGCAAAGGAGAAACCGTCACCGCCGATGAGGGCTGTCTTTCCATTCCCGGCACCTCGGTTCCCATCACGCGCCATGAGATCTCCCGCGTGCGCTTCTTCGATCTTGACGGCAATCAGGTCGAGCTTGAGAGCGGCGGGCTTCTGGGGCGCTGCTTCCAGCACGAGATCGACCATCTTGATGGCATCACCCTCTTCGAGTCGTGTGAGCCCATGGACCGCGTGAAGGCGCTCCATGACTACAGCATCGCTCTCGCCAATGGGGCGAAGCCCGGGGAAACGGAGTAGCATGCGCGTGGTTTTCATGGGCACGCCCAACTTTGCAGCCGAGGTTCTGGGCGCCCTTCTTGATTCGAAACACCAGGT
>CAVFYB010000031.1:12155-17918 GCA_963626845.1 Bacteroidaceae bacterium | reverse complement strand
GTCGGCAACAGCAACGCCCTCAGCTTCGAAGACCGGCTTGATGACGTTGGCGATCAGGTCGCTGCGCAGCGATTCCGGGTCGGTTTCCTCGGAATGCTGGGTGGAGATGACAACCTTTTCCACCTGAGTGGGAACGTCGTCGATATAGCGGACGCTCACCTGCGTTTTCCCGTCGGGGCGCAGGTTGGGCATGGTGCCGTCCTTGCGTACCTGGGACAGGCGCTCCGACAGGCGGTGAGCCAAGTAGATGGGCATAGGCATGAGCGTCTTGGTCTCATTGCAGGCGTAGCCGAACATCATGCCCTGGTCACCCGCGCCGATCTGGTCGTACGGATCGGCGGCCTTGCCGCTCTGGGTTTCCCACGACTCGTCCACACCCTGGGCGATATCGGCAGACTGCTCGTGGATGGTGTTCAGCACGCCGCAGGTATCGCAGTCGAAGCCGTACTTCGCGCGGTCGTAGCCGATCTCGCGCAGCACCTGACGGGCAATGCCGGGAACGTCTACGTACGCCTGGGTACGAACCTCGCCGGTAACCATGATCAGGCCGGTGGTGGCCACCGTTTCGCACGCGCAGCGCACCTGGCTGGGGTCGGCGGGAAAGCCGCCGGGAGCAACGTAGCCCGCCGCCTGCAGCTCGATTTCCTTTGCCAAGATGGCATCCAGGATGGCATCGGAGATCTGGTCGCAGATCTTGTCGGGATGGCCTTCGGTCACTGATTCGCTCGTGAAGAGGTACGAGCGCTTTTCTTCCTGCATCTATTGGATCCTTCCGGAAAACGCCGGCCCGCAGGCCGACGTTGCTCTTGATTGTCAACATAGTAACCGCTTGCGCGGGTTACGCCACACTCGAAAGGCGAAACCAGCCAACGTACATGCAAGCGGTCTTTGCCGCCACGGCGGGCGCGTAGGCTGCAGCACGGGGCAGCAGGTCCGACCTGCCGCCAAGGCTTCGCCCTCCAGGAGCGCAGCGGACAGCGCTGCCGAACCTACTTCTGCTCCGGCATCGGGCAACGCTTGCGGCCCAGGCGCTCGAACTTGGTCATGTCGGTTTCGGCCATTCCCTGGGTTTCCTCACAGCGTTTGGCGTACAAAGGCTCCGCCTTATCTTCCCAAATACGCTCGGCAACGGGTTTCCAGGCGTCGGCCATGGGCTTGGTCTTCGCGCACAGGTCCTCTACCGGCTCGGGTGCCTCGGGGTCGGTGGAATGGGCGCCAGCGCGGTTCACCATCTCGGTGAGCTTCCCGCTGTTCTCGTAGATAGGACACGGGCGCAGCAGGTTGTCGTTGAACGGTTGCTCGCGGTAGTACTCCATGAAGATCGGCGAGCGCAGCGCATCGAGCAGCGATACCTCGCGGATGTTGGCGTTTGAGTAATGCGCGAACACGCAGGGATCCACGTCGCCCTTCGCGTTGATGTGCAGGTAGCGGCGCCCACCGGCAATGCAGCCGCCTACGAACTCGCCGTCGTTCTGGAAATCAAGGGTAAACAGGGGCTTCTTCGTGCGCATCTCGCGAACAAAACGGTACAGGTGCTCACGCTGCTCGGGATTGGCCATAAGGCTCGCCGGCGAGTTCACGCCCACCGGCATGTACGAGAATATCCAAGCGAAGAGCGCTCCCTGGTCGATAAGATAATCGAAGTACTCCTCGGATGCGATGGAATCCCAATTCTCGGAGGTGTAGCAGCACGAGACACCGAATGGCAGGCCGTGCGACTTCAGCAGCTCCATGGCATGCTGCACCTTGGCGTACACACCTTCGCCGCGGCGGCCGTCGGTTGCCTCTTCGAAGCCTTCGGCGCTGATGGCGGGCACGAAATTCTTCACACGGATCATCTCCTGGCAGAACGCCTCGTCGATGAGCGTGCCGTTGGTGAAGGAAAGGAACGCGCAGTCGGGATGCATCTCGCAGAGCTTGATAAGGTCGCGCTTGCGCACCAGGGGCTCACCACCGGTGTAGATATAGACGCGAGTGCCAAGCTCCTTGCCCTGGCGGATGATGGAATCGATTTCCTCCAGGCTCAGGTTCAGCTTGTTGCCGTACTCACCCGCCCAGCAACCGGTGCAGTGCAGGTTGCAGGCGCTGGTGGGGTCCAACAGGATTGCCCAGGGGATATTGCACTCGTACTTGTCGCGGTTGGCTTCCTGAACCGGCCACGCCATGAGGTTGCCGTCGATGATGAGCGTCTTGATGAAGCTGTCGCGCACCTCGGGGTTCAAGTCGTTCATGATGTGCATGAGCAGCTGGTACCAGTTGCTCTTGTCGTCGATGGCGCCGCGGAACGCCGCGCGCTGGCTGGCGAACAGATCTGCCGGGGCGGCCTTATCAAGCAAGTCCATGATCTTCACGATGTGGTTCTCTGGATCGGCAAGGAGGTAATCCACTGCCTTTTCGTACGCAGCCTGTTTGATGTGATCGGTCGCTTTCATTTCCCCTACTTCCCCTCAGTATTGCCTTGTCGCTGTTTATCACCGCTTGAGCTGGACCTTCGCAAGAACCGTTTACACGCTGCATCAGCCCGATCAGATCTCAAACGTTGATTTTTCTACAGTTGTTGATTATATTCTTGGGCAGATTGCTCGCTCAATACCCAAGCAATCCAAAAACGTTCATTAGCCGCCAAGTACAGGGGAGTTGGGGATTATCAATGACGGATATGAAGGCGAAGAAGACCGACCGCCGCGTACTGCGTACGCGCAACGCCATTCGCGAGGCGTTTGCGGAGCTCCTGATGGAAACCGACTACAGCAAGATCACCATCACCTCGCTCGCCAAGCGCGCAGACGTTGACCGCAAGACGTTCTACACGCACTACACCTCCATCGAGGCGCTGCTGGAAGACGTGGTGCGCACGCAGATGGAGGAAAGCCTTAAGGGGATGGACTTCCGCGACTTCATCAGCGACCCCACCCTGTACACGCGCCACTTGTTAGCCGCCGCAGAGACATCTCTGCCCTTCACGCGCGAACAGCTGCGCACCGTTGCCGGCAACATCCCCTTGAACGAGTTCCTGCGCATATGGACCACTGTTGCCAAAGAGCGCATCGTGTCGCAGACCGGCCCGCTTTCCGAAGGCCGCGAAGAGCACCTGGGCATCCTTATCGAGTTCTACCTGGGCGGCGTGTTGAATTCCTACTTGTACTGGCTGTACAAGGGCAAGGACGTTCCCTTCGACGAGATGGTGGAGCTTCTGAGCGACAACGTGGTAAGCGGCATATCGGGAACCATAGGCAAACGAGTGAAGCTTTCGTAACCAGCTGCCACGCACTCCCCCGCGCGGCCTTATTATGGGTACACTTCCCTCAACGATGCCAACAGGAAGGGCGCCCATGAAAAGCAACGCAGAGCTTACCGAAGAGTACTTCGCCACCGCCAACGGGCTGGGCGGCGACATCGACGGGCGCCGAAGCGCCTATTCCTACATGCAAGGTTCCACGGCCATCGTGCACCACAAGGTGGTGGCCTCATCGTTCATTCCCCGCCTGTACAACGACAAGAGCTGGGAGGCACTGCGCTACGTTGCCGAAACCACGCATCGCATCCTGTGCAAGGTGATCGAGCACTACCTTGCCACGCCCGAGTACCGCGATGTGTTCAGCTTCGACGAGCGCCTGAAGGAACTGGTACTGCTGCCCCGCGGATATGCAGACCCCCTGCCCTTCGCGCGCATCGACGTGTTCCTGGACGAGGACGACCTTACCTGCGGCTTCTGCGAGTTCAACGGCGACGGATCGGCCGGCATGAACGAGAACCGCGAGATCACCAACAGCATCTGGGACACCGAAACGTTCCAGGCATTCGCCAAGAACCACACCGTGCAGCAGACCGAGCTGTTCGATTCGTGGGTGCGCGAGTTCATCCGCATCTTCGAGCACTCGAAGCACTTCGTGCCCGGCGCGCGCTTCGCCATCTGCGACTACCTTGAGTGCGGCGTGGTGGACGAGTTCAAGGTGTTCTCGCAGCACTTCGCCCGTTACGGGTACGAATGCGTGGTGTGCGACGTGCGCGACCTCACCTTCGACGGGCACATGCTCTGCGACGCCGATGGGCTTCCCGTGCACGCCATTTGGCGCCGCAGCGTTACCAACGATGTGCTGGAGCACTGGGACGAATCGCAGGCGCTGATAGAGGCCTGCCGCCACGAGGCCGTTGCCCTTATCGGCAGCTTCGCGGGGCACCTGGTGCACGACAAGCAGATCTTCGAGGTGCTTCGCCATCCGAAGACGAAGGAGATCCTGACGCCCGAGGAAAACGACTTCGTGGAGACGCATGTGCCGCGCACGCTGTTCCTGGATTCCAGCGAGATAGACCTGGCCGAGGTTACCGGGAACAAGGACGCCTGGATCATCAAGCCCACCGACAACTACGGCGCCAAGGACGTGTACGCAGGCGTTTCCTGCGCACAGGAGGAATGGGAGGCGCTGGTCGCCCGCTTTGCGAACGGGGCTTCGGGGGCACCGTTCATCGTGCAGACGTACCTGACCCCCTACAAAACGCACACCCTGCCCCCCGACGAAGGCATCGAGGAGCTGACCGATAGCCAGGTGGATACAGAAGGCGCTTGGTACAACAACCTGAGCGGCCTGTACCTGTACAACGGGCATTTCCAGGGCATATTCAGCCGCTTGGGGCCGCTGCCCACCATCAGCAAGGAGCTGAAGGGCATCACCGCGGCCACCATCCGCGTAAGGGATTAGGCGCATGGGCATCGTGCGAACCGCGCTTGTTTGGCTGCTGTCCTTGGCCACCAGCATTGCCGTGGCCTATACCCTGTTTGGATTGGGCTTCGTTGCCTGCACCACCCCGCAGGCAACCGCTGCCATAGGCGGCACGTTCTCGGGCTGGGAGAACTCGGTGTTCCCTGAAGAGGATATGGCTGCCATAGCCGAAGCCGCCCGCGCCTACAGCATCGACGGCGCATCGGGCGATAGCCTGTTCACAGCCATACAGAGCGCGCTTTCGGAAACGAACCCCTCGCTGGCCAGCGCGTTCCAGAGCTGGCGGGAAGGGACCGGCGCCGCATTCGCCGATTCCGAGGATGGAACCGGGACAACGGCGGCGAGCGCCCCGTCGAACGCCGCCGGAGCCGTATCGGAGCGCTATGCGCTTTCGGAAAGCGCGCTTTCCCACCTGCGCGATTGCACACCCATCTTCACAACCGGGCGCATTTCCGTAGGAGTGGTGGGTGGCTTCGCCGTTGCCGGGCTCATCGCACTGGCCATCATCGCAAGCCGCAAGCGCGCCGGCAAAACCCTTATGGCAGGGGCCGGGCTGGTGTTCGCCCTGCTGTTCGCCTTGGGAGCTTGGGCGGTGGCTGATTTCAATGGACTGTTCACCTGGATGCACCAGATGCTCTTCGCACAGGGCAACTGGACGTTCAGCTCGAGTTCGCTGCTGATACAGCTGTTCCCCGAAGCGTTCTGGGCAGCGATGGCCGCGCTGTGGGTTATCGCCAGCCTGGTGTGCGCAGCACTTGCGCTGGTGCTGGGCAAGCTGATTTCGCACCTGCCGTAGCGCCGCGCTAGCGGGGGTTGAGCATGCGCTCCCGCTGCTTCCAGTCGGGCATCACCTTGCCCAGAAGCTTCTTGAACCCTGCGCCATGGTTGGGCTCCAGCAAGTGGCACAGCTCGTGCACCACCACGTATTCCAAGCATTCCGGCGGATACAGGGCCAAGCGCACGTTGATGCACACCCGGCCCGTGGCGGGCTGGCAGCTTCCCCATCGGCTTTTCATATTCCGATACGCTAGTGTCGTAACTT
>CAVFYB010000031.1:10119-11744 GCA_963626845.1 Bacteroidaceae bacterium | reverse complement strand
AACACGGCAAGCCACATGGTGGCCAAGCCCACTGCCGCAAGGACGAGCACCGCGAACTTCACGCCCAGGGCGAAGACGATGTTCTGCCAAACGATGCCCATGGTCTTGCGGGCGATGTGGATTGCCGAGGCGATCTTCGAGGGTTTGTCGTCCATCAGCACGATGTCGGCCGCCTCGATGGCGGCATCGGAGCCCATGGCGCCCATCGCGATGCCGATGTCGGCGCGGGTAAGGACCGGGGCGTCGTTGATGCCGTCGCCCACGAAGGCCAGCTTGCCCTTTTCGCCCGTCTGGCCCAGGAGGCGCTCCACCTGGTTCACCTTGTCTTCGGGAAGCAGCTGGCCGTGGAACTCGTCGATGCCGAGCTTCTGCGCAACCGCCTGGGCAACCTCGGTGCGATCACCCGTGAGCATGACGGTCTTCTTCACGCCTGCCGCGTGCAGGTCGGCGATGCACTTCGCCGCATCTTCCTTCACCACGTCGGCGATGATGATATGGCCGGCGTATTCCCCGTCCAGCGAAACATGCAGGATGGTGCCGGTAAGCTCGCAGTCGTGATAGGCAACGCCCTGCTCGCGCATGAGCTTGTCGTTGCCCACCAGCACCACATGCTTGTCAACCACCGCACGCACACCATGGCCGCCCTGCTCGGACACCTCCGCGATGCGGTTGCGATCGATCTCGCCCGAGAACGCCTCCTTAATGGAAAGCGCGATGGGATGGTCTGAATACGCCTCTGCATGGGCCGCAATGGAAAGGATAAGCTCCGGGTCCACCTCGGCTGCGGCTTCCGGATGCACTGCCACCACGTTGAACGTGCCGTTGGTAAGGGTGCCCGTCTTATCGAATACCACCGTTTCCGTATGGGCAAGCGATTCCAGGTAGTTGCTGCCCTTCACCAAGATGCCCAGGCGCGAAGCCCCGCCGATGCCGCCGAAGAACGAAAGCGGCACACTGATAACCAGGGCACACGGGCAGGAAACAACCAGGAAGGTAAGGCCGCGCTCCACCCAATCGGCCCAGCTCTGCCCCAGCAGAAGCGGCGGCAGCACGGCCAGCAGCAGGGCGCCGATGGTTACCACCGGGGTGTAGTAGCGTGCGAAGCGCGTGATGAAGTTCTCGGTCTGGGCCTTCTTCTCGCTGGCGTTTTCCACCAGCTCCAGGATGCGCGAAACCGTGGACTGCTCGAAGGGCTTGGAAACCTTCACGGTAAGCAGGCCGGTCATGTTCACACAGCCGGATATGACCTCGGCGCCTTCCTCGACGTGGCGCGGCACCGATTCACCGGTAAGCGCCGCCGTGTCGAGCTGGCTTGAGCCGGACACCACGATGCCGTCGAGCGGCACGCGCTCACCCGGCTTCACCACGATCTGGTCGCCTTCGGCGATCTCGTAGGGGTCCACCTTCACCAGCTCGCCTTCGCGCATGACGTTGGCGTAATCGGGCGCGATGTCCATCATGTCGGCGATGCTCTGGCGCGATTTTCCTACTGCGTAGCCCTGGAACAGCTCGCCCACCTGGTAGAACAGCATCACAGCAGCGCCTTCTGCCATATGCGGCTTGGATTCCGGGAACAACACCAAGGCAAAGGCGCCGACGGTGGCGATGGTCATGAGGAAATTCTC
>CAVFYB010000031.1:0-9677 GCA_963626845.1 Bacteroidaceae bacterium | reverse complement strand
TTCTGCGTCATGAAGCTCATCGATGCCGTGTTCACGCCATCGATCTTCTTGATGGCATCTTCCATCTTGGCGGCGCAGTTGGCGCAATCCAGATCCTGTAGCTTGAATACCTTGCGCATGGGAATTCCTTCCAATCGTCCAGCGCTGGGCAAACCGTCCCAGCGCCCCTATTGCTTCGACTGTCTCAAGGGGCAGGCGTTGCGCCCGCGCCCTATGGGGCCACTGCCCCGTTACTCGCAGATGTGCGTCATGCCCTGGGCGAGCATGGTGTGCACGTGCCCATCGGAAAGCGAGTAGATAACGTTCTTGCCATCGCGCTTGGCGCGGACCAGGCGCGACTGCTTCAAGGTGCGCAGCTGATGGGAAACCGCGCTTTGGGTTGCGCCGATGGCCTCGGCCAAGTCGGCCACGCACAGCTCTTGCGCCATAAGCGCGTAGAGGATCTTGATGCGCGTGGTATCGCCGAACACCTTGAACAGGTCGGCCAGATCGTAGAGCAGCTCTTCATCGGGCATCACTGCAGCATCGTCAACCCAGGTATCGGGCGAGCAGCCGCAGGGGAAACAGTCTGCCTCCCCTTCAGGCGAAGATACCTGGGCAGAAGTAGAACCGAGCGGCGCGCCCTCTTCGTTCCGGTTGAAGTCTTCGTTGGTCATGCGAAAACCTTTCTTCATATGAACAACTGTTCATAAGTATAGAAGCAAAAGCAGATCCGTCAACCCAGAAGTCAGCCGAGAAGCGGCGAAAAAAAACAACAGGGGCTTGGAGCCAAGAACTCCAAGCCCCTGTTGGGAAAACGCTGGATATGTGCCAAGAAGCTAAGGTTAATTGCCGCGCTTCACCTTGCGGGCAATGCGGTCGGCAACGGAAAGCTCTTCGCGCCTGTCGCCACCCCAGAACGAGATGGAGACCATGCCCGCGCCCACATGGCTGCCGATGGTGGCTCCGATGTCGTGCTTTATCACGGTAAGCGTCTCGTCCTGCTTGGTGAGCAGATCCACCAGCCTATCGGCGTCCTTGCCGCAGTCGGCATTGCCCACCAGCACTACCCTGCCCTCTTGCGCATGGTCCTTCTCGAAGCAGGCGGCCAGCTGCTTCAGGCCCTTCTTGCGACCATGGGCTGCGCCGGAAAGGGCCAGCTTGCCGTTGGTATCGAAGTTGAGCAGGGGCTTCAGGTCGAGCTTCGAGCCGGCGAATGCCACCGAGGCGGGAATGCGGCCGCCGCGGTGCAGGGCGTCCAGGTCGTCCACCATGAAAAGGGTGTGCACGAAATAGCGCGCCTCTTCCGCCCAAGCAACCATTTCCTGGGCCGTAAGGCCAAGCTCGCGCTGGCGCAACGCCTCGAGCACCAACAGGCCTTCGGGTGTGGAACCCACCAGCAGGTCAACGATGTAGATGGGAGCATCGGGGAACTCCGCCTTCAGCTGGTTCCAGATGGCGTAGGCCGTGCTGTAGTTGCTGGAAATGCCGCTGGAAAAGCACAGGTACACCGTGGGGATGCCCGACTCGATAGCCTTCCTGAAAGCATCTTCGGTTTCAGCCGGCGCCACCTGGGACGTGCTAGGCGTGGCGCCTTCGCGGATGCGGTCGTAGAACTCCTTGGGAGTGCAGGACTGGTAAAAGTCGTCCTTGTAGGTTTCGCCTTCGATGATGTAGTTGAAATCGATCAGCTGGACGCCTGGCTGCTGCACGATGTCGAGCGGCAGGTCACAGCAGGAATCGATGATGAGGTTGCACTGGGCGGGCATACAAGTTCCCCTTTCATGGGCACAGGCCCGATAATCGCTGGTTTTCGAAGGACATTCTACTGCATAGGAAGCAGAGACAAAGGCCGCACCGCACCAACCATTCGCACTGCTAAGTCGCGCCACCCGCAACCGCAGTCAACCGTTCGCACACGTCTTCTTGACATGAAGTTAGCCAATGCTAACTTGTTGGTGATCACACGCGGGCCGGCGAGCCCACACTGAAAAAGGAGGCTCTTATGAGCAACGTAGCAATCGTCTTCTGGAGCGGCACCGGCAACACCGAGGCCATGGCCGACCTGGTTGCAGAAGGCGTTACCGCAGCGGGCGGCACCCCCACCATCATCCAGGCAGCAGATTTCGGCGTGGAGCGCGTTCCCGAGTTCGACGCATTCGCGTTCGGCTGCCCCGCCATGGGCGACGAAGAACTTGAGGACACCGAGTTCGAGCCCATGTACGACGAGTGCGAGCCCCTCTTGGGCGACGAGAAGGTGGGCTTCTTCGGGTCGTACGACTGGAACAACGGCGAATGGATGGACTACTGGGTGCAGCGCGCCGAAGAGGCCGGCGTGAGCCCGGTGGAGACCGTCATCGCCAAGGACTACCCCGAAGGCGAGGCGGCAGAAGCTTGCAAGCACCTGGGCGAGGCTCTGGCGCAGTAGGGTCCGATCGGGTCGCAGGTCCGGACGATCGCGCAGCTGCAGCATCGCGCCGAGCACAGCACGGGCGCGGCTCGCATGCGGCACCATGGCTGCACCTTGCCGGCAACCCAGGCGCGCACGGCATAGCCGGCAAGGTGCGATACACTTAGCGCATCATGCTTTGCATGCCGTAGAGCCAACCCGGAGGAAGAGCAATGAAGCAGGACTTCAAACGAGCGCGCAGCGCCGAGCAGAAATGCCAGCGCCTGGCCGACATAAAGCAAGTCACCGCGCAGCTCTACCGCGAGTTCCCCTACCACGAGATAACGCTCACCACCATCGCCGAGCGCCTAGGCTGGAGCCGCGCAAGCCTGTACAAGTACGTCACCACGAAAGAGGAGATCTTCCTGGAGCTTTCCGCCGATGCGCGCAAGGCGTACTTCGATGCACTGCTCCAGGCCTTCCCCGAGGGCTGCCACCTGGATACCGCGGAGGCGGCGAAGCGCTGGGCGGAAGCAGCGGAAGCCAACCGCGACTGGTTCGTCTACGGCAACATACTGCTCACCATCATCGAAACCAACGTTTCGCTGGAGCGCCTGAAAGCTTTCAAGAAGGGTTATTTCGACCACGAGGAGCTGGTGGCCAACCGCCTGTGCCCGGCACTTGGGCTGAACCGCAACGACTTCGAGCTGCTGCTTGGCATGGTGAACAACCAGGCCGTGGGCATGTGCGGCGGCTGCAGCAACAACCCGCTGGTAGCGCTGGCCATGGAAGAGCTGGGGATAGAGCACTCCACCCCCGAGTTCCTTCCTATCATGACCGGGTTCATAGAGATGTGCCTGGCAAGCTTCGCCTGAGCGGGCTCCGGCAACCCCGAACGGGCCGTTTGCACCGCAGCCCAACTGCTCGTTGACAGGTTTCTGCAAATGTGAGCAAAAAACACTTACGAGGCGCACCAGGTTTGTGCTTAAATACAGAGCTGTTCAAAGCAGTGAAGTAGCTTCACCTATACGAAGCGCTCGTAGCTCTACGCTACGGGCGCTTTTTTTGTTGCCCCGATTCCCAGAGAAGCGACGGGCAACCCGCACGGAAGCCTCAAGCGCTGCACCGAAAGCCCGACATGGGAACCTCGAAGAAAGGAAACCCGACACGTGACCCATCCCCAGAACGGGGCGCTCCCCCAAGCGCGCGTAAGCGTTCCCCATCCCTACCTTGCCCTCATGGGCCTGTACCTTGGCGGCTTCACCGGCATGTACAGCGAAACCGCCCTGAACATCGCCCTGCCCCAGCTGTCTGCCGCCTTCGGCGTGGACCTGGGCCTTGTGCAGTGGCTCGTCGTTGGCTACATGCTGGCCATTGGCATCGTTCTGCCGTTCTCCAGCCTGCTGATGAAATGGTTCAGCGCACGGAAGATCACCGTGTTCGCGCTGGGCGCCTTCCTGGTCGGCGCGCTGATAAGCGGCTTTTCCAGCACCTACGAGGTTGCCCTTGGCGGCCGCATCATCCAAGGCATCGGCACCGGCCTGGTGCTGCCGCTGATGTTCGCCATGGTGCTTGAGGTTATCCCGCCGCACAAGATCGGCGCGGCAATGGGCATCAACGCGCTCGTCATCATGTCCGCTTCCGCCGTGGGCCCGACGCTGGCCGGCATCATCATCGGCTCCCTTTCCTGGAACTGGGTGTTCTTCAGCTTCGCCATCGTGCTGGCCGTGGGCATCTTCTTCACGCTGAAGTTCCAGGTGAACCCCTATGAGCTTACCAAGCCCCGCATCGACGCGCTTTCCGTGGTTACCAGCTGCCTGGGCTTCGGCGGCCTGGTGCTGGGCGTGGGCATGGCAAGCCTCTACGGCTGGGGGTCCGCACCCACCCTGGTGTCCCTTGTTGTGGGCGTTGTTGCCCTGGTCCTGTACGCCAAGCGCCAGCTGGGCATGGAGGTTCCCGTCATCGACCTGCGCGTGTTCAGCATCCCCGGCTTCCGCGTGGGCGCGCTGTGCGTGATGCTCAACTTCGGCATCACCCTTTCGGCCATGTACATCCTTCCGCAGTTCTACCAGAACAGCATGCTGCTCGCGGTCAGCTTCGCCGGCCTTATCATGCTGCCCGGCGGCATCGTGAACGCCCTGGTAAGCATGATCTCCGGGCGCATCTACGACGCCATCGGCGCACGCATCCCCGCGCTTGCCGGCTTCGCGCTTTCCATCGTCGCCTGCGCGCTGCTGATGCTCACCACGCCCGATTCGTCGCTTGCCTACGTCATCGTGTGCCACATCCTGCTGATGATCGGCGTGCCGCTGGCCATGAGCCCCTGCCAGACCCATGCGCTTTCCTCCCTGCCGCCGCGCCTTTCCACCGACGGCAGCACCATGATCAACACCATGCAGCAGGTCATGGGCGCCATCTGCACCGCCATCGCCACCTACCTGGTGGCAACCGGGTCCAGCTCCTTCCTTGGCGCGGGCGGCAGCGATTCGAGCGCAGCCTTCGCCCAGGGCGCCCACTGGGGCTTCCTGTTCGCGCTTGTGCTGGCGGCAGTTGCGTTCCTGCTTTCCCTGAGCTTCAAGAAGCGCGAGCGCGCCGAAGAGGCAGCGCCGAAGGCCCAGCATGAAGAAGGCGCTCTGGTTGCCCCCGAGGCCACGGTCCGCTCGCTGATGAAGCCCGAGGTGTTCACCCTCGGCGAAAACGCCAGCGCGCTTGACGCCCTTCGCCTGTTCGCCCAGAAGCGCATCTCCGGCGCACCGGTGGTGAACGAGCAGGGCAAGCTCACCGGCTTCGTGAGCGACGGTGACATCATCGGCACGCTTTCCCGCCAGAACCCCACGTTCACCAGCTTCTATGCTTACACCACCGAAGATGGCGCGGACTTCGACAAGAAGATCGAGCTGCTGTCGAACATGCCCGTTTCGACCATCGCCACCAAGAGCGTGCTTACCGTGGATGCCGGTGACGATATGCGCGACGTCTGCGCGCTGTTGGCCCAGCACCACCTGAAGAAGGCACCGGTCATGGAGAACGGCAAGATGGTGGGCGTGATTAACCGCTCCGACATCACCCGCTACACCGTTGGCCTGTACGCCTTCGCGCAAACGGGAGCCAACGCCCGATAAGCCAAGCAACGCTTTGGTTGCACCTGGGGTCCGCTCTGTGCGGGCCCCTTTTCGTTTGGAGGGGAAACGGGGTATAACAATACTAAGCCGTGGAAAGGAAGCCCTATGCCTGCCGTAAGCCAAGTAGCCGAAAGCAAGAAAGCACTGCGAGCCAAGTACCTTGCCGCACGCAAGGCCACCCCGCAGAAAGAGCGCGCCCGGCAGGATTCAGCCATCCTGCAACAGTTCCGCGGCCTTTCCGAGTACCGAAACGCATCCCTGATCTTGGCCTACGTTTCGTACAGCAGCGAAGTGGACACCCATGCGCTCATAGAGCAGGCGCTGCGCGACGGCAAACGCGTCGCCGTTCCCCGCTGCGCCGAAGAGCATAAGATGCACTACCTCGAGATCCAGTCCTTCGACGACTTGGAGCCTGGTTACAAGGGGATTCTGGAACCGTCAGCGCGCCTTGCCACGCCCCTTACGGCCGAAGACATGGCCGGTGCGCTCTGCCTGGTGCCGGGGCTCGCCTTCGATCCGCTGGGCTTCCGCATCGGATACGGCGGCGGCTACTACGACCGCTTCCTGGCCGGGTTCAGCGGCACCAAAGTTGCCCTGGCACGCCCGAACCAGCTTGCCGACGAGCCCCTGCCCACCGACCGTTACGATGTTCCGGTCGATTACGTGGTAGTGCCCAACACCATCATCGCCATCTAGCCCGCCTCAAAAACTGCACTGCGACTATCTCGGAGGGCCGACCCGGCGCATTGTGGCTGGAAGCCTGTCCATGCCTTTTCGCTCGATCCGCAGATCGACGCTGTCTGAAGATCGACATGGTCTGAAAGTTTGCCGTGGTTAACGCTTCGGGGTAAAGTTAGCCTTGTCTAACGAATTACGGCCAGCAAAGCCGTCACCGCCTAGGAGCGATATACCATGTCCGCACAAACGAAGAACTACCTTACGGTCAACAACCTTTGCAAGCACTATGGCGAGGACGAAGCGCGCGTTACCGTGTTGAGTAACCTTTCCGTTGCCATCAACAAGGGAGAGATCTGTGTGCTGCTGGGGCCTTCCGGCAGCGGCAAGTCCACCTTCCTGAACCTTATCGGCGGCCTGGAGCCGGCAGACAGCGGCACCATCGAAGTGAACGGAGTGGAGCTCACTACGCTTTCCGCGAAGCAGCTGGGCGAATACCGCCGCCGCGAGCTGGGATTCGTGTTCCAGTTCTACAACCTGGTGCCCGACCTCACCATCCGCGAGAACATCGAGGTATGCCAGTACCTGAGCAAGGATCCGCTGCCAATCGACGACCTGCTGAAGTCACTGGGACTCTGGGACCACCGTTCCAAGTTCCCCCGCCAGGTATCCGGCGGCCAGCAGCAGCGCTGCGCTATCGGCCGCGCCCTGGTGAAGAACCCCGGCCTCCTGCTGTGCGACGAGCCGACCGGCGCGCTGGACTACCAAACCTCCAAGGAGATCCTCGAGCTGATGGAGAGCATCAACCGCGAGTACGGCTGCACCATCGTCATCGTTACCCACAACGACGCCATCAAGAACATGGCGCACCGCATCCTGCGCCTGCGCGACGGCAAGCTCGCCGAAGACGAGCTGAACGCCCATCCCATGCGCGCCCGCGACCTTACCTGGTAGGAGGAAGCCATGTCTCCGCTTACCAAGCGCTTCCCCCGAGAGCTGAGGAACAACTTCAGCAAGTATCTGGGCATCTTCCTGATGATGATCATCGCCATAAGCCTGACCAGCGGCTTTCTGGCAGCGGCAAGCTCCATTCAGAAGCTCATTGGCCAGATGGACAATACCTACCTTATCGAAGACGCCCGCTTCACCGCCAACTTCGAGGCCACCAGCAGCGAGCTTTCCGCCGCCGCGAAGGCAGCAGAGGAAGCCGGTGCTGGGAAAACGCACGTGTACCAGAGCTACTGCTACGACGTCCCGTTCGCCTCCGATGGCGCGTCGGACGGCAGCACCGCGCGCGTATACCGAGACCGCACCAGCGTGAACCTTGCCGCATACGCAGAAGGCAGGGCGCCGCAAGCCGTCAACGAAGTTGCCGTCGACCGCGTGTTCGCCCACAACGCCAACGTGCAAACCGGCGACACAGTGCAGATAGATGGCAAGGACTTCACCGTATCGGGCATCATGACCCTGCCCGACTACAGCGCGCTGTTCGAGAAGAACAGCGACTTCGTGTTCAACGCCGTTTCCTTCACCGTTGCCGTTATGACGCCCGAGGCCTTCGCAGAGCTCGGGGAGGGCCACACGCCCACCTACACCTATTCCGTCCGCTTCGATGATCGCAGCCTTTCCGACGCCGACCGTGTGAACGCAGAGAAGGACATGACCGATGCGCTGAGCGATGCCGGCGTTGTGCTGACGGACTTCATCGACAAGGATGCCAACCAGGGCATCGGCTACCCGCTCGACGACGTCGAGGGCGATTCCTCCATGTGGACGGCGCTTATGCTGATGTTGATTGCCATCATGGCATTCATGTTCGTGGTGCTCACCTCCAACACCATCGAAGAGGAGAGCGCCATCATCGGAACACTCATGGCATCGGGTTGGCGCAAAGGCGAATTGGTGCGGCACTACCTGGCGCTCCCCGCGCTGGTGGGCACAACGGCGGCGATCATGGGCAACGTACTGGGGTACACGCTTATGGCGGAGCCCATGAAGAACCTGTACTACAACTCATACAGCCTTCCGCCCTACGTTTCCAGTTGGGACTGGAACGTGTTCCTTATCACCACCGTAGCCCCGCTGGCGCTCCTGATAGGCATCACCTTGTTGGGCCTCCTTCGCAAGCTGCGCTGCACTCCCCTGCAGTTCCTTCGACACGAAACCGCGAAGGGCAAAGGCAGGCGCGGCGTTGCCCTGCCCGAGAAGCTGCCCTTCCCCGTCCGCTTCCGCCTGCGCGTGTTCCTGCAGAACCTAGGCAACTTCGCCACCCTGTTCTTCGGCATCGCCTTCGCCAGCATGCTGCTGCTGTTCGGCCTGTGCGTGATGCCCACCATGACCCACTACGCAGAATCGCTTGCCAAAGACGTACCTGCCCAGCACCTGTACACCCTGAAGGCGCCGTTGGAGATAGACGGCACCGCATCGGAGCGTGCGGCTTGGGCGGCGGCCCAGGAGCTGAGCAGCGTGCGCAACGTGGCCGACCTGGGAATGACGCCCGCCCAGCTCATCGATTCCCTGGTGAAGGTGAAGAGCATCGACACGAACGCCCACCCCGTGAACACCAAGGAGAACAGCCAGGCGGCTATCGCCCAGGCAGAGAAATACGCCGTTGCCTCGCTGGAATACGAACGGCCCGGCGGCGCGGGAGAGGAATCGGTGACCGTCTACGGCGTGCAGCCCAACTCGACGTACTGGACCGGGCTCGACCTGGCGGAAGGGCAGATGGCTGTATCGGGCGGAATGATTGACAAGTTCGGCTTGGGCGTTGGGCAGACCATCAGCCTTGCCGACAAGTACGAGGGGGAAAGCTACGACCGAGAGATAACCACATGCTACGGCAGCGAAAGCAGCATGGCGGTGTACCTGCCACTTTCCGACTTCAACCACCTGTTCGAAAACGATGACGACTACTTCAACGGCTACGCCTCGAACGTGGCTCTAAGCCTTGACGAGCTGTACCTTTCCAGCGACCTGACACCCGAGAGCATGGACAAGATCGCCGTTCAGATGACCAATTCCATGGGCAGTATGATGAACATGCTGCTGGGGCTTGCCGTGAGCATCTTCCTGGTGTTCATGTACCTGCTCACCAAAACCGTGATAGACCGCAGCTCGCGAGCCATCAGCTACATGAAGGTGTTCGGCTATGCCGACCGCGAGATAAACCACCTGTACATCCGCTCCATCACCTGGACGGTTGCGGGCTCGCTGGTGCTTTCGCTGCCGCTTATCCTTGCCAGCCTTACCGCCATCTTCAAGGCGATGCTGATGGAGTACAACGGCAACATCACCATCTACACGCCCGCCGAGGACCTGGCAATCTGCGTCGCCGTGGGCCTTGCCACCTACGCCGTGGTCGCCTTCCTGCACACCCGCCGCATCAAGCGCGTCCCCCTGGCCTTGGCACTGAAGGTACAGGAGTAAACCCCTTACCCGCCCGCGACAGAGGGCAGGACAGCGCCACTCGGGGATTCCCGTTCCGCTGTTTGATGCGACCCGCTTCGCCGGGC
>CAVFYB010000030.1:6611-18168 GCA_963626845.1 Bacteroidaceae bacterium | reverse complement strand
GCGAACACTCCAGCCAGCTGGGCCAAGCCGATAAAGCTCAGATCGCAGACGACCATATCGAACGGCGCACCTAAGTCTGCCGGGCTGGCCGTACGGATGTTCGTGCGCTCGAAAACGGATACACGTGGGTCTTGGCGCAGGCTCCACGCCAACTGCCCGTAATTGACGTCCACGCAAGCAACGCTTTCCGCACCTGCCTGAAGCAGGCAATCGGAGAACCCACCGGTAGATGAGCCGACATCTATGCAGCTCATCCCTTCGACGCTTAAACCGAAATGGTCGAGCGCGCCTTGAAGCTTATGCCCGCCGCGCGAAACGAAGCGCTTAGCATTCTTCACGAACACGGCAGCATCCTGGCGCACCTTAAGGCCTGCGCTGGAAACATACACATCATCAACGCGCACCTCTCGTGCGATAACCGCCCGAAGCGCCGCATCGCGATTCGGAAAATATCCCAGCTGGATGAGCAAGTCGTCTACACGAACCTTCGCCATGGCTAACCCTCGTTGGCTGCTGCGGAGCCTGCGCCGTCAGGAGCTTCGCTGGTACCCTGCAAACCCGAAGCCTGCCCTTCGACGAAAAGCCCCGCTTCTGCGCTGCGCTCTTCGGCAGTGGGAACCAGACCGGTTTCGACGATCTTCAAGAAGTCCTGCTCGGAAAGAATCGGCACGCCCAGGCTTTCGGCCTTGGTGCGCTTCGAACCGGCAGCCTCACCACAGATCACGTAGCTAGTCTTCTTTGACACACTGCCCGAAACCTTGGCACCGAATTCCTTCAAGCGGTCCCCCGCCTCGGTTCGCGTCATGCCCGATTCCACGAGACTGCCGGTAAGTACGAACGTCATGCCAGCAAGCGTCTGAGGCTTCGCACTGCCCTGAGCCTCTTCTTCCATTGTGACGCCAGCAGCGGCCAAACGCCGGATTACCTTCCGGTTATCCTCTGTTTTGAAGAAGTCGCAGATGCTCCGCGCGATAACCGCCCCAACGCCATCGATAGCAGCCAAGTCTTCCTCTTTCGCATGAGAGAGCAGATCCATTGAAGGATAGGCACGCGCGATGCTCTCAGCCATGGTCTTGCCAACATGGCGGATGCCCAACCCGAACAGCACCCGAGCTAACGAGCGCTTCTTGCTTTCCTCGATGGCTGCAACCAGTTTGGAAGCCACAACGGGGCCAAGCTCTATAGCCTCGCCCTCCTTGTTGGTGCGACCCACGAAAAGGTGCGAAAGCTCTTCTTCCTGAAGATCATAGAAATCGGCAACGTCGGTCAGCTTGCCCGACTCGATAAGACGGGCGGTGATCTCCTCGCCCATGCCTTCGATATCCAGCGCGCCGCGGCTTGCCCAATGGATCAGCCTTTCGTGCGCCTGAGCAGGGCAATCGATGGAAACGCATCGATACGCCGCCTCACCTTCCTCGCGCACGATGGGAGACCCGCAGCTAGGACACGCCTTCGGCATGACCCAAGGCTTTGCCCCAGCAGGGCGAAGGGAAAGGATGGGGGCCAGCACTTCGGGGATAACGTCGCCGGCCTTGCGAACGATAACCGTGTCGCCGATGCGTACGTCCTTGCGCTGCACCTCGTCTTCATTGTGCAGCGTGGCTCGCGCAACGGTAGAGCCGGCAACCAAGACCGGATCAAGCTCGGCGACCGGCGTGCAAGCACCAGTGCGCCCCACCTGGATGGTGATATCCCGCAAAACCGTGGTCTTTTCCTCGGGAGGGAATTTGTAGGCAATCGCCCAACGCGGAGCACGGGCAGTATAGCCAAGCTCATGCTGAAGGGCGAACGAGTCCACCTTCACCACCACGCCGTCAATCTCGTAGGGAAGCTCAGCACGCTTCTCCAGGCACTCTTTGCAGAATCGGTGAACCTCAGCACGGCTTGAGCACAGCTTCACATCGGGATTCACATGGAACCCACAGCTCTTGAGCCACTGCAGAAGCTCCCACTGCCCCGTCGCCTGAATAACCCGGTCGCGTGCGATGGCGTATATGAACGTGGAGAGCTCGCGCTGCGCCGTGACGCTCGGGTCCTTCTGACGAAGCGAGCCTGCTGCAGCGTTGCGGGGGTTGGCGAAGGTCTTGTTGCCTTGGGCGCTCTCACGCGCATTCAGGGCCTCGAAGCTGGCCTTCGACATGTAGATCTCGCCACGCACCTCGATGGAATCGATGCGGCTGTCTACGGCTGCTGCGCCCTCGTCCATCAAACGCAGCGGAACATCGTGAACCGTGCGCACGTTCACGGTAACGTCTTCGCCGGTTGTGCCGTCACCGCGCGTTGCAGCCTTCACAAGCTTACCGTCCTGGTACGTAAGAGCCAGCGAAGAGCCGTCGATCTTCAGCTCGCACACCAGAGGGACGAACCTTCCCAAGGCGGATTCCGTCCGGTCCATCCAGGCATCAAGCTCGCCAAAATCCATGGCGTTGTCCAAGGAGTACAAGCGCTCCTCGTGGATGACGGGAGCAAACTGGTTGCCCACCGCCCCGCCAACGCGCTGGGTAGGCGAAGAGGGGTCTCGCAAAGAGGGATGCTCCTGTTCGATATCACGCAACTCGTGCATCAACGAGTCGAAGGCGGCATCGGAGATCTGAGGGTCGTCCAAGACGTAATAGCGATACGTATGGTGCTCGATCTCGCGGCGCAGGCGCACAACGCGCTCTGCCAACGACTCTTCGGCAAACAGATCGGAAGATTCAGCAGACACGAACGAACAGTCCTCTCAAGAAGAAATAATCAGAAGCGGTGAAGGCCAACCGCCCGAACCGGGCGCCCGCCGTTAAGCGCGTTGAATACGCTGGATGGCCTCGGGAATAGCATCAAGAACATCCTCGGCGGCAACACTGACGATACCCTTTCTCTCACTGGCGACTATGCCGGCGAGCGCATGCGCGGCAACTCCCAAATTGGCGGCGCCGAAGCCCGGCATTCCCTGGGCCAGGAAGCCCCCGATGGTTCCCGCAAGCACATCGCCCGTGCCCGCCTTGGCCAAGGCGGCAGTTCCGAAATCCACGACAGCAGCCTGATCGGTAGAAACGATGACCGTATCTTGCCCCTTCAGGACAACGATGCTGCCATAGCAAAGCGAAAGGGAGCGGGCGGCCTCTTCCTGGGACATCCGCGAGAGATCGATCGAGTACGGCGCGGCAAGGCGCTGCGCTTCGCCCCAATGGGGGGTGAGCACGGTGGCGAATCCCTGCTTTTGACGCTGCAGCAGCAGCTTGCGCATCTTGGGTACGGCAATCACCGGAAGCGCGCCGCCGTCAATCAAGACCGGAGCGTTGCAGCGCTTAAGGGTGCGGCGCAGCGCGGCCTGCGCTTCAGCGTCTGCCGCATCGAAGCCGGGCCCCACAACGAACGCACCGGGATACTGCGAAGGCAAAGCAGCAACCGGGTCGAGGTCGGAAAACGAGGAGACCACCAAGGAAGGTCGGTAGCGCTGTATCGTCTTCACGTTGCGTCGGCTCGTGAACACCTCGGTGTATCCAGCCCCGGCTAGCTGTGTGGCAACGGAGCACATCATGGCAGCGCCAGGGTACGCCGCCGAGCCGGCAACCACCACCGCTTTGCCGCGGGAGTACTTGTGAGCATCGGCAGTCGGAACAGGCACCAAGGCAGAGAATTCGGAAAGATCGGCCATTATTGCGCGCCCTCTTTCTCGGTTGCAGGGATCTGATCCAAAAGGGAGCGGGCTTCCTTGAAACGTTTGCCCAGCTCTTTGGCGGAATCTTGCTTCTTGGGCTGGGCCTTTTCGCGCTCACCTTCGGTAAGGGCAAGCGCACAGGCAACCGCCTCGGAATGCGTGTACGAAAGCGACAGGGGTATCTCGTTGATACCCTTCTGCCGCGCAACGAGCGCTGCCTTGCCCTTTAGCCGAACATGGGGCTTGCCCTTGGAATTCAGCACAACTTCAACATCAGCAGCCTTTATGCCTTGGGAAAAGCCGGTGCCCAAGGCTTTCAGCACCGCCTCTTTTGCAGCGAAGCGGGTTGCGTAGTGATACTCGGGCTGTGCCGCAGCATCGCAATACGCACGTTCCTCGGAAGAAAAGGCACGCTTCACAAACGCCGGGGAACGCCCGATGATGGCCCTGATGCGCTCGATCTCCACTATGTCGACACCCATGGAAACGCTGTCGGGCAGGATGCACTGCGCTTTCGCATCCTGAGCAACGGCATTCAGGGCGTCTTCTGCCGAAAGGACGATATCGGGATTGTTGGTCGAAGCACCCATGCAGGCTATTCGACCGTTACCGATTTAGCGAGGTTACGCGGCTGGTCCACGTCGCAACCGCGGGCAACGGCAACCGCGCGGGCAAGAAGCTGAAGCGGCACGCTGGCTGTGATGGGCATGAACGCATCGCGCACCTTGGGGATATAGATCACGTGATCTGCCACCTTCTTGATGGCTTCGTCGCCCTCGGTGGCAACAGCGATGATCTTCGCGCCGCGGCTCTTCGACTCCTCCAGGTTGGAAACGGTCTTGTCGTAGGTAGCGCTCTGCGTAGCCACAGCGACGATGGGGAACCCGTCGTCGAGCAGGGCGATGGGGCCGTGCTTCATCTCGCCGGCGGCATAGGCCTCAGCGTGGATATAGCTGATCTCCTTGAGCTTCAGCGCGCCTTCGTAGCAGGTGGCCTCACCCAGGCCGCGACCGATGTAGAGCGTCGACCGACGGCCATCGAAGAAATGAGCAGCCTCGTCGATGGCGGAAGTGTCCTGAAGGATCTCCTCGATCTGATCGGCGGTGTCAGCCAGCTCGCTGAACAGCAAGCGCACCTGGTTCAAGGTGAGCTTGCCCTTCGCGCGGCCCAGCAACAGAGCAAGCAGGGTAAGGCTTACCACCTGGCCGATGAACGACTTGGTGGAGGCAACGGCAACTTCCTTGTTCGCCTTGGTGTAGATAACGCCGTCGGACTCGCGCGCCACCGGCGAGCCGATAACGTTGGTGATGCCGAACACCTTGGCGCCCTTGATGCGCGCATCGCGGATGGCGGCAAGCGTATCGGCCGTTTCGCCGGACTGGGAAACGGCAACCACCAGCGTGGTAGGTGTGATGATGGGGTTGCGGTAGCGGAACTCGCTGGCCACCTCTACCTCGGTGGGGATGCGCGCCCAGCCCTCGATAAGGTTCTTGGCGATAAGGCCCGCATGGAACGAGGTGCCGCAGCCGATAAGGTACACGCGGTCGATGAAGTTCAGCTCCTGACGGGTAAGGGTAAGCTCGTCGATGGAGATCTCCTGCCCGGACATGCGGCCGGCAAGCGTATCGCGCACCACGCGCGGCTGCTCGTGGATCTCCTTCAGCATGAAGTCGGGATAGCCGCCCTTTTCCGCAACGTCGATGTCCCAATCGACATGGGTGACGGAAGGCTCGACCGGCGAACCCTGGGCATCGAAGTAGTCGATGCGGTCGGGATGCATGACGGCAAGCTGCCCGTCTTCCAGGATGACCACATCGCGCGTGGCATCGATGAGGGCGATGATATCGGAGCCCAGGTAACTCCCCTTTTCGCCCACGCCCAAGACGATCGGCGAATCCTTGCGCGTTACCACGATCTCGCCAGGATGGTCGTGGTGCATGACGGCCAGGCCGTACGCGCCGGAAAGCGAGTTGGAAACGATGCGGACCGCCTCAAGCAAGTCGCCGTTGTAGCTTTCCTCTACCAGGTGGGCGATGCACTCGGTGTCGGTGTCGGAAGAGAACGTATGGCCCTTGGCGGAGAGCTCTTCGCGCAGCTCGGCGAAGTTCTCAATGATACCGTTATGCACCACCGCGATCTTACCGGAGCAATCGGTATGGGGATGCGCGTTGCGCTCGCTGGGAACGCCATGTGTTGCCCAGCGGGTATGGCCGATACCCGTAGTGCCTTGGCACATATCCTCCTGCACGGCATCCTTGAGCCCGGAAACCTTTCCAAGGCGCTTCACGATGTTGATCCTGCTACCGTCTTCCACGGCGATGCCAGCAGAATCGTAGCCGCGGTACTCAAGGCGCTTCAAACCCTCAAGCAGAACCTGCTTAGCCTGAATGGAGCCGGTGAATCCGACAATGCCGCACATATAGAAACCCCCAATAAGAGAATCAATTAGCAAATAGATAAATATATTCTACCGTATAGCTCATTACCTGCCGATTAACGGCATTGGGGCTACACACGAAAATGCCCTGGAGCAGATATGCCCCAGGGCAAACCTCGCAAACGAGAGCAGCGCAACGACCTGCGCCAAAGCCTATGAATCAGTTCGTTACAGTGCGCTTCGGTAGATTGCCGCCGCATCTTCCAAGGTAATAGCCTTGAAGCAGCCGAACACTTCCCCCTTGTTCTGGCGAAGTCCCGGCATGAAGCTTTCGATGTCTTTCTCCTCGATGCCGAACTCGGAGAGCTTGCGCGGCATACCTAGGGAAGAGAAGAAATCCTGCAGCGCTTCGATGCCCGCGCGGGCGGCTGCATCCTTCGCTTCGGCGGAATCGTCTTCGGGCTGGATGCCGAACACCGCATCGGCGAAGCTGACGAAGCGGTCGACATCTTCGGTGTACACATAGCGCATCCAAGCGGGCATGATCACAGCCAGGCCAGCACCGTGGGTGATCGTGCTGTCGAACGCGGAAAGCTCGTGCTCAAGCCCATGGCTGGCCCAGTCGCCTACGCGGGCGCCGTGCTTGCGGCCGATGCCGGCGATGCCGTTGTGCGCCAGGGTTCCCGCCCACATGATGTTCGCACGCGCATCGTAGTCGGTCGAGCACTCAAGCACCTTGGGTGCCGCATCCATGATGGCCCGCAGCAGGCCGGTGGCGATGTTGTCGGTTACCGGAACAGGGCCGGCACCGCTGAAATAGCGCTCCATGATGTGCGCCATCATGTCAGTCACGCCCGCTGCCGTTTGGTAAGGCGGCAGCGTGAAGGTGAGCTCAGGGTCCATGAACGCCGCGATAGGGCGGATGACATCCGAACCCATGCCGCTCTTCAGGCCAAGCTCGTCGTTGCTGATCACGCAGGAGTTCGAAGCCTCCGAGCCGGCAGCCGGGATGGTGAGCACGCAGGCAACGGGCACAGTATGGGTGATAGCCGCCTTCTTGCACGAGAAATCCCACGGGTCGCCGTCGTGGTCGTAGGCAACGCCAATGGCCTTGGCGCAGTCGATAACGCTACCGCCGCCAACAGCAAGGATGACGTCGATGCCCTGCTGGCGTGCAACGGCAACGCCCTCACGAACGCTGGATACTTCCGGGTTGGGGCGCACACCGCCCAACTCGCAAATCTGCAAGCCGGCAGCCGCAAGGGAATCCATCACGCGACCAAGCGTACCGCTGCGCACGACCGAGCCCTTGCCGTATACCACTAGCGTACTCTTGAACCCCCGTTCGGCAAGGTTCGCACCCACCTTGTCGGTAACACCCTTTCCGAACACGAATTCGGTAGGCGAATAGAAGCTGAAATCGTTCATCGCATTTCCCCCTTTGTTTGCGCTCTGGGCCCCGTCAACGAATGCGACCTAACCCCTTTTTGTCTCAGAGTAGCGCTTTTCCAGGGGCTGAAACCCCTAGAAAGCGATAGAGCCCGATCGATCGTGGGGTTTTGCATTGAACGTGTTTATAAGCATGGGAATTGCAGTCAATGTAAGCCGACCGAAGCGACGGCTTGCTACCATTGGGGCATGAACAAAAACCGCCAAAATCGTGCCGAAAGGGCACCGCGCAACACAACGCGCAGCATGCCCGTAATCCCGATTGCCGTAATCGCTGCAACCGTGGCGCTTCTGATCGGCGTTGCCTTTGCAGGGAGCAGCTGCTCAACCGGCTCAAAATACCAATGGGAGAACCTCAAGAACGAGAACGGGCGCATGGTGTACTACGACGATGAACAGGTCGTATCAGCCACTGGCGTGGACGTATCGGATCTGCAGGGCGATATAGACTGGTACGCCGCGAAGAACGATGGCGTGGACTTTGCGATGCTTCGCTGCGGGCGCCGCGGACAAACCGAAGGAGGCCTGTACACCGATTCCAAATTCTTCCAGAACGTTACCGGTACAACGCAAGCAGGCTTGCCGTTCGGCGTCTACTTCTACTCGCAGGCAGTCAACGAAGAGGAAGCGCGCGAAGAGGCACGGTACGTGCTGGATCTGATAAACGGCACCGGCGTCAAGTACCCTGTGGTGTACGACCAGGAATTTGCCTCCGGGGCCGACGCGCGAGCCAACAACCTTTCCAGCGATCAGTTGACCAAGAACGCTCAGGCGTTCTGCCAAGCCGTAGAAAACGCTGGGTATATTCCCATGATCTACGGCAACCAGTACGACCTGAGCCGTCTGAGCGTGAGCAAGCTCGACTGCGCCGTGTGGTACGCCGAGTACGAATGCGACCACCCTACCAGCACATTCCACGACCTGGTTATGTGGCAGTACTCCCACACCGGCACCGTAAACGGCATATCCACTCAGGTAGACCTGAACATACTGTTCCAGAACGATTGGGTTTCGCCAGAGCGCTAAGGCTTGGGTTGGCGGGTGCCGCTTTGCCGTTCGCAACCGGCACTGAAGAACCACCAACGCCACCACACCCGCGAACCCTGCAGACGCTCTTCGCCGCACAGCAAACGAGGGGCCCGAAAGCCCCTCGCCTCCATAACCTAGGCTGTTTGCCCTGGCTGCTGTTTGCCGAAGAGCGGCCTACTTCTCAACGAAGTTGGTGTTCGCAAGGATCCAGCCAGCAGCCTTCATGCGTGCAGCACCTTCCTTCAGAAGAGGGCCGCGGCCGGATTTCTGCATGGCCTCGAGCGCCTCTTCCTCGCGCCCGGGGGCGATGTTCTTCATAGCAACGATCATGTCCGCCGGCTCAAGCTTCAGCCCTTCATGACGGAAGATCGCATCAAGGATGAAGCCCTGAAGCAGCTGGTTGCCCGCCTGGGCGGCAAGGTTCTTGCGCACCTCTTCCTCGGTAAGGTTCTGCTGGGCGTAGAACGCCTCAAGTTGGATACCCTCGGAAGCGAGTTGCGAAAGGAACGTCTCGAACAGCTCTTGAGTCATGACCTCTACCATCTTGTCGGACACCGTACCCGTGAAGCGCTTGGCGTACTCTTCCATGGCAGCAGCCATCTTAGCCTGCTCGTAGCGGGTGGAAAGCTCCTCTTCCGAAGTGGCACGGAATGTGTTGCGCAGCTCTTCAACGGTAGAGATGTTCATAGGCTTCAGGTTCTCGGCAACCCATTCATCGCTGACCTCCGGGACCTCAAGCGAAGGATCGTCGGCGCTCACTCCCTTCTTGGCAGCCGTGAACTGACGCACCAGCATGGAAACCTGCTCGTCGATGTCCGCCTCGTTCACGCCGGGCTTGGCATCGATGGAAACCGTGAGCGGCTCGTAGCTGGAAAGCTCGAATTCGGGCTTTACCAGCACCGTCATGTCGAACGAGAACATCTTGTCTGCCTCGGGGGTTTCTTCCGACTCGATGTCATAGGTGGAAATGGGAAGGCAGCCGTGCTTTTCCAAGGCGAAGGGCACCAGGTAATTGATGATGGCGGTGTAGATGGCGTGCTGCGCGTCTTCTTCGCCCAGCGCGTTCACAATCTTATCCTGCGCGGTTTCACCTTCCTGGTTTTCCAGCTGGTACTGCAGCACGAACGCATCCAGGCCGTCGGTGAAGGCCTTGCCCATCTCGGCCGCAGATGCGGAGATGCGCAGGCGAAGCTCTTCGCCGCCGTCCTTCAAAGTCTCTATCTTCATGGGTTTCCTCTCTTCAAAGCAGCAATGCCGCTATCTCATACGTTTACGGCAGCTCGGGTAAACTGTTCTGGCACCGCCCGCACAAAGGCAAGGCAGCTGCGAAGCGCCAACTAACATCTACGAAAGGGAGCCTTTTCCGTGAATATCGATGATAGCGAAACCAGCGAAAAGCGCTATACCCTGCGCCCCAGCTACATTCCCCTGCCAAGCAAGGTAAAGGCAAACATTGAAGGCAATCGGCCAGCAGCATCAACCGAACCGAACCCTGCGCACGCGAATGAACCTGATCGCAATGCCCAGGTCAGAGAAGGGAAAACAGAAAAAGTAAATAGCGTGCTCCGCGCCGCAAACGAAGATGACGACTTGTACGATCCCTACTCCGACTACCATGACGGCACTTTGAAAGCCGCCGAATTCGAAGAGGACCCCTGGCGATAACCACACGCTGCCCTACTCGAGCGTTTGTTCGAGGTTCCTGCTTCCTCGGATAGCTGCGATGCCGCACGCAAAGGCAACGACGATCAGTCCGAGAGACATAGCCCATTCGGCATCCCAGCTGAAATCGGCAACGGCCGCAAACGCCGTAGCGGCAAAGGCTCCCGCCAGGTTCACCACAACAGCTACGCGAGAGTAGATGATGGTATAGTCACGCGGACCCACGATCTTAAGGGTGAGCGAGGGCGAAAGTGCATCGATCGCGGCATACAGCAAACCGCCCAACGCTCCCCCGAACACCACCGCAAACGCCGAAGAGCACCCAAGCCACATACACAGGATGCTCACCGCACCGGCAGAGCATGCCAGCACTAACGCCCCCACCAGCGACTTGTCGGTAATGGCACCCAACAAGATCTTTCCACACGCGGAAACCGCCATAAGGCACGACGCCACGGTAGATCCCATGATCACCGCGGTTTCCGGCGTGATACCCGCCATACCCATTTCACCCAGATGGTGGATATACGATGCGTACAGGTTCACCGAAACAGTAAGCGCATTGAACAGCCCCATCGAAACCACCAATAGGTAGAACACAGGAGACCTGAGCATCGCCTTCGCTGAGACGCCCAGCTGGGGGCCGGGTTCGCTCGGGACTTCTTCCGCACCACCTGCTGAAGAAACGTCCTGCAAAGGCGAGCCGTACGGGAGCAGCCCCACCTCAGCAGGATAGCTACGAACCAGCACCGCGGTAGCCAAAAGCCCCACCAAAAGGGCAACGAACCCGAACACCAAGTACGCCATGCGCCACGAGCTGGCATTGATGACCAGGCCGCCCACCATGCTCCAAACAGCCCCACCTACGCCCGACATGGCGAAGCATAAGCCGATGAAGAATCCGGTGCGCTCAGCGAACCAGCGGTTGACGAGCGTGGGGACGGCAAGGAACATCAGCGATACGATGCCTAAACCCACCACTACCCCGGACAGGTAGAACAGGTGGATCTCCTGCCAAAACGAGCAGCCGAGCAGCCCGACGGAAACCAGCACCACCGAGGCGGACAGCACTACCCGCAGGTCGAACTTCTGCAGCAGGTTGCCCGCAAACGGCGCGGCGAGCCCGCCTATCAGGTAGGTAAGGGTGATGAAGAACGTGAATTGGCTGGAGGCAACGTTAAGCTCCGTTGAAACCGGAACCACGAAGATGGACCAGACGTTGTACACAAGCGCACAAGGCCCGAAGGCAATCAAAATGCCCGCAGCAACAATCATCCCATGCCGCAATGCGAACCCCTGCTTAGCTCCCCCGTTTTCCATAGCGATCCCCTTCGCCTAAGGAACAAAGTAACGAAAGCATACCAGAGGCAGCATGGGCACTGAATGCACAACGGCAC
>CAVFYB010000030.1:4745-6605 GCA_963626845.1 Bacteroidaceae bacterium | reverse complement strand
CAACGGCACTCAACCGCAGCGCCGCCCAAAACGAAAAAAGCCCGCTCAAACGAGCGGGCTTCGAAAGGTTGGAAGCTAAAGCTTACAGGGCCTTCTTGGCAACCTCGACCAGGGAAGCAAATGCCTCGGGGTCGTTGATAGCCATATCGGAGAGAACCTTACGGTCCAGCTCAACGCCAGCCTTCTTCAGGCCGTTCATGAACACGGAGTAGGAAAGGCCATTGATGCGGGCTGCAGCGTTGATGCGGGTGATCCAGAGGCGGCGGATCTCGCGCTTCTTAGCACGACGATCGCGGTACTGGTACTGGAGCGAATGCTGAACCTGTTCCTTCGCAGCGCGATAGGAGCGGGACTTTGCACCGTAGTAACCCTTTGCACGATTGAGAACGGTGCGGCGCTTCTTATGAGCGGATACTGCGCGCTTTACACGAGGCATACTGAATTCCTCCCTTTACTATCGAAGACCAAGATTGCGAGCGATTACCTTCTTGTCGGCTGCTGCAACCTCAGTTTCGTGACGGAAATTACGCTTACGCTTCTGGCTCTTCTTGGTCAGAATGTGAGACTTGTAAGCCTTGGAGCGCATGATCTTACCGGAGCCGGTTACGCGGAAGCGCTTTGCGGTGCCGGAATGAGTCTTCATCTTGGGCATTATTTGTCCTTCCCTTGTTCTTCCTTCTTTTTCTTCACCGCCGCGGGCAACGGGGCGATGAGCATATGCATGTTGCGGCCTTCCATCTTAGGCTGGTTTTCGATAACCGCTACATCCTTAAGATCATCAGCCAGGCGTTCCAGGATGCTAAGGCCCTGCTCGGGATGAGACATCTCACGACCACGGAACATGATGGTGATCTTGACCTTGGAGCCTGCCTCCAAGAAGCGAAGCACGTGCTTCTTCTTGGTGGTGTAGTCGCCCACATCGATTTTCGGGCGGAACTTCATTTCCTTGGTTTCAACCTTGCTCTGGTTCTTTCGAGCCTGCTTGGCCTTGATTGCCTGGTCGTACTTGAACTTACCGTAGTCCATGATGCGACATACCGGCGGCTTGGCCTGAGGCGCGATCTCAACCAAGTCATAGCCCTGGTCATCGGCGATGCGCTGGGCTTGCTCGATGGGATAGATCCCCAACTGCGACCCATCATAGGCGATCAGGCGGCATTCTTTGACCCTGATTGCGTCATTGAGCCTTGGTTCTTGAGCTGCTATGGTGCCCACCTCCTTCTTCCTGTGTTTGGTGCTACCATGCACGAACCATTGTGGCTGAAAAAAGAAAAGCCTACGATCACACAGATTGCAGGCCACACGAAATATCTTGCGAACAAGAACGGTATTCATATGACCCATCAGCAACCGAATGCGCCGAACTGGGTGGAAGCAAAGGCTTCTCTTGAAACAGCTTTAGTAGGATACCATTCCTCTTTGCCCTGTAAAGGGGAAATCGGCACTTTTTGGGAAAAGCCCTTTTCCTTGGGTCGCGGAGCGCATCGGGCAAGCAATCATCCTACCGCCCATTGGACGCAGAAGGACATCAGAAGAGCCAAGGCGAAGGGAATGACGCAGGCCACTACCAGGAACTCCGCCCACAGCGGATACTTTCGAAGCAAAGGGAACCTGCGACGAGGCAGGCGCCGGTCGGCAAGCTCATAGCAAATACACGTAACGGAAACGCCCAAGAACAGCAGATACTCAACCATGCGAACCCATAAGGGGTAATGGTATTCGGGAATGTTCGGCTGCGGAAAGAAACAGCACGCAACCGAGACAGACACCAGCAACAGCCACACCAAACCAAGAATCACATTCCAGGCCAATCCGACGCCGATAGGGATACGGTTCGCAGCGGCAGAGATGCGCGCCCGT
>CAVFYB010000030.1:0-3823 GCA_963626845.1 Bacteroidaceae bacterium | reverse complement strand
CCGAGCCCAGGCCCGTGCCCACGCGCAGCTTCTTGCGAACGAGCGGGGTGCCGAATCCCCCACTGCCATCAGGGCGCGCTACTTTTTCCGTAACCTCGAATTCGGTCTGTTTCAGGGTTTGCAGCACCTGAAGCTCGCCATCATGCTCGACCGTGGCAAGGAAGGCGCCGAGCTCGTCGGCCGCGTCGGCTGCGGGTTCGCCATCGCAGCTAGAGGCATCTACCGCATCGGCACAACCACCCTCTTGCGCAGAGCAGCAACCCTGCCGCTCTTCCGAGCGTGCAGGGTCGCTAACTGCGGAAACGCCATCAGATTCGTCGGGGACCCACTTGCTCATGAGCAGATGGTCTCTTCCCCGAAGCGGTACAGCTCTTCTTCGGTTTTCTGCAGGGAATAGCCGTTCTTCACCGAGAAGATGATGATCGCGTCGCGCCTGTTCTTGCAGTAGAGCTCGTTGACGCCGGCAGCCCGCAGAAGGCGGTCGGTTTCCCGTAGGCTCAAGCCCATGGCAAAGGCAATCTGCAGCAGCTTGTTGCGGGAGGCTTTTCGCGTGCCCTTGAAAATCTGATAGCCGAACGTATTGTTCAGACCAGCATCGCGAACAACCGTGGATTGCTTCAGCCCCTTTTCAACAATAAGCTGCTGCAGGTACTCGGAAAGGGAGCGCTCCACAAAGCCGTTTTGTTCGATGAACCTTTCAGGATCAGGCGAAGATAGGAGCTCACTGAGCAGTTCCTCGGTCAAAGGCTCCTCCATGCGTCGCTTCCTCCTTCGTCTCCTTTTAGCACTGGTAGACATTCTAATATGCCGAAGGAGACGAAGGCGGAACAAGCGCCGCAAAAGGACGACTACAAGTTGGCGATTGCGTAATCGGCTTCTTCCTCGGTGAATTTCTCGCCGTATTCGCTGGTCAACTGATCATGGATAGCCGAAGGGGACATGCTCATCTTGTCCTGGTAGGATTTGGCTTTCGCCAACGCATTCGCATTCCAGTCTGCTTTAACATTGTCAACTGCGTATTGGGCCGCTTCGGCAGAAAACTTTTCGCCATACTCGCTGGTTAGCTGGTCGTAGAGGCCCTGTTTGGACATATACATCGTATTGGCGTACGAATCAGCCTTCTTCAGTGCAGATTTGTACTCAGTCGGAACATCGGCTTCTTCGGTTTCAGAAGCAGTCGTGCTCGACTGAGCGGAGGTTTGGGTATCGCTAGAGGCGGCCTGCGTTGAAGATGCGTTGGAGGCGGTGGTTTGCGATCCGCCCGCTCCCGCGCCGCCGCCCGCTGCCGCGCAGACGATGACTACAACGATGATCCAAAACCAGACGCGCTTGTAGATAGGCTTCTTAGCTGGAGCAGCCGTGCCACCGGAATTCGCGTCGGGCTGCTGGGGTGCCTGATTGTCATTGCTCATACTGTTCCTTCCCTTGAAGAGCCATCGCAAAACCGCAGATGGCACCGTAACTAACGAGAGAAAAGATATATGAAGCAGGCCGATAATTCATTAGCTGGCAGCTACGATCGCAAGGCCAAAATGCGACTCGCTGAAACAGCCCAAACCTGCGCCTCGTGGCAGGATAAAGGAATGCAGAACGAAGCCCAAGCCCGCGTACAGACACATGACTGGTAGGACGATAAAGCCCTACTCATCCCAAGGATGGGAGGTTAGGTGCCAGCCGTCGCAATAGGGGCAGCGGTAGACAGAAAGGCCTGTCTGGCCGTTCTGCTTGCACCACTCCAGGTTTTCCTGAGCTTCTTTCTTCGAGGAATAGCGGTTCTTCGAGGTGCAGGCCTTGCGCTTACGCGCTGCGGCCTTCGAATCATCGGAATCAGAGCAACGTTGGCTCTCGCGGGAAAAGGCACTGTCGAGCGAGCCAAAGGAAGCCAAACTCGCAGAGAACTCGGCCTTCTGCCTAGACCAAGCCGATCGCTTTTTGCTACCCATATAGCCCTCCAATCTGGCACGACGTATGGCAATCCCTGCAGTCGCAACAAGCCCACGGGAATAACGCGTAACCAACAACGCTTCGTACTATAGCCCACAAACCCATTGCATCAGCGCCGATGCCAACACGAAAACAGGAAGAGCCCCGAAGGGCTCTTCCTGAAAATGGCAAGAAAACGCGTATTCGACTACTTGCCTGCAAGAGCAGCGTGAGCTGCAGCAAGGCGTGCCAGGGGCACACGGTACGGAGAGCAGCTGACGTAATCGAGGCCGATGCCGTAGAAGGTCTTGATGGAGTCGGGGTCGCCGCCGTGCTCGCCGCAGACACCGCAAACGATGTCGGGGTTGCCCTGGTGGCCCAGCTCGACACCCATCTTAACCAACTTTGCAACGCCAGGATCAACCGTTGCAAAGGGGTTGTAGGGCAGGATGCGCTCAGCCAGGTACTGGGAGATGAACTCTGCCTCAACGTCATCGCGCGAGAAGCCGAAGGTGGTCTGCGTAAGGTCGTTGGTGCCGAAGCTGAAGAAGTCTGCCTTGGTGGCAATCTCGTCGGCGGTAACGGCTGCACGAGGAAGCTCGATCATGGTGCCGATCTTGATGTCCAGCTCTACGCCCTGCTCGCTGGCAACCTGTGCAATAACGCCCTCTGCCTGCTCGCGGAGCTTGGCAAGCTCGGGAACAACGGAAACCAGCGGGATCATGATCTCGGGCTGCGGGTTCAGACCTTCCTTCTTAAGCTCGGCAGCGGCGGTAGCGATAGCGCGAACCTGCATCTCTGCCAAGATGGGGTACTTGATTGCAAGACGGCAACCACGCAGGCCCAGCATGGGGTTGGCCTCTGCGAAGGAGTCGATCTGCTCCATAAGGGCGCGCTTCTTCTCGATAACCGCAGCGTCGCCACCCGTAGCCTCCAGGCGCGCGATCTCTACATCAAGGGCACGTGCGGACTCCAGGAACTCATGCAGCGGCGGGTCGAGCAGGCGAACGATAACCGGCAGGCCGTCCATAGCGCGGAACATGCCCAGGAAGTCGCCCGTCTGAGCCTTGAACAGATCGGCGCAGGCCTTTTCGCGGGTGGCCTCGTCGTCGTTCAGGATGAAGGTCTGGATGATCTGCTTGCGCTCGCCCAGGAACATGTGCTCGGTGCGGCACAGGCCGATGCCCTGTGCGCCGAAGTCGCGGGCAAGCTGGGCATCCTCGGGGTTGTCGGCGTTGGCGCGAACACCCATGGTGCGGAACTCATCGGCCCATTCAAGGATGGTGTCAAGGTCGCCGGCAAGCTCGGGCTGAACAAGGTCGACAGCACCCAGGACTACGATACCGGTGGTACCGTCTAGGGAGATCATGTCGCCTTCCTTGATAACGATGTCGGTGCCGGAGATCACAGCCTGCTTGGCCTCGGCATCGATCTTCAGAGCGTCTACGCCGCAGACGCAGGGGGCGCCCATGCCGCGAGCGATAACGGCTGCGTGCGAGGTCTTACCGCCATGGGAGGTAAGCACGCCTTCGGCGGCGATCATACCGGCAAGGTCGTCGGGAGTGGTTTCCCAGCGAACCAGAACGGTCTTGCGGCCTTCCTTGGCAGCCTCTACCGCATCTTCGGCGGAAAACACGGCTTCACCCACGGCAGCGCCGGGAGAAGCGTTCAGGCCCTTAGCGACCACGTCGTAGTCCGCCTTGGCGTCGAACTGAGGGTGCAGCAGCTGGTCGAGCTGCTCGGGATCTACGCGCTGAACGGCCTCTTCCTTGGTGATAAGGCCTTCCTGCTGCATCTCGATAGCGATATGCAGAGCAGCGGCAGCGGTGCGCTTGCCCACGCGGGTCTGCAGCATCCAGAGCTTGCCCTGCTCGATGGTGAACTCGATGTCGCACATGTC
>CAVFYB010000029.1:0-18804 GCA_963626845.1 Bacteroidaceae bacterium | reverse complement strand
GCCGGCGGCCCGCTCGCCGTCTCCGGCTCGCTTCCCCCGTTCGAGGGCTTAGCTATAGTACCCCGTTTGCGCGTTCGTGCAACACATTTCTTACGATTGCTCACGATTTTCTACCTGCTTGATGTATTTCCCCAGTTCAGCGCTTTGCCCTGTCGTTTCAACCGTTAGTGGATTTATGGAGACACCCTTCATATCTATAGGTATATGATCGATAGGGAATGATTTGAAAGAAGGCCGATATGCCTTATCAGGTTGGCGAATACGTTATCTACTCGTCTCTTGGAATCTGCCAAGTAATTGAAAACAATGCCCATGTTTCCCTCGCAGGGGGCGATTCGGATCTGTATTACATACTAGGACCCCTGGAAAAGCGCTTGGGCAAAGCGTATGTTCCCTATTCTCGCTGCAATGAGCTTCGACCCGTTCTGCAGAAGAATGAGGCGCTGCATGCGCTGGACGAGTCCATCGACTTGGAGCCCGATGACTATCAGGACACCAATTCCCATTTGGTTCTTGAGCATTTTCGAAAGCTGATCCGCTCCAATGATTTCCTTTCGCTGCTGCTGGTGTGCAAATCCATGCAAGCGCGCATTGCCGAGCAGGAGAGCAAGAAGCACGGCGCTTCGCTTACCTACAAGCGATTGCTCGACGATGCCAGGAGGCGCGTGTACGGAGAGCTTTCCATCGTGTTGAGCATGGAGCAGTCTGAGGTTCCTGGTTTCATACATGCTTACCTAGACGAACACAGCAGGTAGACATTGCACGGATAGGGTTTACCTTAAGCGCTACTGATGCTAATCGTAAGCGGGGCCGCACTCACTCCCTAAGGATTGAGTGCGGCCCCGCTGTTTTGCCTAGCGTCTCTATTTCTTGTTTCGGCCCTTATAAGGTATGACGTGATTCGATTGCCCTTCCCAGTGTCACCTCGTCGGCGAATTCCAGGTCTCCCCCTACGGGAAGGCCGCTCGCCAAACGGGAGACGGTGACCCCGAGCGGCTTGATGAGACGGGCAAGGTAGCTTGCCGTCGTCTCCCCTTCTATATTGGGATTCGTGGCAAGTATGACCTCTTCCACGGAAGCGTCGTTCAAGCGGGCCATGAGCTCGGCAATACGAAGATCGTCCGGGCCCACTCCCTCGAGCGGAGAAAGGGCACCACCCAACACATGATATACACCCGAAAAGGAACCGGTGCGCTCGATGGGCGGGATGTCGCGCGGCTCCGAGACGACGCAGATAACCGAGTGGTTGCGCTTGGTGGAGGCGCAGATATCGCACAGCTCCCCTTGCGCGTAGTTGAAGCAGGTAGAGCAGAAATGGACGCTGTCCTTGACCTCGACTATGGCGTCGGCCAAGCGCAGGGCATCTTCTCGGTCTTGGTTCAGCACCCAATACACGATGCGCTGCGCCGATTTGGGGCCGATGCCCGGAAGCCGCTCGAACTCATCGAGCAGCTTTTGGATTGCCGAAGAGGCGTTCATAGAGGACTGATTACCTCATCCCGGGGATATTCATGCCGCCGGTAACCGAGGACATGCGCGCATTGCTCATCTGGTCGACACCGCGAAGCGCCTCGTTGACAGCGGCAACAACCATGTCCTGCAGCATCTCCGCATCTTCAGGATCGATGGCATCGGGCTCGATGGAGATGGACTCGATGCTCATGTCGCCACGGGCAACGGCGGTGACCATGCCACCGCCGGCAGTACCGGTGAAGGTCATCTCGGCGATTTCCTGCTGGGCCTTCTGAAGCTCCTTCTGCATCTTCTGCGCCTGACGCATCATCTGCTGCATGTTCATTCCCATTGATTCTCCCTTTCACACGGCGGGCGGATGTCCCTTCGGGACCCCTGCCTAGACCGTTTCAGTGCGTGACTATCCTCTGCATTGTATCGAAAAGGCCGCGCTACTCAGGCAGCTCCTCGAACTTTACGCCCGGACCGAAGCTGTTGGTGAGGATGCTCTTGATCTGCTCGGCCTCGCTTCCACCTGTTTGGGGGTTGGCCTGAGCGGCCTTGGGCGACGGCGCAGAGGCTGGCGCCGCAACCTGCATCGGGGCAGCATCGTAGCTGCCGGCGTCGTCGAGGTCCGCGGGGACGCTTTCCCCGTACACATCGAGGGGCACCTCTTCATAGGGGACCTGTTCGAAATCCTGCGCCGGGGACTGAGCTGATGGGGCTGCAGAGGCAGAAGGGGCGGGCGTTTGAGTGGACGAGGTTGCGAATACAGGGTCAGACGCGGAGGCAGGCGTAAATGCTGGCTTCACATCCTGGGACACGGGAGCAGCACCTGCAAAAGCTGGGGCACTGGCCTGGGTGTCTGGCTGCGTTTGGGCGTCCGGTTGCTTTGGCGCGGAAGGCGGGACCAGCGAGCGTGCCGGCTGGCTCGATGCTGCTGGACGAGCCAGTGCCGCTGGCGCGGGCGAAGCAGCACCACCTTCGATGGAGAGGCGATAAGGCACGGTACCGCCAGCAACCTGGGCGATGGTCTTGGCGAGCAGTTCCTGGACTTCGGTTTTCTGGGCGGCGTTGTAGGCGAATCCACCGTCTTTGCCGAACTGGATGACGATTCCCTTGCCGCTCGGATCCGCAAAGATCTTGGCATTCATGAACAGCACGCCACGCGCAGGGTTGACCTTGCGCAGCGTCGAGGTGACGGAACGCCAGAACCTTTGGAGGGCCGCCGGGTTCGAGACATCGATCGAAGCCGTCATCGCAACAGCACCCTGAGGAGCAGGGGCGGGAACAGCGGCGGCGCTTTCCGGGGCGGCGGCAACGGAACCGGACTCAGCGACGGCAGCGACGGCGGTGCGCCGAGCAGGCTGCGGAGCCGAAGCGGCCGGATCCGGCACGGAGGCCCGATTTGCCGGTGCGGCATATGCGTTGGCCGAGATAGATGCATCGGCCGAAGAAGAAGGCGCCGAAGGGCTCGGCATGGATGCCGAACGAACTGCGGGCTGAGCGCCCCGGTCAACCGAAACCGATACTGGAGCCGACACGGGCTGGCTTTGCTCCAACGCGAACGACGAAGACGACATAGGGGCGCGTCCCCCCTGGGCTGCAGGTACAGCGGGTGCGACAGCAGCGGCACCGTTCCCTTGAGCGACTTGCGGGGCCGAGGCGGAAGCTACGCCAACAGCAGGAACACTCCCCTGCGCTACAGCGGCGGGTGCTTGCGGGGGAACGCCCGAAGCAGCCATGCCGGCAAGCTTGCGCTCCAACTCCTCCACGCGCTCGGCCAAGGCCTGAAGCGTCAGGTCCGATTCGGGGCGCACGAGCCGCGTAAGGGCGATCTCAAACACAAGGCGGGGGTTGCTGGCCGTGCGCAATTCCCGGGAAACATCTCCGAGAACCTCGAGCATACGCGCAAGACGATCCGTTCCGAACAGGGGCAACTGCCCCTCCATTGCCTTGCGGGTTGCGCTGCTCACTTCAAGCTCGACATCCAACCCCGCCAAGGAGAGCAGGTACATGGTGCGCGTGTATTCGGCGAGATCTTGCACGAATTGGGCAAGATCGGCACCCGTTTCAACGTAATTCGCCAACCAATTGAAGCAAGCTACCGCATCGCGCTTGCCGATAGCCTCGATGATTTCCGACAGATCGGTATCGTCGAGGGTGCCGAGCAGGTTCTGAGCGCCGACCAGCGTTACCTTGCCCGCATCGAAAGCGATGAGCTGCTCGAGCGTGGTAAGGGCATTGCGCATCCCGCCCTCGGCACGATGGGCAATAAGCTCGAGAGCCTCGGGCTCGAATTCAACGCCCTCCTCAACGCAGACCGTCCCAAGACGGGAAACGATCGACTCGATTGAGATGCGGTGGAAGTCGAAGCGCTGGCAGCGCGACTGGATGGTTTCGGGGACCTTCTGCGGGTCGGTGGTGCACAGGATGAAGGCAACGTGCCCCGGCGGCTCTTCGATGGTTTTCAGCAGAGCGTTG
This sequence comes from Bacteroidaceae bacterium, assembly GCA_963626845.1. Taxonomy (GTDB): domain Bacteria; phylum Actinomycetota; class Coriobacteriia; order Coriobacteriales; family Eggerthellaceae; genus Anaerotardibacter. The sequence goes on along the minus strand of CAVFYB010000029.1, from coordinate 14,868 downwards.
AAGGCCGCGGTCGAGAGCATATGCACCTCGTCGATGATGTAGACCTTCCATTTGCCGCGCGTCGGGGCATAGCTTACGCGGCTGATGATCTCTTCACGGACGTTTTCGACGCCCGTGCGGCTTGCGGCATCGAGCTCGTAGACATCGGGGTGGTTGCCTTGGGCAATGGCCTGGCATTCCTCGCAGGTGCCGTCGGGCTCGGTAGTGGGGCCGTTTTCGCAAAGCAGCGCCTTCGCAAGGATTCGGGCCGTTGTCGTCTTGCCCGTACCGCGCGGGCCACAGAACAGGTAGGCATGGGAGACCTTGCCTTGCTCGATGGCGTTCTTCAGCGTGCGCTCGATATGCTCCTGGCCTACGACATCGGAAAACGTCGAAGGGCGGTATTTGCGGTACAGGGCTTCCATCGCCGAGCCTCCTTATTTGAAGGCCACGGAAAACCCGAGCCTCCGTATACGAGCATCCTTCCGGATGCAAGGACAGTAAAGAACCCGAGTAGGTATTTTAGACGAACCTAATCGAGTGGAGCGCTTTCGTCGGAGCGGGCATGCTTTGCGCGGGCAAGGCGCTCGGCGTCGGTTGCTGCAGCCACCTCGAATTCCTTCTTACCGCTTTTGCGCGAAGAGAGCGCCGCCTTTACCGCCCCGATGATGGCGGGGGCAACGGAAACGGCGACGATACCGAGGACGATGACCTCGAAATGCGTCTGAACGAACGGAACACCACCGAAGAAGTAGCCCACCAGCACGAACAGCGATACCCAGGAAATGCCGCCAATCGCGTTGAACAGCGTGAACTTGCCGAAATTCATATGGCCCGTGCCCGCGATGAAGGGCGCAAAGGTTCGGAAGAAGGGCATGAAGCGGGTGATGACGATGGTGAGGCCGCCGAACTTCTCGAAGAAGTGGTCGAGCTTGGCCATTCGCTCGGGGGTAAGGGATTTGATCTTGCCGGAGTCGATGATGCGGGAGCCGAAGAAACGGGCTATCCAGTAGTTGGAAGTGTTGCCCAGGATGGCCGCCGCGTAGAACACGATGAGCGTTGCCGCAAGGTTGAGGCCACCGCCGTCGGCCGAGAACACGCCGGCTGCGAACAAGAGCGAGTCGCCCGGCAGGAAGGGAAAGAACACCAGGCCGGTTTCGATGAACACGATGAGGAACAACGGGGTGTAGACCCACACCGCGCCAAGGGAAACGATCCAACCAGCGATGGCGCCACGAGGATCGTGCAGGAGGCCAAGAATGAAGTTGATGATTTCCATGGTTCCCTTTCCGTTTCCCAACAGGGATCTTAAAGAAATGTAAAACGCCCTATATATAAGTTTCGCCGGTCGAGCGACCGGCGAAAGCAAGTATCCCGAAAAGGCCCGGGCGCTCGTCAGAGGCCCCTTATGGCTGCTTCCTCCCGGACCTGACCAGGTTCAGAACTTGGCGCCGCCCAAGCCCTTTCGGGATACTATCAACGGCTGAACAGTATATACGCCCCTTCGCTGCAGGCAAAGCACAGCCGGCTTTGCCCACCAAATGCGCACAGGCGCAGGCAAGCGGTTGGGCAGATAGCCGCAGATGGGATCAGCGTTGCCAGGCTTCCTTCAGGGCGGCGATGCCGTAAAGGCTGCCGCAGAGGCAGATGGGCAGGGTGCCGCCGCTCAGCTCGCGCGCATAGGACACCGCATCGCCGGGGGTTGGCGCCTGATGCACGTCGACGGAATCCGTTGCTTCCGCTGAAACGAGAGCCTGATTCACGGCTTCGGCCAACTTGCCAGCCGGAAGAGCGCGGGGGTTCGCCGGCTCATAGCACACAAATGCGCTGGCCATAGGTACAAGCAGTTCCAGCATGGGAGCGTAGTCCTTGTCGGCCATGACGCCCACCACGAACACGACCGATCCCTTTCGGTAGCGACGGGAAAGCTCGCCAGCCAGCGCACGGACGGCATGGATGTTATGGGCTCCATCGATGATGGCGTCGGGGTTATGGCTAAGGAACTCGAACCGACCGGGCCACGATGCGCCTGCAAGGCCGCGGCGAACAGAGCCTTCATCGAGCTTCCAGCCCTTTTCGGCTAACGCCCGGCAAACAAGCACGGTCAGCGAAGCATTGACCAGCTGGTATTCGCCCTGAAGGGGGATGGAAAGATCGCTGAGGCCATCGAACGAGAAGCACTTGTTTTCGCCCGCGATATTAGAGGCATCGACATAGCGAAGAGACACCTCGAGTTCGGAGGCTTGGGCGTCGAGGACCCGGCGCACCTCCGGTTCCTGAGGCGCGCTTACCGCAATGGCGCCCTTTTTCAGGATGCCTGCCTTCTCGGTGGCGATCTCGGAAAGGGTTGATCCCAACATTGCACAATGGTCGTACGAGATAGGCGCGAAGACGCAGACCTCGACCGAGGTGATTACGTTGGTTGAATCGAGCCTTCCGCCCAACCCTACCTCGCAAACGACAATCTCACATTCCTTGCGGGCAAAATGTTCAAAGGCAACTGCGGTCATAAGCTCGAACTCAGTAGGATGGGAGTCCATCGCCTCGGCAACTTCGCGGACACGAAGCGTTGCAGAGACAAGGTCGTCGTGGCTGATCTCGGAGCCGTCGATGCGGATGCGCTCTTCGAAGCGCTCGATGTACGGGCTGGTGAACAATCCGACCCGATAGCCCGCTTGCTGCAGGATACTGGAAACGAACGAACAGGTGGACCCCTTGCCGTTCGTGCCGGCTACATGCACGAAGCTCAGGCTGTCCTGCGGATTGCCAAGCCGTTCCAATAGCTCGGAGATGCGCTCGAGCCCCAGGCTCATGCTTCGCCAGCGGGGCTCGTTGATGTACGCAACCGGATCAAACATGCGAGGTCCAGTCCTTGCCAACTACAACCTGGAGGTTGGTGGTAAGGCTGTAGTAGACGCCGGCGGAAACCGTGCGGCCCACACCAAGCGCCTGAACGGCGGCTTCCGCGGCGGTCTTGTCTTCGGCAGAGCGGTAGATCACCAGGGTTTCGTCGTAGACGAACGATTCGGCATTGCCGGTATCGCTGATGCTGAAGCCGGCTTCCGTAAGAACCGCGGCAGCCTGAGCGCTGTAGCCATCAGCGCCGGCGCCATTGAGCACCACCACCGAAACGCCGGACTTGTCGACGCCACTGGTATCCACCGTTATATCCATGTCCTCACCAGACTTGAACTTGCTGTAGACCTGGCTTGCCTTGGTGGAGCTTACCGACCAGTACGTTTTGGAGCCGGAGCCCGTTTGGCTGCCCGGAACCGTAGCGGAAATGAACTCGGCGCCCTGGAAGGCCTTGGCCATCTTCGACATGTCGTCATACCTCAGGTCGGTTTTGATACAGCTGGCGATGGTGTCTGCACTCATGGCGAAATCGAGGCCGCCCTTCTCCTCGATTGCGTTCGCGAAGGCGTAGAACACCTGGTTCTGAACCGTTGCGCGCTGGGAGAAGCCCGTGGTGTAGTTCTTCGCGCTGACGTAGGCAAGGGCCTGCTTACCGCTCAGGACCTGTTCGCCCGGATCGAGCACCGAGGTTCCCACCGTGGGGTCGTCGACGTACTGCTCGACGTTCACCTTGAGACCGCCGAGGGAATCGACCAGGGAAGCGAAGCCCTTGTCAGTGATGCGGACATAGTGGTTGATGTCGTTGTCGATGAGCGAAGAGACCTGTTTCACCAGCTCGCCCTCGTCTTTGACGTGGGGCGCGTCGCGCAGCATGCTGCCCTCTTCCGCAGACGACGTGTTGTACGAAACGGCGATGTTGCTGGGGATGTTCAGCAACGACGCCGTACCAGCCTGCGGGTCAAGCCGGAGAACCGCAACGAAGCTGGAGGCCTCGGACGAGGTGCCGTCGCCGGTTATTCCCGTTACCAGCGTATACGTCACCGAATCCGAGCTGGCAGAGACCAACTGGGCGGTAACGGCATCGTCGTTGAGCGCCATTGAGGAAGTGAGCGAGTTGCGATATGCGCAGGTACCCAAACCGAAGGCGATGGCAATGACCAAGATGATGGAAACAACGAGCGCGACGCGGTTGACGCGGTCGTTGCGGCGCATAGTTGCAGCCGTGCGCGAGCGTCCGCCGTATCGGGTGCGTTGGTAGTCGCTCGCCGAACCGGACTGCACGTTGAGCTGCCGAACCTCGCCCGTCCTACGGGCCGAGGGTGGGGTGGCCACGCGGGGACGGACGGTTCGCCGTGGATCGCGCTGGGGAGCGCGGGCACCCGATGCATGGGAACCGATTACGGAAGAAGACCAGTCGGCGCTGCGGCGCATGGAGCGCCTGCTTGAGCCGCGACGGCCATGAGAGCCTCTATTCCCCCTGAGAGCCATGCAGTTCCGCCTTACAACTCGATGCGCTCGACGTTTGCGCCGATGCCGCGCAGCTTGCCTACGTAGTCTTCGTAGCCACGGTCGATATGGTGGATGTCGTGCACGGTGGTCTCCCCTTCAGCGGCAAGGCCGGCGATAACGAGCGCCGCACCACCGCGCAAGTCAGGGGAAGAGACAGGGGCGCCTTCAAGGCGGGAAACGCCCTGCACCAGCGCATGATGGCCCTCCACCGTGATGCGCGAACCCATGCGGTTCAGCTCGCTGGCGAACATGAAGCGGTTCTCGAAGATGTTCTCCGAGATGACGGAATTCCCCTGCGCGAAGGAGGCCAGCAGCATGAACTGGGCCTGCAGGTCGGTGGGGAAGCCCGGATGGGGCAGCGTCTGGATATCGGTTGCCTGCAAGGGCTGGTTGCGGGAAACGGTGATCGAGTCTTCGGTGGTGAAAACCTCGCAGCCCATCTGCTCAAGCTTCATAAGCGCCATGCGCAGGAAGGAAGGATCGATGCCTTCGACCGTCACCGGGCCGCCCAGCAAAGCGCCTGCCGTAAGGAACGTGCCCGCCTCGATGCGGTCGCCTACGGTGGTATGCGTGCAAGGGTGCATTTGCGAGAGCGGCACGCCCTTCACCGTGATGGTGGGGGAACCGGCGCCTTCAACCTGGGCGCCCATTGCGTTGAGCATGTTGGCAAGGTCGACGATCTCGGGCTCGCGCGCCGCGTTGTCGATAACCGAGGTGCCGGGGGCAACCACCGAGGCCATGAGCATGTTCTCGGTTGCGCCCACGCTGGGGAACTCGAGCAGGACATCGGCCGCATGCAGACCGTTCGGGGTGGAGGCATACAGGTAGCCGTGGCTGTTCTCGAACTCGACGCCCATGGCCTCGAGCACCTTCAGGTGCATGTCGATCTTACGAGCGCCGATCTTGCAGCCGCCGGGCATGGCGACACGCGCCCGGCCGAAGCGGCCGATAAGCGGACCGAGGATGGAGATGCTTGCGCGCATCTTCGACACCAGCTCGTAGGGCGTGTTGTAGCCTTCGGCGTCCTTCGTGTCGATGACGAGGGAATGGTCGCCCCATTCGACGGTGGCGCCAAGGCTCCTGAGCACCTCGCACATGATCTCGATATCGGAGATATGGGGCACGTTGGCCAAGGTGGTTTTGCCCTGGCCGAGCATAGACGCCGCAATGAGCTTCAAGGCGGAATTCTTCGCGCCGCCGATATGTACCGTGCCCGAAAGGTTCTCGGTTTCGCGGGCGATGATAACTTCTTCAGACATACCCTTGCATCCAATCTCTTGATGCGATCCCCTAAGCACTGCGCAGGTTCACGTAGGCGAATCTGCGCGCACTCTTCCCTATTATGACAGCAAGCCCCTCCAGAAGCGGGTTCTACCCAAAACCTCTGGAAGGGCCTGCGAATGCTTTATGCGGTTAGCTTATTCGCCGAGCATGAAGCGGGTGAAGGAAACAACCTCGATGGTGGTGCCAAGGGACTTGGCAACCTCTGCCGTGTAGTCGTTCACGGACTGGTCGGGGTTCTTTACGAACGCCTGCTCGGTGAGGCAGTTCTCCTTGAAGAACTTCTCCAGGCGACCGGTAGCGATCTTCTCCTGGATGTTCTCGGGCTTGCCGGACTCGGCGGCCTGAGCCTTGTAGATGCCCATCTCGTGCTCTACAACGGCAGGGTCGACAGACTCGCGGGTTGCGGAAACAGGGCTTGCTGCAGCAACCTGCATGGCGATGTCGCGGCCGTACTTCTTGAAGTCCTCGTTGGAGGCGATGGATGCGTCGCCGAGCTTGAACTCAACCAGAACGCCGATCTTGCCGCCGCCGTGGATGTAGGAGGAAACGGCACCTTCGGGCTGCTCGGAAAGAGCGAAGCGGGAAAGCTGGATGTTCTCGCCCAGGGTGTGGATGGCGTCGGTGACGACGGCGTCGACGGTCTCACCCTCGATCTCGGAAGCCTTCAGGGCATCGAGGTCGGCGGGCTTGTTGGCGAGCACGGCCTGAGCGATCTTCTCGGCGTATGCCTTGAACTTGTCGTTCATGCCGACGAAGTCGGTCTCGCAGTTGAGCTCGACGAGGGCGCCAGCATGGCCGCACTCGGAGACGAGGGCCAGAACGGTGCCCTCGTTGGTGGCGCGGCCGGCCTTCTTGGCAACAGCGGCAAGACCGCGGGTGCGCAGGACGTCTACAGCCTTCTCGAGCTCGCCCTCGGCCTCTACGAGGGCCTTCTTGCATTCCATCATGCCAGCGCCGGTCATCTCGCGGAGTTCCTTGACGAGAGCTGCGGTGATTTCTGCCATGGTAATTCCTTTCGATAGAAAACCCTGCCCCGGGTACGGGGCAAGGGAGAAACTGCTATGGGTTGGTGGGGTTACTCAGCTGCGGGAGCTGCGGCCTCTGCCGGAGCAGCCTCGGCTGCGGGAGCCTCTGCAGCAGCCATGTCCTCGACGGTGACGGGAGCACCGGTGCCGGCGATGACGGCGTCTGCCACGAACTCGGAGAGCAGGCGGACGGAGCGGATGGCGTCGTCGTTTGCAGGGATACCGAAATCGACGTCGTCGGGATCGCAGTTGGTGTCGAGCGTGCCCACAACGGGGATGTTCAGGCGATGGGACTCGTGGATGGCGATCTGCTCACGGTTGGTGTCGATGATGAAGATCATGTCGGGGACCTTCTTCATGTTGCGGATGCCATTGAGGTTGGTCTGCAGCTTGGCGAGCTCCTTCTTCAGCAGGATCTGCTCCTTCTTGGGCAGAAGGGCCATGCGGCCGTCTGCTTCCATGCCCTCAAGCTCTTCCATGCGCTGAACGCGGGAGCGGATGGTGGTGAAGTTGGTGAGCATGCCGCCGAGCCAACGGGCGTTGACGTAAGGCATGCCGCAGCGGTTAGCGGCCTCGGCGATGGACTCCTGAGCCTGCTTCTTGGTGCCGACGAACAGCACGGTGCCGCCCTTCTCAGCGCAGCGGGAAACTGCGGTGTAGGCAGCGTCAAGACCGTACATGGTCTCCTTGAGGTCGATGATGTAGATGTCGCCGCGGTTGCCGAAGATGAAGGGCTTCATCTTGGGGTTCCAGCGACGGGTCTGATGACCGAAGTGGGTGCCTGCGTCGAGCAGGGTCTGTACAGTGATCTTGGACATTCTTTCTCCATTCGTTGTGCCTCTGCATAGGATCTTCCCTTTGCCCGCAACCGCCCTCGCGGCCACTGGCGGGCGCAGGTCCCCCATGCATGTGAATTAAAACAGCCTTTGCAGTATAGCAGGCACGCGGAATGGAGCAAGCAAAATAGGAAATAACCGCAAACCCGCATGGAGCGGAGGGGGGCAGCCGGCAATGCAGCCGATCCCCGACACCCAGCTCTCGCCCACGCAGGGCTTGCCGACCCCCCAAGACGAAGGATCACAGATTGTCGTAGATGTCCTCGGTGAAGGTCAGCCCTCCCCGGTAGCCCGTGTAAGTACGGCTCAGCACCAAGCGGTCTTTCAAGGGAAAAGCCGCCTGGATGAACTGCACGTCTTTCTCGCAGCCTATCTCGTATTCGGCACTCGACCCTATGAGCAAGGTCATCTCGTCGTTGCCGTGCAGAATTTTGTTTATCTCGTACTGATCGCTTAAGAACAGGACCTTGGGCGGGCGGGCGTATTCCAGATCGGCAAGGCGCCTGACGATGCGCTCTTTGTCGGCGGGACGGAACATCGGGTCGGTGACGATGACCAATTCGGGGGTAAAGCTCATGTCGTTGGCAAGGTAGCGCGTGTAGCCGATAGCAGCATTGGCATCGGCCACCACGGCAAAGCGCTTCCAGGAAACCGCTCCGATGATCTGCGCCAAATAGGAGTACACGTAATCCTCTTCCTCCGCCACAACGCGCTCGACCGTCTCCGGCCCTATGCCCAGCTCCTGCGCTACCTCGCGCAGGAAGAGGGTTGACTCGGTTGCGCCAACAGGGAGCCCGCTGAAACGGTAGCTCGGCACGCCGAAACGGTCCTCATATTTCTTTGCAGGCCCCTTGAAGAGCCAAGGGTTGACGATGACGTTGAGGGCTGCCTCCGAGGAACGCCGCACCTCCTCTATACCTTGACGACGCGTATAGAACGTGTTGACGCGCAGCCCCAAGCGCTCCAACATACGGGCAAGCTCCTCCAAGCTGCCCGACCAATACGGGTCATGGAAGGGGATGATCCCGAAGAGGTTCACCAGCTTAGGGTCTTTTTCCCTGGGTTCTTCCACCACCTGGTCAATAAGGGCGTTCCATGCCACCTCGTAGCCAAGGTTGGAATCGCCCGCAAAACCAGGTGTCTCGATCGCATAGACCGGCTTGCCTTGCCCCTGGAACTCCTCGGCCACCGCGACCACATCGTCGCCGATGATGCCCGCCGTGCACCCGGTAAGGATGAAATAGGCTTCGGCATCGATAACCTCGAGCGCACCCTCTACCGTGGTTCGCAGCTTGTCCAGACCGCCGAACACCACCTCGCGCTCAAGCATGTTCGATGAGGGCAGCGAGATGCCTGCGATATAGCTCCATTCGCGGTTGCCGCCGTTGGGCTGCTCGCCATAGGTGGTTTGCATGCAGCAACCGGGGCCGGAGTGCAGAATCGGACACACATGATACAAGGGCTCAAGCGCATTGTTCACCCCGGCAAGGACGCAGCCTCCGCGGGGGTTCTCTACGATATTGGACATTTACCTGCACCCTTCCGCTAGAGGTTGATGAACTTGAAGGCGTTTTCCGCATACCAGGCATCGCGGTACGGCAGCTTCACATGTTGGGAGATCTTCTTGTTGAAGCCGGGATTCTCCAGCTGGTCGGCCATCTTGCGGCCCAGGTACACAATGCCGTCGTAACCCATGGTGGGACGCTTGAAGTCGAGCACGTGGGTGGTGGGAACGCCCAGCTTCGCGGCCCAGGTTGGAACGCCGATGAAACAATCGGGTTTGAGCCTGTTTACCAGATTCACCTGCTCGAAAGGCTGCATGTTGGCGATATCGACCACGAACTCCCTGTGGATTCCGTTCAAGTATTCGATATCATCCTGGGCGTCCTGATCGTAGGTGGGTGTCTCCAAGCCCACGAGATCCATGCCAAGGTCTCCCACCAGCGCGGCCGCGGCGAACGAACGGCCCGTGCCGCCGCAGATGAACACGCGCTTGCCCTGCAGGCGCTCACGGATCTCGGCGACCATCGGCTCGATGCGCTTATGCTCCCGCTCGATGATGGCCTCAGCTTCAGATTCTTTGCCAACCGCCTTCGCTATGCCGCGTAGCCATAGATCGGTATTGCGCAAGCCGATGGGCATGACGGTATGCGAATATGGAATGCCGTAGTCCTGCTCAAGCTGGCGCATGAACTCGTCGGCAAATACCTTGCAGATAGAGGTCGAGGCCTGGGCCGCGGGTATACGCCTCATCTTCTCTACCGAACTGAAGAACGGGATGTAGTTCGCATGACAGCCCAACAGGCCCAGCATGCGCTCCATCTCGCATTGGTCCTTATAGGAGATGGAAACGGGCGCGAACAGGTTGATAAGCCCCGGTTCCGTTTCCTGGCTTTCTTCAGGCAATACATACTTGCTGATGGAGATGAACGCCGTATCGAACCCTGAAGCGCAGACCTTTGACTTGAAGCCTTCACAGTGAATGGGGACGATGATGGTCTCGGGGTATTCGCCGTGCTTGTCTGCGCAAGTCGCGTCGATGTCGTCGCCAATGATGCCGCTGGCACAACTGGCGAACACAAAGATGACCTTAGGGGCGTACCGCTCGACCGCCTCGTCGATGGCGCCACGCAGCTTGTCGTCGCCGCCGAACACCACGCTGTTCTGATCGAGGTTCGTGACGATGATATGCGGGTTGCGAACCACGTCACGACCGCGATGGATTTGGCCTACACGGTACTGGTCGATGGCTAGCACGGTGCAACCAACGCAGCCCTGGGGGCTGTGCGCAATGAATACCGCATCTTCCATGGACATAAGGCACGCCATGGAATTGATCTGCTGGCACTGCAGGCCCTGGGCAAAGCTGCGATCGGCCTTCTTCAGGCATTTCTTGTTAAAGTCGTCGGCGATCTGGAAACCCGTGCTCCCGTGATCGTTGACGCGGCCCGGTCGGCTTTCGCGCACGCCCGAATAGGTAACTGCCATGCTCTACTCCTCTTCAAAAACGTCGGCAATCGCAAGGACCCGCCTGAAAACCATTGCCTTTTCGATGGCCGCCTCGGTTTCGGCCACGATCTCGTAAGCTTTGATTCCCCGTCGCGCTAAAGCCACCCGGGCACCGGGGCCGATTCTGGCAACAACGACGAAAGCGCAATCGGCAAGACGGGCGACAATCGCGTCAAGGACATCATCATCGTGCCCCAGCCCGGTGCAGGCCCGCTGCACCTTCCTGCTTTCAATGAAGCGAGGCTCCGAGCCCTGCTCCACCTCGTACACCTCGAATCGCCTTGCCCGGCCAAAGTGCTGATCGACCAGAAAGCCATCGCTTGTGGCGACAGCACAGCGAACAGGCGCTTTGCCGTCAGCCCTCCCCATTCCGTCAACCATGGGAAAACGTCTCCTCTCCCGCAATGCGCTTGAGGTATATCTGCTGGCCGTAATCTTTGCCGCCGGGGATCCCAACGGCATCGGCGCGGCAATGCTGGCAATGGCGGAACACCGTTATATAGGGCTCGGCCTTAGCGCGTGCAACATCGACCTGCCGGCATGTGGGACGGGGAATATCGGCCAGCCCTCCCTGGGGGATTAGGGGGATGATGTTGTACATCTTCGCCCCTACGCTCGATACCGCCCTGGCGATGTCCTCGATACAACCATCGTTGATGCCGGGAACCAACACGGTGTTCACCTTCACCGTGGTACCGGCCTTCGCAACGGCAAGAATCCCCTTCAGCTGATTTTCGATAAGGATTGCTGCCGCCTCTTCGCCCGTATAGCGCTTTCCTTGGTAAACGATGTAGTCGTTGAGCCTTGCCTCGATTGCGGGATCGATGGCGTTCACCGTAACGGTAAGGGAATCGATGCCCACATCCAGCACCTCCCCCGCCTTCTCGGGCAGAAGGAGGCCGTTCGTGCTCATGCATTTGAACAGAAACGGAAACTCTTGGCTTATCAGGCGAAATGTCTCTATCGCCCACGGTGTTGCAAGCGTGTCCCCCGGACCGGCGATACCGACCACCGTGATATCGGGGCACAGTTCGAGCGCACGGCGAACCGCGTCGACGGCTTGCGCTGGGCGAACGATCTTCGAGGCAACCGCCGGAGCGTTCTTTTCGCTGCAGGACGACGGGCAGCAAAATTTGCAGCCCATGTTGCAGCCAGGGCTCACCGGCAAATGGATGCGCCCCGTGTTCGCGGGCTTGCCCCCGCTCGCAAAGCAGGGATGCGCTTTTGCAAGGGCGTCGTATGATGCGGGCATCCCCGTCACTTCCTTTCAATTTCGGCAGACTCGGCAGCCTGGGCTAACTTCGGGACATCGCTGCACGCGTGTACCACGCGGCAACTTTCGGCAGCGCGCGCTCAACAGGCATCATGATGTCGAACAGGGTTATCGCGTTGTCGGCCAGCAGCTTCTGCGCCCCAGGGCCGGCATGCGAGCACAGAACGCATACGCAGTCCGATACTACGTCGATTCGCCGCTGCAGCTGAGGGCTTGCCGAACCCACACAGCCGTGCCCTCCACCACAACCACCGCCCGAGCAGCCCTCACCGGGGAAGCAGGGCGCATCATCCGCTGAGGTCGCGGCGTCCTTGTCCGGGGAATCGACCGGTCGACGCTCCTCGAAAAACGCATTGGGCGCTTCCCCGGCCTCTATCCGATAGATATCGAACGAACATGCCTTGCCGAACTCCATATCGATGTTCTCGCCGTCGCTCGTGGCAACACCGATAAGCAACCTTTTGGACATGGCAAAGCTCCTAGACGGTTCCGAACTCAAGGAGGATTTCCTCCAAGCGCTCGGATTCCATAGGCGTCGGCACCACAAGGTCCTTGTTGTCGATCACCGCCTGTGCAAGGTTGCGGTATTCATTCGCCTGATCGGATCCGGGTGCATATTGGATCACCGTTTGGCGGCGAAGCTCTGCCTGCTGCACCACGTTGTTGCGCGGCACGAAATAGAGCAGCTGCGTTCCCAACTCCTCGGTGAAGGCCCGCATGAGTTCCAGTTCGCGTTCGACATTGCGGCTGTTGCAGATAATGCCGCCCAAACGTGCACCGCCACTGCGGACGTAGCGCTTAATGCCCTTGGCGATGTTGTTCGCCGCATACAGGGCCATCATCTCACCTGAGGCCACAATGTAGATCTCCTGGGCCTTTCCTTCGCGAATGGGCATGGCGAAACCGCCGCACACCACATCACCCAGAACGTCGTAGAACACGAAGTCCAGCTCATCGTCATAGGCACCTAGATTCTCCAGGTAGTTGATTGAGGTGATGATGCCTCGACCTGCGCACCCGACGCCTGGCTCCGGCCCGCCCGACTCAACACACTTGATACCCTGGAACCCCGGCTTCACGATTTGATCAAGGGAAAGATCGGCGCCGTTCAGCCGGATGGTGTCGAGCACGGTCTGCTGTGCCAACCCGCCCATCAGCAGGCGTGTCGAGTCCGCCTTCGGGTCGCACCCCACCACCATGACCTTCTTTCCCTGCTCGGCCAATCCGGCGGTGAGGTTCTGGGTGGTGGTGGACTTGCCGATACCGCCCTTGCCGTAAATTGCGATCTGCCTCATGCTCTGACTCCTTTGCGAATGGGGCTACAGCTCTACTTCGGACAATTCGGGGCGCGGGGCGAAAATATCCTGGGAAAGATAGCGCTCGCCGCTGTCGGGCAGAAGGATCACGATGAGCTTCCCCTCGTTTTCAGGCTTGCGTGCCTGGCGAATGCCCTCGTAAAGCGCCGCACCCGAGCTGGGCCCCACCAAAACGCCTTCTTCCTTCGCTAGGAGCTGAGCCACCGCCAAGCCTTCGTTGAAGCGGACTTGGGAGATCTCGTCGTATTCATCGGGATGAACGTTGCCGGGAACAAGACGGGGATCCACTTCGGTGAATTTATGGATACCCGTGATCTCCTCCACGAACTTGCCTTCGGGGGGAATGGACACCGAATCGGGGTGCGGCTCAACCGCAACGACCTTGACCTGCGGATTCTGTTCTTTCAGATACTTTCCCGTACCCGTTACCGTGCCGCCCGTGCCAACACCGGCGATGAAGATGTCGACCCCACCGTCGGTATCGCGCCACACTTCAGGGCCCGTGGTGCGGTAATGCGCTCCATTGTTGTTTTCGTTGTTGAACTGCTCGGGGACCCAAGCACCGGGGATTCCAGCCGCGTACCCGTCTACCTGGCTAAGGACATCAAGGATGTCCGGACCGTCGAAAGAGGGCTCGAAGGTCGAAGCACCGTACGCCTTCACCAGTTGAAGACGCTCTGCGCTGGTGCCCGGCTGCACGGCGATATGGATGGGATAACCCTTAGCTGCCGCAATGGCGGCCAGACCAACGCCCGTATTGCCCGATGTGAATTCGACGATCGTTGAGCCTGGCTCGAGGCGCCCATCTTCCTCGGCGCCCTCGATCATGGAAAGGGCGATGCGGTCCTTAGAGCTCCCCGCAGGGTTGAAGTACTCCAACTTGCCGACGATACGGGCCTTGAGTCCGAGTTTTTCCTCAAGACGGCCGAACTCGACCAAAGGCGTATTTCCCACCAATTCGGTTACAGAACCATGGATGCCTGCCATTGCTATGCGCTCCTCTTCCTCGCCTTCGAAAGAAGGCTTTCTTTGCTTGACCGTTATACACCCTAATACCCCATGGATATAGTGGGAATAAGGAAAAAACTATTGGCAGCTATAGAAGAATTTTTGCTCTGACCTGCCTTAAACGACTATTCATATGATTTACCTGGGATTATAGGGATATAGGAGCAGTTCCCTATCCGCACCGTTCAGCGGATTCGCTGGATGAGTCAGGCAAAAAGGCAAACGCAAACCCGCACGACGTGGCGGTTGGAGGGGACGATGCCGGCGGGCAGCTGAACCGCCGGCGCCCAAAGCGCATAGTCGCAGAGGTTCGGCCAGCAAACAGGGCAGCACTTTGCCCCTTTACCCATCGGCAACCGAAATCATCAGGCAGCAAAACAGGCTGCCCAGCCGTCAAGCGGTTGGGCAGCCTGTTGAAGCCAAGGAGCGAGCCGACCGTCGCGGGGCCGGCTGCAAGCTTTATCTACCGGCAAGCGTATCCAGACTCACCGGACCGGAAACGGAGCCGTCGGCCATAGCCATCTTGATCTGCTCGTCGGTGTAACCCAAATTCTTCATGACCTCCTTGGTCGCGGAACCCAACATGCTCGAGGGCACGTAATCAGGAGCAGGCTCCGATTCGAACTGGATAGGCGGGGTGGGAACCCACCGCTCCGACTCGGGGTACTTGATTTTCACCAGATAGTCGTTCACCAGGGCGTTCTCGTCCTTGTAAACGTCGCTGGGGGTTTGGCACAGCTCGCAGGGAATGCCCGCATCCTTGAACAGCTTGA
>CAVFYB010000028.1:0-18954 GCA_963626845.1 Bacteroidaceae bacterium | reverse complement strand
TCACTTTGAGATCAAGGGCCTCGACCAGGGTACCTACACCGTAACTGAGACCAAGGTCCCCGACGGCTACAAGTCCAACGGTCCGCAGACCATTACGATTACGCCCGACTACGGTAACGATGGTTCCAAGGGTAAGGCTGGCGAGGTCATTAAGGTCGAGAATGACACCGATAGCGATGGATACGTTGACGGCGCCGTGGTTAACACGCCGGATTCCTTCAACCTGCCCGAGACCGGTGAAGTTGGCATGATCCTGCTGCCGGCACTGGGCCTGGCTATTATGGGCGGTGTGGTTGTCACTTCTTCCCGTAAGCGTATGAAGAACGATATCCAGTAAATATCGTTATTGATTGTGCTCCTTGCCTCCCCATCGATTTCCTCGATGGGGAGGCGGGTTGTTGTTAGGGCTAAAAGGAAGGGGAGGTGCGTTGAGCGTGCGCCATGGCAAGCACGGTAGGATTGAACCCCGTTTCATATCCCGAAAAAAGATCCTTTCGTTTGCGGTATTTGCCGTGGGACTCTTCTTGTTCATCTATCCAGTCCTTAGCAACATCCAGTATGATGCGCAGCAAGAGGAAAACTCTCGGGCCTACGACGAGGCAATGGCCCAATTGGCTTCGGGTTCTTCCTCGGACGGGTCAGCGGGCACTTCTCTCGAAACAATGCTCGACGAAGCCCGCACCTACAACAGCTCCTTGCTTACCAGCGGCACGTATCTTACCGATCCATTCGACGAGGCCTCATTGGCGGATCCCACCCAGGAACCCTATTCTGGTCTTTTGAACACAGACGGCAACGGGCTTATGGGCTATATCGACATTCCAAAGATAGGGGTAACCCTCCCCATATTTCACGGAACCACCTCAGAAGTTCTTCAGGGTGGCGTGGGGCATCTTCAGCCAACGTCATTGCCGGTTGGTGGCAATGGAACGCACTCGGTGCTTTCTGCGCATACGGGGCTTGCGGGAAAGAAGCTTTTCACCGACCTAGACCAGATGGGCGAGGGAGATGTTTTCTACCTTCATGTGCTTGGCGAGGTTTTGGCGTACAGAGTGTCTAGCATTACCGTGGTTCTTCCCGATGACGTATCATCGCTTTCTATTGACCCACAGGCCGATAAGGTCACCTTGGTAACTTGCACGCCCTATGGCGTGAACGACCACCGTTTGCTTGTCACGGGGGTTCGTACGGAATACGACCCCAATCAGGCAAGCTCCGACGAAGGCGTTCCTTTCACTTCGACCAGCTGGTTCGCCGACTACGCACGCGCGGTCCTTATCTGGATTGCCGTCATTGCCGCGATACTGCTGATCCGTCGGTTCTTGCAAAAGAGAAGTCAAGCTTAGATCGTCGGGGCTATTCGAGCCTTCAACGCGTTGCAGCAGCTCTGTGGTGCGCTCGGCACCGCCGCTATGGCCTCCATCGCGAATGTTTCGCAAAGCCGATCTTCCAGCTCTGTAGCTGGAGTCGTTGCGGGTACGCAAACCGCCTTCTATGCGCTTGCATAGACAGATCATGGAACGTTTTAAGCTTTAGGCTGTCTGGACTTGTAGGACATGCTGGCCGTTTGCGGTCTATCTTAACGTTGAATCCAACTGGGGTATTGCGTGCTTTTGCCCAATTAGACCGATGATTGTAGTGGTTGATCGTCCAATCGCATATAAAGCAAACTTCTCTTGAGGCATACAGATACCCTTCGAAGGTGTCGGATTGCTGTCTTTCGCGATTTACGAACGCTATCGCTTTGCGCTCGGCACAAGAGAACATACGATTCATCTGTTGGGGTGAGCCATTTGGAACAGACTTCACACCACGCATGAGTTCTCCAAGAGTGACGCATGAAGTAGGGTAGGGTTTTTCGATTACGCATAGGTTGTCGGTATGGACTCTGGCCACATCGTATTTCTTGCTGAACGCATTGCTTTTCAGCAGCATATCGAGATTATGCAACGTTGAGGCTCGAGCTTTTTCCTTATTGAAATACTCGCAGATTGTCACTCCGTTTACTTTCAGACTCTGGTCGTCGTCAGCAACCCCGTTGAATGCGATGATCAGCTTTTGCTGCTTTGAGTACGGGACGATCAAGGCCGCACAGCCATTCTTTGGGGTCTCTCCAGGTGTGCGAGGGAAGTGATTGGAAAAGTGGTTTTGAATGCTCCCGTCTGCATTGCTAAGCGCATTCTTAATATCGGATGCTGCTTTGGATAGAGGGTCGCTGGTGGCTATTTGCCACAATTCCTTGCAGTAGTTCTCCGAGACATAAGAAAAGGCATTCTCAGCCAATTCGTTGGGCGCAACGCCCTCTTCCAGGGCAGAAGCCAGCCATACGACTTTTTGCCTTTTCGTGAGCAAACATCCTGCGCGCTCTTCGCTTTTTTCTAGTGCTGAAATATAGTTCGAAGGAAAAGCATGATAATCATAATTTTCTATGAGCTTTGAATATATCCGTTCATAGTAGCCTTCATACTCGGCCGTTCCGCCGTGGGTATTTTGCTTGCTCAGATCAAATATAGAATTGAAAGCGATTTTCAATTCTTCCGAACCGAGTTCCTCTAGGCTTTCTTTGGGGCATTCGGCAAGTATCCGCTCCCTGTCGCTCGGGTCCGCTGAATGCAATTTTTCAGTATAGGAAGCCACTTCAGTAAACGCTTTAGTCCAGGGCAGATCCTTGGGGTTTCCGTGTGCCAGATGCCCATTCAATTCTAAAGCTAGCTCGTGTTTGAAAATAGCCAGGGAACGATGCGCGAAATGCGCGTACTCAACAACAGAGCTGTTCAACTCTTCGAGAATATCCCTGGATTTATTAATCTCATAAAGAAAAGCATCTGGTGTTTTAGAATTTTGACGGAACTCGTCGATTCTCTCGAAGCAGATCAGGTCTGCAAGCAGCGCCGGGATAAAGTTCGGTGTGTCGTCCGGGTATATAAGGTCGGTATAATCCGATTCGCCATCTGTGCTGGTAACAAGCTCGTTCCATTCCTCAACTTCGCCAATCGGGAAGTTGAGCTTTATTGGACCCCTTCCTCTACCCACATATCTACAGGGGATTTTCCATGTGTGGGTCATGCGTTACTACCTTACGTATTCTGGAGCTGTGGCAGGATGCTCGTCATTGGTTTGCTGGTTTTTGGGACTGTCTTGCCTGTGGCGAGCCTTGGGAGTTTGTGCTATACGTAGCATTGTAGTCTTGCTACCTCGGTAGGCTGGAATCTGCCCCGACAAGAGCCTCTATTTCTGCCCATTGGAAGTTCTCTTTCCCTGCTCCTACCTCGAAGTGATATTTCCCAATCCCCAGATTAATGCCGGAATAGCGACCACCTCCTGCGGTGAGGGTCACGCCATTCCCTCTTCCCGCAACCGCATAAGGCTGCTTGTTCATTGCCGTTGGCGCATAGAGCAGGGCCCTCACGCCGTCGCGAAACCACTGTGGCGCTTCGCCATCGTATATGCTGATGTCTTCAGCGGTTTTCGATTTGTGGGGAACGCCCTGCGTCTGCCCGTAGCCGATGGCGATAACGCCGTTTACGCGCACTTTCGAGCCCACCAGATGCTTGGCCGCGGCCTTGCTGTCGAACATCCCTCCGCACCACCATGTGTTCAACCCTAATGTTTGAGCGTAGAGAATGAGGTCTGCTCCGCAGTATCCCAGTTTCTCATCCAAATCAGGGCAGTCTCGTCCCGCGAGGATGATGTAGTTGCATACGTTTCTGGCCAATAGTAGTTTTGCCATGCCGCCGATGCCGTCGGAGTTATCGGTAACCAGCTTGAGGTATACGCCATGTTTTGCATTGTTGTCGGCAATCCTGGTGTTAAGCAGCATAACCATATCAACGGGAATGGGCTGGTTCGTATATTTACGAACCGTATGCCTCTGTCGGATTGCTTCTTTGATTTCCATGGTTAAGTCCCTCCGGAATACCGATTCGCCCCGTTTGGAATGGTCGATCTTGGAGCGGTCGATGTGCTCAGCTCTTGCGAAATGCGTAGACGCCCTGTTTTAGCGTTGCAGCTGTTGGCCTGCCTTGTTTTTTCTGAGGCAGGCCAACAGCTGTATCGACGGCGTTTTCGAACTAAATCAATAAGCTACTCCATGGCCCGTGACAGAAATGGGCATATTTCGGTATGGACTGGTGACAACGGCTTTCCCGATCGGTTATCAAACAAAAAAGGCATCCATTTGGATGCCTTTTTTGTTTACTTTGATTGCAAGGAAAAGAACTACTTCAAATCTTCCAGCTTGCCATGCTTTTCGTAACGGGTAAGGCGGCTGATCTTGTTGTCGTCGTCTACGAACACTACGTGCGGAGCATGTGCCGGGTCGGCGAATTCTTCCGGCGTCATCTGGCAGTAGTTCATGATGATCACCTTGTCGCCCACGGTAACCAGGTGCGCAGCCGCGCCGTTCAGGCAGATAACGCCGCTGCCTGCCTCGCCTGCGATGACGTAGGTTTCCAGGCGGTTGCCGTTGTTGCAGTCGGAAATGGTAACCAGCTCGTATTCCTGGATGCCGGCTGCTTCCATCAGATCTGAATCGATGGTGATGGAGCCGATGTAGTCAAGTTCGGCCTGGGTAACCGTTGCTCGATGGATTTTGCCCTTCAGAACATTGAGCAGCATGGGGATAGAACCAGCCTTTCCTTCGAATGATCTTCCCTCGAATGGTGTAACTGCAAATGGGCTATACGTGTTTTTGTATAACCTGACGTATTTTCGCGCACGAACAAGGCTTGTGCAAGGTTATTCGGCAAAATCAAACAAGTAGTTGTCGATGAGGCGCGTCTCGCCAATGTAGACGGCGATTGCCACCAGGCCCGACTCGCTGAAGGAATCCACCGGCTGCATGTCGCCCAGATCCACGGCCTCAACGTAGTCGATACGTGCCATGGGCTCTGCCTCGATGGTTTCGCGAACCGCCGCGCGAACGACATCGGCGTTGCGCTCGCCGCCTTCGATAAGCTCCTGCGCCTTGAAGATGGAGCGGGAAAGGCACAGCGCCGCCTTGCGCTCATCTGCGGAGAGGTAGGTGTTGCGGGAGCTCTTCGCCAGACCGTCCTCTTCGCGCACGATGGGGCAGCCGTATACCTTCACGTTCATGTTCAGGTCGGCAACCATGCGCTTGATGATGGCCAACTGCTGGGCGTCCTTCTGGCCGAAGAAGGCCTTGTCGGGCTGCACGATGTTGAAGAGCTTGTTCACTACCGTGCACACGCCGCGGAAATGCCCCGGGCGCTTTGCCCCGCACAGGCTGTCGGTGAGCGTTTCCATAACCACGTAGGTGTTGTAGTTCTTGGGGTACATCTCCTCGGGCTCGGGGTGGAACACCGCGTCCACGCCCTTGCTTTCGGCGATGGCAACGTCGCGCTCAAGGTCGCGCGGGTAGCTGTCGTAGTCCTCGTTGGGGCCGAACTGGATGGGGTTCACGAACACGCTGGTAACCACGCGGTCGCACTCGGAAACGGCGCGCTCCATCAGCGACATGTGGCCTTCGTGCAGAGCGCCCATGGTGGGGGTAAGGCCGATGGTCAGCCCCTGCGCCTTCCATTCGGCAACCTGTGCCTTCATCTCAGCAACACTGGTAATAATTTTCATGAGTGAAACTCCCTAGATAGTTGAATAGCCGGCGCAATGAGTACGCCGGCTAAAGGATACAGCTAATCGATTGCTCTTGTATTAATACAATTTACTTAGCGTTTCCTCGTCGATCTTGAAGGTGTGCTCTTCGGCGGGGAAGGTGCCGGCCTTCACCTCTTCGTCGTAGGCCTTGAACGCTGCGGTCATCTGCGGGCCGATGTTGCCGAAGTGCTTCACGAACTTTGGTTTGAAGTCGCTGAACAGCGCCAGCATGTCCTGGTACACCAGAACCTGGCCGTCGCACCCGGCACCGGCGCCGATGCCGATGGTGGGGATGGTCAGCTTCTCGGAGATCAGGGCAGCCAGCTTCGCGGGCACGCATTCCAGAACCACGGCGAAGGCTCCGGCTTCCTGGATGGCCAGCGCGTCGTCGATCATCTGCTGGGCGCCTTCCTCGGTCTTGCCCTGCACCTTGAAGCCGCCGAAGGCGTTGACGGACTGCGGGGTAAGGCCGATATGCGCGCAGACGGGGATGCCGGCGGTGGTGATGGCCTTGATCTGCTCGGCCACGCGAACGCCGCCTTCGAGCTTCACCGCATTGGCGCGGCCTTCCTTCATAAGGCGGCCGGCGTTTTTAACCGCAAGCTCTACCGAGGGCTCGTAGCTCATGAACGGCATGTCGGCGATAACCAGCGCGTTCTTCGCGCCGCGGGCAACGGCGGCGGTGTGGTGGATCATGTCTTCCATGGTTACGGAAAGCGTGTCCTCGTAGCCGAGCATCACCATGCCCAGCGAATCGCCCACGAGGATGGAATTCACCCCCGCCTCGTCTTCGAGCTTGGCAGTTGAATAGTCGTAGGCAGTCAACATAGAGATCTTGGTGCCCTCATCCTTCATTTTCTGGAATGTGGCAACGCTGTTCTTCATGTTCCCCTTCTTTCTGTAATGCTTCGCACCCTACCTATATATAAGTAAACGCGCGACCATGTGATGATGCGCGCGCCGCCGGTGCGTTGTTGCGATACCCGTAGTTTACACGTTCGAAACACAGAAAAGGGGTTAAGCGCTCAATTGCCGCTAACCTTCGCTTAGTGGCTCGTTTTTATGCGACAGAAGAAGAGCTCTGCGTGCTGAAAAAGTTCAGAACGATGGCGCGAGGCGGGTGGCAGATGAGCAGTTTATATTGTTTGACCTGCCGAAACGGAATATAAAGCAATAGACACGCCCGGGTGCGTGGCGTTTGACAGGGTATATAGCGGGTGATAAAGTCCTAATTCGCGTTTCCGCCAGGAGCGTGTGTTTTCGCGTGCGTATCTGCAGAACGCACAGAAAGCAAGTGTAAGTAAGTGATAGTAAAGAAAAGGAGCTGAAGCTTTGCCTACTATCAATCAGTTGGTCCGCAAGGGCCGCGCCAAGCAGGTCGACAAGCAGAAGACCCCGGCGCTCAAGGGCAACCCGCAGAAGCGTGGCGTTTGCACCCGCGTGTACACCACCACCCCGAAGAAGCCGAACTCGGCACTTCGTAAGGTAGCCCGTGTCCGTCTCGTAAACGGCATGGAAGTTACCGCATACATTCCCGGCGAGGGCCACAACCTCCAGGAGCACTCCATGGTGCTCATCCGCGGCGGTCGTGTTAAGGACCTTCCTGGTGTCCGCTACAAGATCATCCGCGCTGCCCTCGACTGCGCTGCCGTAGACAGCCGCCGTCAGGCTCGCAGCCGTTACGGCGCCAAGAAGCCCAAGAACTAAGTAACCCTCGCGATTAATCAGTCGCTTTACCGAAAGGAAGATATATGCCGCGTCGTGCAGCAGCAGTCCGCCGCGAAACGCAGCCGGACGCTAAGTACAACAACCGCTTGGTCACGCAGCTGATCAACAAGGTGTTGCTTGACGGTAAGAAATCTACCGCCGAGGGCATCGTCTACGGTGCTTTCGACATCGTTGCCGAGAAGACCGGTGAGGACGCCCTTACCGTATTCAAGAAGGCAATGGACAACATCCGCCCCACGCTTGAGGTAAAGCCCAAGCGCGTCGGTGGCGCAACCTATCAGGTTCCCATGGAGGTCAACTCCCGCCGTGCAACCACCCTGGCTATCCGCTGGATGGTCGACTTCTCCCGCAAGCGCAAGGAGAACACCATGCGCGAGCGCCTCGCCGCAGAGATCATGGACGCAGCCGAGAACACCGGCGCATCCATCAAGAAGCGCGAGGACCTGTACAAGATGGCAGAATCCAACCGTGCATTCTCGCACTATCGTTGGTAGGGGATAGCAATGGCTAAGACTTCGCTTGAGCATACCCGCAACATCGGCATCATGGCCCACATCGATGCCGGCAAGACCACCACTACCGAGCGCATCCTGTACTACACGGGCAAGACGCACAAGATCGGTGAGGTTCACGATGGCGCTGCCACCATGGACTGGATGGTTCAGGAACAGGAGCGCGGCGTAACCATTACCGCTGCAGCTACCACCTGCTTCTGGAAGAAGGACGACATCGAGTACCGCTTCCAGATCATCGACACGCCCGGCCACGTTGACTTCACCGCCGAGGTAGAGCGCTCTCTGCGCGTTCTCGACGGCTCCGTCGCCGTGTTCGACGCCGTTGCAGGCGTACAGCCCCAGTCCGAGACCGTTTGGCGTCAGGCTGAGCGTTACGGCGTACCCCGCATCGCATTCATCAACAAGTACGACCGCGTCGGCGCAGACTTCTTCCACGCCATCCAGACCATGCGCGATCGTCTGGACGCACCGGCCGTTGCCGCTCAGATGCCCATGGGTGCTGAGGACAAGTTCTGGGGCGTTATCGACCTGGTCACCATGACCGCATGGGACTTCAAGGCCGACGACAAGGGCATGACCTACCCTGAGCCCATGGACGAGATCCCCGCTGAGTTCAAGGAAGACGCAGAGCTCTACCACCAGGAGCTGCTCGAGGCTGCCGCCGACTGCGACGACGACCTGATGGAAAAGGTCCTCATGGAAGAGGAAGTCTCCGTCGAGGAACTGAAGGCCGCTATCCGCAAGGGCGTTATCGCCTGCCAGCTCAACCCCGTGTTCGTGGGCTCCGCCTACAAGAACAAGGGCGTTCAGGAGCTGCTCGACGCCGTTGTCGACTACATGCCTTCCCCGATCGACGTTCCCGCCATCAAGGGCACCAACCCCGAGACCGGCGAAGAGGACGAGCGTCCTTCCGACCCGAAGGCACCCTTCTCCTCCCTGGCGTTCAAGATCATGACCGACCCGTTCGTTGGCAAGCTCACCTACCTGCGCGTGTACTCCGGCTCCCTTGATTCCGGTTCCTACGTGCTGAACGCCTCCAAGGACAAGAAGGAGCGCATCGGCCGCCTTCTGCAGATGCACTCCAACAACCGTATCGACGTCGACTCCTGCTCCGCAGGCGACATCGTGGCTGTTGTAGGCCTGAAGAACACCACCACCGGCGACACCCTGTGCGACGAGGATGCTCCTATCATCCTGGAGTCCATGCAGTTCGCAGACCCGGTTATCGACATCGCCGTTGAGCCCAAGACCAAGGCCGAGCAGGACAAGATGAGCATCGCTCTTCAGAAGCTCGCCGAAGAGGACCCGACGTTCCGCGTGTCCACCAACCATGAGACCGGCCAGACCATCATCGCCGGCATGGGCGAGCTCCACCTGGAGATCATCATCGACCGCCTTCTGCGCGAGTTCAAGGTCGAGGCAAACGTCGGCAAGCCGCAGGTTGCCTACCGCGAGCGTCCTGGCCACGAGGTCATGAACGCCGAGGGCAAGTTCGTCCGCCAGTCCGGTGGTCGCGGTCAGTACGGCCATGCCATCATCAACATGTACCCGCAGGAAGCTGGCAAGGGCTACGAGTTCGAGAACAAGATCGTCGGCGGCGTTGTTCCCAAGGAATACATCCCCGCTATCGACAAGGGCATCCAGGAAGCGCTCAACTCTGGCGTTCTGGCTGGCTACCCCGTCGAGGACATCAAGGTCGAGCTCATCGACGGTTCTTACCACGACGTCGACTCTTCCGAGGCTGCGTTCAAGGTTGCCGGT
The DNA here is from genome assembly GCA_963626845.1 of Bacteroidaceae bacterium. GTDB lineage: Bacteria > Actinomycetota > Coriobacteriia > Coriobacteriales > Eggerthellaceae > Anaerotardibacter. Next base: position 9,337 of record CAVFYB010000028.1, on the reverse strand, counting down.
TCCATGGCCATCAAGGACGCGCTGAAGAAGTCCGATCCCGTTATCCTCGAGCCTGTTATGGCCGTTGAGGTTGAGACCCCCGAGGAGTACACCGGCTTCGTTATGGGCGATATCCCGAGCCGCCGCGGCCTTATCCAGGGCCAGGAGCAGCGCGGCAACGCCGTATGCATCTCCGCGAAGGTTCCGCTGGGCCAGATGTTCGGTTACGCAACCGACCTTCGTTCGGGTACCCAGGGTCGTGCTACCTACACCATGCAGTTCGACACCTACGAGCCCGTGCCCAAGAACGTGGCAGAAGAGATTATCAGCAAGGCGGGTGGCAACGCTTAAGCCCTGCGGCTAAGCATTGCTCCGCTCACTATGGAGGTTAAAGTGGCTAAAGAGAATATCCGCATCCGCTTGAAGGGTTACGATCATGAGATCGTGGATCAGTCCACCAAGCTCATCGTCGACACCGCACAGAAGACGGGTGCCAAGGTTTCCGGTCCTATTCCGCTGCCCACCGAGCGCAACCTGTATTGCGTTGTAAAGGGCCCGCACGTGAACAAGGACTCTCGCGAGCAGTTCGAGATGCGCACTCACAAGCGCCTTATCGACATCCTGGATCCGACCCCTTCCACGGTCGATTCCCTGATGCGTCTCGATCTTCCTGCTGGCGTTGACATCGAGATCAAGCTGTAGGGGAGTGTGATACTGAATGATTAACGCTATCTACGGTACCAAGGTTGGCATGACCCAGCTGTTCGACGAGGACGGTCAGGTTACGCCCGTTACGGTTATCAAGGCTGAGCCTAACAAGGTTTGCCAGGTGAAGACCGCCGCTACCGATGGTTACGAGGCTGTTCAGCTCGGCTTCGGCACCATCAAGGAGAAGAAGGTCAACAAGCCCATGGCCGGCCATTTCGCCAAGCAGGGCGTCGAGCCTGTACGTCACCTCCGCGAGGTGCGCGTAGCCGACGCTTCCGAGCATTCCCTGGGCGAAGAGGTTACCGTTGCCAACTTCGCAGAGGTGAAGAAGGTTGACGTTACCGGTACTTCCAAGGGTAAGGGCTTCGCTGGCGTTATGCGTCGTTACAACTTCGCTGGTGGCCCTGGCGGACATGGTGCGCACTTCCATCGCGCTCCCGGTTCCGTTGGCCAGTGCGCTTATCCTTCCCGTGTGTTCAAGGGCGTTCGCCTTCCGGGTCACATGGGCTGCGATACCGTTACGACCAAGAACCTTGAAGTTATCCGCGTGGACGTTGAGGCGAACCTCATCATGCTCAAGGGCGCAGTTCCCGGCGGCAAGAATGGCGTTGTTCGCGTTCGCATGGCCTAAGAACGGTGCGAAGGAGAATATAGATTATGGCAACTATTGAAGTGAAGGACGCGAGCGGCAAGAAGGTCAACGACGCCGAGCTTTCCGCAGCTGTCTTCGAGATCGAACCCAACGTGCATGTTATGCACGAGGTGGTTCGCTCCCAGCGCGCTGCAAGGCGCCAGGGAACCCACAACACCTTGACCCGCGGTCAGGTTCGTGGTGGCGGCAAGAAGCCTTGGCGCCAGAAGGGTACCGGCCGTGCTCGTCAGGGTACGATCCGTGCTCCTCAATGGGCAGGCGGCGGCACCGTATTCGGCCCGCATCCCCGCTCCTATGCGTTCAAGGTACCTGCCAAGGTCGTAAAGCTGGCTATGCGCTCTGCGCTTTCCGCCAAGCTCGCCGATGGCCAGATTGTTGCTGTGGACGACTTCTCTTTCGAGAAGCCTTCCACCAAGCAGGCGGTAGAGGCGCTGAAGAACCTGGGCGTGGAGGGTCGCGCCACGATCATCGTCTCTGACGAGAACGTGAACGCTTTCCTTTCGTTCCGCAACATCCCCACGGTTCGCATCATCGGTGCTTCCGAGCTCAACACGCTCGACTTCATCGACAACAAGGTACTCGTTCTTACGAACGCTGCCCTGACCCGCATCGAGGAGGTGCTTGCATAATGAAGGATCCCCGCGAGGTTATCATCCGCCCGATCATCTCTGAGCACTCTTACGAGGGCATGGAGAACAATGTGTACACCTTCGAGGTGGCCAAGTCTGCCAACAAGATCGAGATTGCCCAGGCAATCGAGGCTATCTTCGATGTGAAGGTTGTTAAGGTGAACACGCTGAACGTGAAGCCGAAGCCGAAGCGCGTCCGCTACCAGCTTGGCAAGACCAAGACCTGGAAGAAGGCAATGGTTACCATTGCCGAGGGCGATTCCATCGAGATCTTCGCTCAGTAAGCATTCGCTTTCAGAAGGCCCGCCACCATGGCGGGCCTTTTTGCGTCTCGGGGCCGTCGACGTCCGCTGGTGGTCGGGTTCGAATCCGTTTTAGAGAGCGTTACCTGCATCGGTTTCTTCTTTCGTGTATGCTGTAGCGTGCTGCGCGGCTGAGGGGCTCCATAGCGCAGCTGCTCAGGTCTATTGGGGGTCCATAGCCCGGGTGCGCCGAGCAGGAGCAATTCCCCGCACACGTTAAACAATGAATCGGGGTAATCCGTGTGAATGACGGCCAAGCCGCATGATGGCCTGGCAGAACAGGAGGAACCGCGTGAAACTGGTTGTTACCGAGAAGAATGACGCGGCTCAGAAGATCGCCGACTTGCTCGGCGCCACTAAGCCTAAAGCCGACAAGGTGTATTCCACCCCGGTGTACCGCTTCACCGTAGACGGGGAAGATTGGGTGACCATCGGCCTGCGAGGCCATATCCTCGAACCTGATTTCGCCACCGCATTGGTATACAAGAAACGCGGCGGCTGGCGCGGAGTTAGCGCCGACGGCGAGGTGATGGAGGCGGATATCCCCGCATCCTTGGCCAAGCCCCCCTTCAAGAAGAAGAAACCCTTTACCGAAGACGGCGTAGAGCTGAAGGCCTGGAAGATGGAGGCTTTGCCATATTTGGTGTACTCGCCTATAGAGAAGCGCCCGAAGGAAAAGGACATCATTCGGTCGCTGAAGAATCTGGCCAAGAAGGCCGACTCCATCGTCATCGCTACCGACTTCGACCGCGAGGGTGAGCTTATCGGCTCCGATGCGCTTTCCTGTATCCAGGAAGTGAACGACACTGCGCCGGTTTCCCGTGCGCGCTATTCGGCCTTCACCAAAGAAGAGATAACCCATGCGTTCAGCAACCTGGTAACGCTTGACACCAACCTTGCCTCTGCCGGTGCCTCGCGTCAGGACATCGACCTCATCTGGGGCGCGGTGCTTACGCGCTACCTTACCTTGGTGAAATTCGCCGGTTACGGCAATGTTCGCTCTTCCGGCCGAGTGCAAACGCCCACGCTGGCGTTGATCGTTGCCAAGGAACGAGAGCGCTTGGCCTTCGTGCCCGAGGATTTCTGGGTAATCAAGGGTGCGTTCGGCGAAGGCGAGGATGCCTTTTCCGCTCCCCATGCAACCGCGCGCTTCAAGGCCCAGGCTGAAGCCGATGCGGTTATGGCCAATGTCGACGGCAAGACTACTGCTACGGTTTCTGCCATCGGCAAACGCACGCGCAAGGTTGCCCCGCCGGTGCCCTTCAACACCACCAGCCTTATGGCGGCGGCTTCCGCCGAGGGCCTGACCCCCGCGCGTACCATGCGCTTGGCCGAGAGCCTGTACATGGACGGCTTCATCAGCTACCCGCGCGTGGACAACACGGTGTACCCTTCGTCCTTGGACCTGGGGGAAACCGTGAAGAACCTGATGGGCAACCCTGCCTACGTTCCGTACTGCAAGCAGCTGCTTTCCTCGGGGCCGCTTCATGCCACCCGCGGCAAGAAGGAAACCACCGACCATCCGCCTATCTATCCCACGGCAAGCGCCACGCCCGAGCAGCTGCCTGCCGCAGAGTTCAAGCTGTACAACCTCATCGCCCGCCGCTTCCTGGCCACGCTTTCCGACGCGGCTGTGGTCGAGGGCACCAAGGTAACGCTCGAAGTGGGCGGCGAGGAATTCGTTGCCAAGGGCGACGTTCTGGTGAAGCCGGGCTTCCGCGCCATCTACCCGTACGGCCTGAAGAAGGACGAGCAGCTGCCCGCGCTCGAGGAAGGCCAGCAGATCGCCTTCGGTGGCGCCACCTGCACGAAGGACCAGACCAAGCCACCGGCGCGCTATTCGCAGGGTCGCCTGATCCAGGAGATGGAGAAGCTGGGGCTGGGAACCAAGTCAACCCGCCACTCCATCATCGAGCGCCTGTACACCGTCAAGTACGTGCAGAACGACCCGATCGAGCCCAGCCAGCTGGGCATGGCGGTGTGCGACGCGCTGGACAAGTTCGCGCCGCACATCACGCACCCCGACATGACCGCCGAGCTTGAAGAGGAAATGGACAACATAGCCGAAGGCCAGAAGACCAAGGCCGAGGTGGTAACCAATTCCCGCAACCTGCTCTCCGAGCAGCTGGCCAACCTCTTGCCCCACTCCGAGGAAGTGAAGGATGCCCTGGCCGATGCGGTGGCTGCCGATGCCTATGTGGGACCGTGCCCGAAATGCGGCAAGGACCTGCAGCTCCGTTCTTCGCAGAAAACGCGCTCCATGTTTATCGGGTGCGCCGGCTGGCCCGACTGCGACGTCACCTACCCGCTTCCCAAGGGCAAGATCGAAGCCCTGGATGAGAAGTGCCCCACCTGCGGCATGCCGCAGATCAAGGTGACGGCCTTCCGCTCCAAGCCGCGCGTGCTGTGCATCGACCCGCTGTGCGAGACCAACAAAGAACCCGACCTCGAGGTGGGGATCTGCCCCACGTGCAAGGAAAAGGGCCTGACCAAGAAGCTCATCGCGCGCAAGAACCCGCGCACGCTGAAGCGCTTCATCCGCTGCGAGAACTACGACGAGTGCGAAACCGGCTACCCGCTTCCGCAGTACGGCAAGCTCACCGCCACCGAGGAAGTGTGCGAAAGCTGTGGCGCGCCCATGGTTATCGTCACCACGCAGCGCGGCCCCTGGAAGCTGTGCCCGAACTTCAGCTGCCCGGCCAAGGAAGAGGCGGCGAAGAAGAAGGCCGAAAAGGAAGCCGCCAAGAAAACGGCCAAGAAGCCCGCTGCAAAGAAGAAGACGGCAACGAAGAAAACAGCTGCGAAGAAGGCTCCCGCCAAGAAGGCGTCTACGGCCAAGGAAGAATAAGGCGCAGTAAGAGTAAGATAGGTTTACCGGCGCCCGAAGCGGCGCCGTTGAGACGAATACCGTTCAGGAGGAACAATGAGCAAGGTCACTATCGTAGGTGCTGGCAACGTTGGCGCAACCGCCGCGCACATCATCGCATCCAAGAACTTGGCCGACGTCGTTTTGGTTGACGTCGCAGAGGGCCTGCCTCAGGGCAAGGCGCTCGATATGATGCACATGCGCTCGGTGGAGAAGTTCACTGTGAAGGTTACCGGCACCAACGATTACGCCGCAACCGCTGATTCCGACATCGTGGTCATCACCGCAGGCATCGCCCGCAAGCCCGGCATGACCCGCGAAGACCTGCTGGGTGTGAACTCCGGCATCATGTCCTCGGTCATCGAGCAGGCCATGGCCGCTTCCCCCAACGCCATCTACATTTGCGTCACCAACCCGCTTGACGTTATGACCTACCTGGCATTCAAGAAGTCGGGCCTGCCCGCAAACCGCCTTATGGGCATGGGCGGTGTGTTGGATTCCTCCCGCCTTTCCTTTGCCGTGTGCGAGAAGTTGGGCTGCGACCCGGCCGACGTCACCGCTTGGGCCCTGGGTGCCCATGGCGAGGGCATGGTGTGCTGGCCCCGCTTCACCACGGTGAAGGGAACCCCCATCACCGAGCTCCTGAGCGAAGAGGAGATCGCAGAGGTTACCAAGCGCTGCACCAAGGGTGGTGCCGAGGTTGTAGCCTTCCTGAAGACGGGCTCTGCCTACTACGCCCCCGGCGCCTCCATCGCCAAGATGGTAGAGGCTATCCTCACCGACTCCAAGGAAGTTTTGAGCGTGTGCTCGTACATCGACGGCCAGTACGGCCTTTCCGACCTGTACATGAACATCCCCACCCGCCTGGGCAAGAACGGCGTCGAGGAGATCGTCGAGTTCGACCTTACCGATGAAGAGATGGCCGCCCTTCAGGAATCCGCCGCAAGCGTGAAGAAGGGCCTGGAGAACCTTCCCGAATAGGAACCAGTGAAAGCGGTAGGCATGAAGACGGTTACCCCTGAAAGCGTGGAGGCGGCGCTGCTGCCGCTTATCCCGCAGTTGGCGACGCGTGTGCCCGACGATATCCTGTCAGGCTTGGTTGCGGCGCGTGAGGCGGAAACGGGCGCCCGTGCGCGCATCGTATTGGACCAGCTGGTGAACAACGCCTGCGTTGCTGCCGATGACGGCGTGCCCATATGCCAGGACACCGGCACGGTTTGGGTTTGCCTTGAGGCCGGCCCGGACGTGCTCGTTCCTGGCAATGTGTTCTCCCGGGTGAATGCTGCGGTGGGCAAGGCCTACACCGACGCGCGCTTGCGCAAGTCGGTGGTGAAGGATGCCCTGTTCAACCGCGACAACACCCAGGACAATACCCCGGCGTTCTGCGAGGTGCACTTCGTCGATGAGCCGGGCGTGTGCCGCCTGCATGTGATGCTCAAGGGCGGCGGCTCCGACAACGCCAGCCGTGTGGTCATGCTCACTCCCAGTGCTGGCAAGCAGGGGGTAATCGATACCGTACTCAAATGCGTGCGCGAAAAGGCCGCCAATGCCTGCCCGCCACTGGTGGTGGGCGTTGGCGTAGGCGCCACGTTCGACAAGGTGGGCGGCTTGGCCAAGCGCGCCCTCATGCGCCCCTTGGGAACGCTGAACCCCAACCCGGAAGCAGCCGCGTTCGAGGGCGAGCTTCTTTCCGCCATCAACGCCACCGGTATCGGCGCCGGCGCGTTGGGCGGCTGCACCACAGCCTTGGGTGTGCGTGTTGCCACGGCCCCGTGTCACATAGCTGCGCTGCCTGTGGCGGTGAACATGAGCTGCTCGGCCACGCGCCGCGGCACCGTGGACGTGCCGCTTACCAACCTGGAAGGGGAGATCTAGCATGGCTGACGATCCTATCCGCCTGAGCCTTCCCTTGGACCCTGAAGAGGCCCGCCAGCTTCGCGCCGGCCAAGCGCTTCTGCTTTCCGGCCCCCTGTATACCCTGCGCGATGCGGGCCACCAGCGCCTTCTTGCCGAAATGGGGCAGGGGAGCGATCTGCCCTACGGCTTGGAAGGCCAGACCATCTTCTATGCTGGCCCCACGCCCTCTGCGGCGGGCAGGCCGTTCGGTGCCATCGGGCCCACCACCGCTTCGCGCATGGACTTCGCTGCCCCGCGCCTTATGGACTGCGGATTGGCTGCGACCATGGGCAAGGGCACGCGCTCGCAGGAGGTTAAGGACGCCTGCGTGTGCAACGGGGGCGTTTACTTCGTGGCCGTGGGCGGCGCTGCTGCTTATCTTGCGAAGTGCATAGAATCGTGCGAAACCTTGGCCTATGATGACCTGGGCACTGAAGCGCTCAGGCGCATCTCGGTGGTCGATTTCCCCGTCTTTGTCGGCATCGATACGCTCGGCAACGACATCTACTCTTTGGACCGATAGGAACAGCTTGTGGCATCCGCTCAGGAAAATACCGTAGGCCCCGGCATCTTCATCACCTTCGAAGGTGGCGACGGCGCCGGCAAAACCACCCATATCACCTTCTTGGCGCAATGCTTGCGCAAGATGGGCTATGAGGTTCTGTGCCTGCGCGAGCCGGGCGGCACCGCCATCGGCGAATCGCTGCGCGAGATCTTGCTGAACCCCGAGAACAGGGCCCTGTCCGACCAGGCGGAACTCTTGCTCTACGAAGCTGCCCGCGCGCAAATCGTGCGCGAGACCATCATCCCTGCGCTTGCCCGCGGCGCCGTTGTGCTGTTGGATCGCTTCTATGATTCCACGGTTGCTTACCAGGCATACGGCCGAGGCCTGCCCGTTGCCTTCGTGCGCCAGGCCAACGCCTTCGCCTGTCAGGGGGTGCACCCGTGCCGCACCATCCTGCTTACCACCGAAGCGCCTGCCGAAGAGGGGCTTGAGCGCGCAACGCATCATGGCGATGCCGACAGGCTCGAGCTTGCGGGGGCCGATTTCCATGCCCGCGTGAACGGAGCCTTCGCACGCATCGCCGCCGAGAACCCGCAGCGCATCCGCACGGTTTCCTCGGCAGGTGAAAAAGACGCCACCGCCCGCGCCATCTTCCGCGAGTTGGCAGACGTGTTCGGCTGGGATGCTTCCTCGCCGGTATGGGCCGAAGGCTTCTTCGCTCCCATCCTAGAGCGCAACACCGACGAAAAAGCCCAGATCAGCTTAGGCGAGTGATACTGTGGCCGATGTCTTCGACGGAGTGTTCGGCCAGCCTCGGGTGCGGGAATTCCTCCGTGCGACGATAGCCTCCGGCCGCGTAAGCCATGCCTACCTCCTTACCGGGCCTGCGGGGTCGAACAAGACCTCCGCGGCCTATGCGTTCGCGCAGGCCATCATCTGCAGCGAAAACGGCTGCGGCGAATGCGACGATTGCCGGCGCGCCGTGCGCCGCAAGCACCCCGATATCCACTTCTATTCGCCCGAAGGCGCCCAGGGCTACCTGGTGGAGCAGGTGCGCGAGATCGTTTCCGACGTGACGCTGGCGCCCATCCGCGCCAAGGCGAAGGTCTACATCATCGATCGCGCCGACCTGCTGGGAACCCAAGCGGCAAATGCGTTCCTGAAAACGCTGGAAGAGCCGGTGGAAGGCGTCACCTTCATCCTGCTGGGGCGCACGCGCGAAGGGGTGCTGCCCACCATCGTCTCCCGTTGCCAGGTGGTGCCGTTCCGCCATATCCCCGCAACCGAGGCAGCGGGGATTCTGTCGCAGCGCGTGGGCGTCTCGGCCGAAAAGGCGCGCATCGCCATAGAGGCGTGCGACGGCTCCATCACCAACGCCATCGCGTTCGCCAAGAGCACCGAGCGCATGGCCTTCCGCCAGCGCGTCATCGAGGTTCTGGCGGGGCTTCGCCTGGCCGACGAGCGCGACGTCTTGGAATACGCCGCCGAGCTCATCGAGCTTTCCAAGGCCCCCTTGGACAACGTGCGCACCGAGCAGAGCGAAGAGCTGGCCGAATCGGCCGATTACCTTACCAAGGCCGCCCTGCGCCAGATAGAGCTGCGCCACAAGCGCGCCCTTACCATGGCGACGCGCACATCGCTGCGTCAGCTTACGTCCATCATCAGGTCCTGGCTGCGCGATGTGCTGATGGTCTCCGAGGGCGCTTCGCACCTGGTGGTGAACACGGATGCGCTCGACGCGATAAGCGAGGCGGCCATGTGGTGCACCGCCGAAGGGCTTATGGCGGCATTGCGCGAAGC
>CAVFYB010000027.1:0-19031 GCA_963626845.1 Bacteroidaceae bacterium | reverse complement strand
GCATACAGCTCTTTCTTGATCGCAGAGACAGCGCCGGCGTCGATGCCCTTGAACGTGGCCTTCTCACCCTGACCCTCGATAATCCGAGGCTCAGGAAGGACGTTGGCATCGGAGAGGGTGTAGGCGCTTCTGGTCCAGATCGAACCGTCGGAGCTCCAGTCGTAATAGCCCTTCCTCGACTGCCCTTCTTTCACGTACGGGCCGGCCCAGCCCTTGTTGACGATCGTGTCATCGGGATTTTCAGCCTTGTAGGCGTCTATCTGCTCCTGCGTGAAGTACTTGGTCTGCTTTTCGCCGGTCGAGGCCACCGTTATCTCGCAGACGAAAACTCCGTCGTTGTTCTGGTAGGGGGACGCAGATTCGGGAAGAAGGGCAAGGCCCGCGCTGAAGAGGCTCATCGCGTAGTAGACACGTCCGCCCCTGTCAAAGCTGGCGCTTGAACTCGTCCAGTACGGATTCGCGTTTTCGCCCACCTGCGCCAGACCGGCGGTGGTGTTGGGCACGACACTTTGCGCGGTGCCGGCGGACGTGTAAGTCATGTTCACAAGAGCGCGCTCGGAGAGGTCGGCGTCGGCCATCGATACGCCCTTGGAAAGCAGGCTCGTCTCGGCCGCAGCGATCGACCCAAAGGCCCAGCAGTCGTTCCAGGGGTTCTGGCGCTTAGCCGGGGTTACGAGACCCAGATCATACAGGCTGTAACGGGACACGGAGTCCGGACTCGTGGACGCCACGTTCTCACTGGTCAGCTCGACGGGAGCATCGGAGCCCGCATAGGAATACGCTCGAGTGGGATTTGCGAAGTAGTCCTTAACCGCCTGCTTCCACGTGGCAACCACCTCGTCGTCTGTGGCGAAGGCCGTGGTGGGCGCCGCCGTCACACCAAGCGCGAACGTCAAAACAGGAACCAAAAGAGCCGAAGCGATAATGGCAGTGGGTTTCCTCATGGAGGTCCTTCCTCGAAACATCCTCCGGTCATTTTCGCACGTAATGGCATTCATGGCTAAGCATTTAGCTTCGTTTAATCAGCCTCGTGAACTGTTGAAGCGCAAGCAGCTGGATTGGACGCAATACGAACAAGCCCCAGACTGAGAAACGGCCGATAAACAAACCCCAAAAGCGAAGAGGCCCGCCACCACGAAGGTGACGGGCCTCGGAGTTCGCTTACGCTGGGCCGTGAAAGCTAGTCCTTGCGTCGGCGCATGGCTGCGACGACTGCAACGGCGATGGCCGCTACGGCCACAAGCGCAACCGCCGCCACCGCGAACACCGGGATGGAGTCGTTGGTCTTGGCCAGGGCCGCCTTGCCGCCGTTGTCGGTGGCGTTCGTGCCGGCCGCATCGCCGTTGTCCCCGCCGTCGCCGCCTCCGGCCTGCGCAGGCGCGGCGACCTTCACGGTGCAGCTCACGTCAAGCGAGACCTCGCTGGTGTCGACTGCGTAGTCGTGGGCAATATGGGTAACAGTGCCCTTGACCTGGAACTCCTGGGCGCCCGTGGCATCCGCGTTGAAGCCGGTGACGGCATCCCAGGTGATATCACCGTCGATCTTCGCGCCGTCCTCGCCCTCAAGGGTCAGCTCAACCGTGCCGGGCAGAGGCCACTCTCCTAACTCGGCATAGGCCATGGCTTTCTCGAAGCTGAACTCGACATCGGAAGGCTGGGAAACGGAAACGGCCTTGACGTCATCGGTGGCTGGGAAGGACACGGCAAGGCAAAGCTTGTCATCCACGATCGTGAAGGCCGCGGAGGTTGCCTCCGTACCGCCGCAGGTTATGACGGCATCGTCGGCAAGAACCTTCTCGACGTCCTCGAAACCGTTGTCCTCGCAAAGCCAGATAAGGGCGGTGTAGGCAGTGGAGTAGGCAGCCGTGTCGTCCTCGTCGACCTCGGGCGACCACGTCACCTTGAACTCATCCCTTTCTAGGGCCTCGGCGAAGCTCAGATTCGTGCGGTCAGAGGCACTTACCTTGACGTCAGAGACCGAAACGGCAAGGTCCTCACCCGCAACAGGGGCCTTAAGATCCCCGATGTCTACCTTGGTTGCAACCGGGGTGTAAACGGCGACCAACTGATCAATCATGTCGACCTGATCATAAGGAACGGTGACGACACCCTTGACGTCGTCGTTAACCCAGCCTTCCTGCACGCCATCCCAGTTGCAGAAATTGTAGCCAGATTTAGTGGGGGCAATAACCGTTACCGTTTCATCGCCCTCGGTCCAGGAGACATCAAACGTACCAAGATAGGTCTGGTCGGATTGGCCCTCGGCTTCTGCGGATAGAGCGACAGCGCTAACGGCAGACTCGGAAGAATCACCGGTGCCGATGAGGCCCTGGTTATACATCTGAACGGTAGCGGTATCGGTCTTGCCAGGTGCAGCCGGGCCGTCCCCCGTCTCCAACACGACCTCGGCAGTGAGGGTGCCGGTCGAGGGGTCGACGCTGACCGACGTCGGAGTGAATTCGTTGCCGTCGGAAGTACGCACCTTGAGCGCGCCCGGCTTCTTCAAGTACTCATCATCAAAGAAGAGCCCGTTCTCAGTCACCTTCTCCATTGAGATGCTTGCCACGTACTTCGTGTTCGCCCAAGCACGCCCGCCCGAAGCAACCTTTTTGCCAGACTCATCGAACTCGTACCAAGTAACGGTCGCGGTAAACGTATCGCCCTGTGCGCCCACGCCCTCATCGGTACGCACGAATTGCGCAGTAGAAGAAAGCCTCTCGCCAGGCTCGGGCGCGGGGATGGTGGCAAGTGCAGCCTTGACGGTGTCGGCATAGGTGGCAGCAATGAAGACGTCATGCTGCGGCATCCAAAGATTCAGGGGCGAGATGTTGCAGTTCTGGTTGTTGATGTAGTTGTACACCGGGTACAGACCCTTAGTGTTCTGGGCGTCCCAGAGCCAGAAGGCCTTGCCCGCAGTCGCAGCCGGCGCCGTCAGCGCGACACGCTCACCGTTCTTATAGCGACCGACCTGCGTCCCGTTCACATTCAGGGCGAACGCAAGCGTACGGTTACGCTGCCAGGCGTCGCCGCCCTGCTCGTTGCCGTAACTCACATAGTAGCCCTCGAAGTCGATGTACAGGCCATCCTTAGAGGGACAAGAGAAGTTCTTGGCAATTCGGCGGTCGCCGGTAATGCCGGTGCGCACACCCACGGACGATCCCTCGGCAAGGTTACCGGTGACATAGGCCTTCGCAGAGGACCAGAAGTCCTCGCGCAGGAACAGGTCATCGATGTCACCCGAGTCCTTGCCGCGATAGTTGTAGTTGATCATGCAGAGGCCGTTGAGCTTGACGTCGTAGCTATGCCAGACGAACACGCCGCCGCCCTCGTAGTTGCCGCCGCTGTTGACGCTGCAGGAGTTCTCGGTAATGGTGCAGCCGTCTATGGTGGTGCCGTCATTGCACACGTAGATGCCGCCGCCCTCGTACTTGCAGCTGTTCTTCTTGATGGTGCAGTTCTTGATGGTGACGTTCTCCTGGTCGATCTCGAAGCCGCCGCCGTCATAGGCGGAGTAGTTGTTGGAGATCGTGAGGCCCTCGATCAAGCCGCCGCCGATGACGTCCTGAACGCCTTCAACATAAATGCCGCCGCCGCTCTGCTGGTCTTTTGCCCCCGTCCTGCTGGAATACCGGGCCGTGTTGCTGTCGATGGTGGCGGTGCCGTCGCCCTTGAGCGTGAAATTAGTCCAGCAGAGGGCGACCCCACCGCCGACATCCGCGCTGTTGTTGCTGATATGTGCGCCGTCGGTCAGGCTGACGACCGTATAATTACCACCTACATATAAGCCACCAGCCATCTGCTCTGCATAGTTATCGGAGATGGAGGAATGGTCGATGTTGATGGAGCATTGACTGCCAATGGCATAAATGCCGCCACCGATTTTTTCCTTGTTGTGCTCGATCGACGCACCACTCTTCATGTTGAAGGTGACCTTGGTCGAAAGAAACACCGTACCAGCGACGTCATATCTGGAGTCATCTCCAGAACCCGACGCACTGGAAGCACAGCCGGCAACGGTAATGCCATCCAGGGTCACCGTAGCGTACTTTGAGGCATTGATCGCCGGCTTCGTGCCATGCGTCTCGGAAAGCAGGCCGCCGCTGAACGTCGAATAAGTGCCCTTGCTACCGTCTTGGCCACTGTATCCTTCGTAGATCAACGTGGCGTATTTGCTCGAGGTCAGCGTCAAATCGCCGTTGCTCTTAACCATGAAGGCGGTGTCGTGGACGCCAACGACCCTATGGCCGTACATGTCGATGACGACCTTCTTTCCCTCAGGTACCTCAAGATTGCCAGCGAGTACCCAATCAGCGTCCATAACGACAGTCGCCCCGTCGTGCTCAGCGGAGTACGCAACAGCTTCCTCCGCAGAATAGAAGATGGCGGAGTCGTCCTTGGCGTGGGCCATCTGCTTGGCCTCGTCCGCCGAAGCCATAGCCGGGCAGGCCAATGCGCACACCGACAGCATCAGCACCGCGAAAGCCGCTGCCAGCAGTCCGGGCGCTCTCAGTCGAGAAGATAGTTTCTCCATAGGGTAATCCTTAGAACAGCATCGATAGATTCCACGATTGTAACGCAATCCACCTGACTCCATACTCTTATCCCGCCGCCTGAAGCAGAGCATAGTTGGTCCTGGCCTAGGGAATCAAAGGAACCTGCACTTTGGCTGCGGAATCAGCAATCGGAACAAGCCTTCTAATACAAAAAAGCTCACCGAAGCAAGCTTTTCACTTAAGACCACTCCTTATTGCGTCTTCCAAGATCATGGCTCAGGCTGCAGGACTAGCTGCAGTCTCAGCCCGTCGACTCGATGCCTCCCTCTCCAAGACTGGCTTCTTCGCCCAAAGCGACTGAACCGACAGCCCTACTCCTCAGGAAGCCTCCACTTGTCGAGGGTTCAATGCCGTTTACAGGCCCAGTTGCGACACCGGCATTTATGGAACGGTTTAGGAACGGATTCGGAACGCGCGTCCGATACATTTACCCAAGCCACGCCGCCTTCAACTTCTTGCCCTAGGCCCTTCTGGCGACGAGGCTTCGACGATTAAGTTAGGGCGCAGGGCAAGAGGAAGGGAAAGCAATGTTGGGAATTGTTTTCATGACGCTTTTGATCGTGCTGGTTATCGTGTGCCTAGCACTAGGAGTCTACGTGGTGCGCCAGCAGGAGGCCGCCATAATCGAGCGCTTCGGCCGCTTCAACCGCATCACGGGCGCTGGCATCCACGTGCGTATCCCTGTGGTCGAAACCATTGCCCATACCGTTGAGCTTCGCACGCTCGAGGCGAAATATAGCCTGAACGGCAAGACACGCGATAACGTGACGATCGGCATGGATGTCTCGGTCCAGTACCGTGTGGGCAGGGCGAGTGCCCAAGACCCCACGGAGTCTGGCGCCTACCGTAGTTATTACATGTTAAGCAACCCGGTGGGGCAGATGGGCTCGTACATTTCGGACGCACTTCGCTCCGCGATCCCCGGGTACACCCTCGATGAGGTATTCGACAACAAGGACCAAATTGCCGGCAACGTCCGTGAGTCTGTTTCCGCCCTCATGGAGGGCTACGGCTTCGATGTCGTGAGCACTCTCATCACGAATATCTCCCTACCCGCGGACGTGGAGCGCTCGATGAACGCCATTAACTCCGCCCAGCGCGACCAGCAGGCTGCAAGCGCCTTGGCAGAGGCCGACCGCATCAAGACGGTGGTAGCCGCTAAGGCCGAGGCCGAGGCGATGGAACAGACCGGCATTGGCATCGCCAACCAGCGTCGAGCCATCGCCGATGGCATCGCAGGCTCGCTCGAGGCCATTAAGGCCTCCGGCGTCACGCCCGAGGAGGCGAACCGCCTGTTCCTCTACACGCAATGGTGTGACATGATGTCCGAGTTCGCCGAACAGGGCAGGGCATCAACAGTGGTCCTACCATCCAGCTTTGATCAGAGCACCGACCTCGTGGGCGGCGTCCTGACGGCGGGAGAGCACCTGAGGCGAAACTAGCCGATGACCGCGAGCATCCGCGAGTGTTTTAAGGAAGTCTACATGTTTACCACTGAACCCCTCAGCAAGAAGGATGTTCGCCTGATACGGCGTTGCTGCGTCTACCCGAATATCGCCACGACGTCGCTTTACATGGCGCTCATAATCGGCGTGCCGTTCATTCTCGGCATGATGGTCGGTGAATTCGTGTTCTTCGGTCAGGGCGACCTATTCGGCAAAGACGACTTCGGACCCTGCCTCATCGGCTTATACGGTGCGCTCGCGTTCGCGCTTTCGCTCGTGGGTGCCTACTGCTACATCGTGGCCTTATACGGCATGCGCGGCAAGCGCTGGCAATCCTTGGTTGAGCGTTTGCAAGTCTCCCAGGATGAAACCGATCGCACCGCTGAGGCAGCCGCTGCCACAGGCTTGGTTGCTGCTGGCAGCCTGCTTCGCGGCTCCGGCAACGAAGTCGCCCAGGCAGCCGGCGGCATAGCCACCGTGGCGGGCGCCGTGGATGCGGTGGCCGTGACCGCCGAGAGGATGGCTGAGAATGCAGGTAACGCCTATGCCATAGCCGATGCCTACGGCGTACCCATCCCCAACGTGAAGCGGGCCGTGGTGGCGATCATCGCGATCCCACTGCTCATCTTGGCTGTCGCCTTCGGGTCCTGGTACGTCGCGGCCACCGAGTCGATAAACGCCAGCCGCACCGCCGCCTGCGGCCAGGTCGAGCTTCTGGCAGACGCGTTCGAAGGTGCCGGCATCAGCTCCCAAATCGTCGGCGACCCCGCCCAGGAGTTCAGGCCCAGCGGCTACAGCGTATACGGACTCTTATCCGGCGACGACTTCGACGACGACTACCACAGATACGACTTCTTCGACGACAGTCGGTACATCATGGTCGAACTCGACAAGGGTGGCTTGGTGACCGAGGTCATGTACAATTGGCGCCTCGACACCTCGCTTTCACTCGAGGAAAATCTGGCGCAGGCCGAGCATGCCTTCGCCGGTGGAGGCGTGGCGCTATCGACATCGAATGCGACCGCCAAGACGGATGCGCTGCTCACCATTCACGACCTCTCCGACGAGTTCCGCGAGCAGTTCCTCGCCGGCGACATCCGCACCGAGATCAGGTTGAGTAGCGAACAAAGATATGACGACTATGAGGTCAACTGGTGCTTCGAGACCGATGAGTACACCCAACCTGAGATCCTACTCTGGATCAGAGCTCGCTGACGATCCGTAAGCTCGTTACCCCTCCTTTTTCTCTGTCTTTCTTTTGAAAAACCTCCTGTTCTGCGCATAAACCCAGAACAAGGCTGCGGTGAAGCAAAATGCTACGAGGAAAGTGTGAATATGGCGAACACGCTGTAACCGATGCTGCCGCCAACGAGCCCCATGATGCCTGTCCTTACGACCTGCATCATGATCAAGCCGCCGAGTAGAAATACGCCAAGGGCCATAGCCATGCCCCGCTCCAAAATTGCGGGAGGGCGGGGCGGCGAACGGCATGGGCCATGCTTGCTTCGTAGGTTTTGCCCTGCCGGACTCGCCACCCCTTTGCTGTAGGTGCGGGCAGGTAGGCCCGCGGGCGCAGGCGATGCTGTATGCGGTCCCGGATCGGCCATCTGCGCCTAGTAAAAGTATCCATTACCGCCGTGACACTTCCGGTGTCACCGTTCCGCTTTGATATCCCCTTATCCCCTTATCCCCTTATCCCCTTATCCCCTTATCCCCTTATCCCGCCGCCAGAAACGGAGCAAAGCTGCTCCTAACTTAAGCAACCAAAGTCACTTGCGCTTTAGCTGCGGAAGCCGCAATCGGAACACACTTTCTAAAACAAAAAAGCCCGCCAAAGCGAGCTTTTGAATTCTGGTGTCGGAGGCGGGATTTGAACCCGCACGCCCGGTAAAGTGGGCACTAGCACCTCAAGCTAGCGTGTCTGCCGTTCCACCACTCCGACGTATGTTTTGCTTCGCGGTGTTGCTTGCGAAGCAGCGATAGATATATTACCAAAACCCGTCTATCGCGCAAGGGGGAATTTAAACTTTTTTGAGACATTGCATCCAAACACTGTTATGCCTGGTCATTGGCCTCATTGATCAGTTTTTCAACGACCGCCCACTCCCCTTCTTCCTCAATCGGAATAAGGGAGATAGCCGCCATTCCCGTTTGCTCGTTGTATTCAACATCCGTAGGAACGTACGAAGAGGCATACACCAAAGTATTGCCCTCCTCATCGAGCTTGTTGTCGGTGTAGACGATGTACGACTTACCGCTCTCGGTATTCTGGAACGTAAACAAGGTCTCGCACTCCACGATGCGACCATCGGGGTCGATAGCATTGAACCTGACATTCTGCTGGAACTTACCCTTATCGCTCATCGGTGTATGCCCTTTCTTTTCGGTCAACCTAAAAAAGAAGGCGACCTGACGATCGCCTTCCAAAACATGCTATGTAGCAACCCTTAGCCGTTGATGCTGCCCTGAGGGTAAACAACCATAAGTACGATGAGGGAAATCAGGAAAACAGCCGCAAGGATGATAGTGATGCGATCGAGGTTCTTCTCGACGATGCTGGAACCAGACTGGTTGTTATACACCTGACTGGCGATCATATCGCTAACCCCAGTGCCCTTACCGGAGTGGAGAAGAACGAACACGACAAGGCCGATGCCGGATGCAACCAGCAGAACCGTAAAAATAATCGCAACAATAGACAACGTAAAATCCTTACCTAATAAAGTCTCACGAAATAAAGATTATAAGAAACAACCCTTCGCTTGACAAGCATGCTATTACGCTTCGTAGGCAGCCTCTACCAACTGGCGGAAGCTGTCGGCCTTAAGCGACGCGCCGCCGATAAGGCCGCCATCGATATCGGGCTGGGCCAGCAACGACTCAACGTTGCCCACATTCATGGAACCGCCGTACAGAACGCGCGTGGCCTCTGCAACCGTCGAACCGAACTCTTCCGCAAGGACGGAACGGATGGCGTCACAAACCTCCTGCGCCTGCTCGGGCGTGGCGGTGCGGCCTGTTCCAATGGCCCAAATGGGCTCGTAGGCAACAACGACCTGCTTCATGTCCAGCTCATCCAATCCGGCAAGGCCGGCACGCACTTGAGCCGTGACGAACTCAAGGTAGTCGCCGGAATCGCGCAGGGCCAGAGATTCGCCGACGCACATGATAGGGGCGATGCCCGCGGCAACGAGCGCCTTGACCTTGCGGTTAACCGAGGTATCGGTCTCGTTGAACATCTCGCGACGCTCGGAGTGGCCGACGATGCAGTACTCGCAGCCGGCGTCCTTGATCATGGGAATGGAGATTTCCCCGGTAAACGCACCGGATTCCTCCCAATGGACGTTCTGCGCACCCAGCGAGATCTTCGTCTTGTCGAAGTCGAGAACCGTGTAGGCGGACTTCAGGTCGATGGCGGGCGGGCAGATAACCACGTCCACGTTGTCCCACTTGCGGTTGTACTGGTTGCACAGCTGCTGAGTAAGCACCACCGCCTCGGGGATGGTGTTGTTCATCTTCCAATTGCCTGCCATAAGATAGGTGCGCATAGCCACTCCTTTACTTCAATGCCTCAACGCCGGGGAGCGCCTCGCCCTGGACCAGCTCCATGGACGCGCCACCGCCGGTGGAGATAAACGTCATCTGATCGGCAAGATCGAACTTGTTTACCGCGGCAACGCTGTCGCCGCCACCGATGATGGTATCAGCTTCCTTGTTGGCTGCAACCGCCAGGGCAACGCCCTTCGTGCCTGCTTCGAACGAGGACATCTCGAACACGCCCATGGGGCCGTTCCAGAACACGGTCTTGGCCTTGGCGATAGCTTCGGCATAAGCGCTGGTGGTATCGGGGCCGATGTCCAGGCCCATCATGTCGGAGGGGATGGCGTCGACGCTGCAGGTTACCGTGTTCGCATCGTTTGCGAATGCATCGGCGCACACAACATCGGTGGGAAGAAGGATGCTGACGCCCTTCGCCTTGGCCTTTTCGAGCATCGCAGCGGCACGCTCGACCCAATCCTGTTCCATCAGCGAAGTGCCAACCGTGTAGCCCTGGGCAACCAGGAAGGTGAAGCACATGCCGCCGCCGATGATGAGGGTGTCGCACTTGTCGATAAGGGCATCGATGACGGCAACCTTGTCGGAGACCTTCGATCCGCCGAGGATGGCAACGAAGGGATGCTGCGGCTTGTCGAGCATCGAGGTGAGCGTGGTAACTTCCTTGGTCATGAGCGCGCCCGCGTACGCCGGGAGGTAGCTGGCAACGCCAGCGGTGGAAGCATGTGCGCGATGGGCTGCACCGAATGCGTCGTTCACGTACACATCGCCCAAGGACGCAAGTTCCTTGGCGAATTCAGGATCGTTCTTCTTCTCGCGCTTGTCGAAGCGAAGGTTCTCAAGCAGGCACACATCGCCGTTGCCAAGAGCAGCGACGGTTGCCTTGGCGGATTCGCCGATGGTGTCGGTCGCAAAGGCAACGGGCTTGCCCAGAACCTCGGAAAGGTGCTTGGCAACGGGCGCAAGGGAGAACTCTTCCTGGTAGCCGGTTCCGTCAGGACGGCCAAGATGGCTGCACAGCACCAAGCGGGCGCCGCGCTCGATCAGGTTGTTGATGGTGGGCAGCGCGGCCTTGATGCGCGTATCATCGGTAACCTTGCCGTCAGCCAGGGGCACGTTGAAATCGACGCGACACAGCACGCGCTTGCCGGCAACGTCAGCATCGGTAAAGGTTTTCACTTCACTCATTTTGAGCCTTTCTTTCACAGAAAAAGAGAGCCTCGAACCTGAGACTCTCTTTTCAATTCACCTAGAAACGGGAACACCCCTACAGCATGATCTTCGCGAGATCCTTAACGCGGTTGGAGTAGCCCCACTCGTTGTCGTACCAAGAAATGCACTTGACCAGGTTGCCCTTGCCGCCAAGCACCATGGTGAGTTTGCTGTCGAAGAGCGAGGAATGGTCGTCGCCCACAATGTCGGAGGAAACGATGGGGTCCTCAACATAGGCGAGAATGCCCTTCAGCGGCCCCTCTGCGGCGGCCTTCATGGCTGCATTGACCTCTTCGATGGTTACCTCGCGCTCGAGCTCGACGGTAAGGTCGACCATGGAGCCGTCAGGGGTAGGAACGCGGGTGGCGAAGCCGTCAAGCTTGCCCTTCAGTTCCGGCAGAACCAGGGATACCGCACGAGCGGCGCCCGTGGTGGTGGGGATCATGGAAAGGTTTGCGGCGCGAGCGCGACGCAGGTCCTTGTGGGACTGGTCCAGGATCTTCTGGTCGTTGGTGTAGGAGTGGATGGTGTTCATGAAGCCGCGCTTGATGCCGAACTCGTCCATAAGGACCTTCGCGAACGGCGCAAGGCAGTTGGTGGTGCAGGAAGCGTTGGACACGATGTTATGCTTGGCGGGATCGTACTGATCGTCATTGACGCCCATAACGATGGTGATGTCCTCGTTCTTGGCAGGAGCCGTGATAAGGACTTTCTTCGCGCCAGCCTGGATATGCTTCTTGGCCTCATTGGCATCGGTGAAGAAGCCGGTGGACTCGATTACGAGGTCTACGCCGATCTCGCCCCACGGGATGTTCAGCGGGTCGCGGTCCCCAAACACGCGGACCTTGTGGCCATCGACGACGATGCAATCGCCATCTACCGTAACCTCGTCATAAACACGACCATGGATGGAATCGTATTTGAGCAGATGGGCATTTGCCTCCGTGCTGCCAGGATCGTTGATAGCAACGATGTCGAATGCAGGATCCTTCTCCATCGCGCGGAAAACAAGTCGGCCGATACGACCGAAGCCGTTGATACCAACCTTGGTTGCCATGTGGCTCCCCTTTCATGCCTGTGACATAGTGATAACGCGCATACAAAGCGCCGTATTATTCTATCGCAAGCGTGTTTCGTTGACGTTGTCGAGCAAGCCAGAGGGAAAACTGGGCGGTTATTGGCGACTATTCGACGATCAATGGAGCTTGGCCGCCATTTGCTCGATTCTTCTTACCCGGTGGTAGATGGCTGATTTCGACAGAGGCGGGTTAGCCCGCTCGCCCAACTCCTTCAGCGTGGCATCGGGGTAGGTAACGCGCAGGCGGATGTACTCCTGAAGCGCACTGGGCAGCGACTTGATGTCCTGATGCTCAAGAACGGTTCGGATGGCCTCAACCTGATCGACAGATGCCGCCTGGGTCTTCGCCTGATTGGCAAGCTCCGCGTTGACGCGACGGTTCACGTCGTTCCTCACGCTTTTCACCACGCGGGCGTTCTCCATCTTCAAAGCGCTCTGATGCGCGCCGACGAACGCAAGAAAGCTGGAGATGGCCGCCCCGCTCTTCAGGTAGACCGTATGGGTGCTACGACGTTCAACCACCTTCGCATGGATGCCCTTCTTCCCCATCAACTCGACGATGTCGTTGGCCATGGTCTGCGATTCGACGGTGATCTCAAAATGGAAATCACCGCGCGGGTCTGAGACGAATCCGCTGCCTAGGAAAACACCACGAAGATACGCCGATGCACAGCACGACTTGCGAACCAGGTCGGGGTCGATACCGCGCTGAAGGCCCTCTTCACCGATGATGCCCAGCTCCTTCAGTGCCTCGTTCAAACCAGGCTGAGCTGGAACATCGATTAGCCAGTTCGGGGTCTTATGCAGCACGCTGCGGCGCATGGTGAGATCGGTCTTCAGCGAATACATGTTATGCAGTGCACTGATTATGAACCGGGCAACCTGAGGGGCATCGGTGGAGATCTCCAGGCGGAAATGCCCTGCACCACTTAAGAAGATGGAGCCCTCGATTCGGATGAGCGCTGCCAAAGCCGCAGCGTCGCAGTGGGAGCAAACCGATTCGACATGTACCAGCTCGTCTTTTACCTCTGCTGTGAACGACATAGCCTGAACACCCCCATGAACGCATCGGCAAGGGCCTTCGGATCGTGCCAGGTGGGTCTTTGCGGATCAACCATATCGCGAAGCAGAACCACGGGCCCCTGAGCCTGAATGGCTTCGATATCCCCCTGCGATATGCGCACCGATCGGATGCGCGTGCCGAGGCTTGCCCCATCGCGAAACTCGGCCATGGCGCTCTGCTGGCTTGCACCACCTGCCACCGCTTCGAAGGAGCCCGTGGAAAATCGCGACTTGCTGGGCTTCGACTTGGCGTGCACCAGTACGTAGTCCAGGCAACCTGCCATACCATGGCGAAGCAGCGCCTCAACATGCTCGCGGGCAGAAAGGCCCCAGGTTTCCCCTTGCTGGTCGGCAAGACTGCACACGAACACGGTGTGCGCGTGCGAATGGCGGATAGCGTCCACGATGCCCGGAACCAACAGATTAGGGATGATTGACGTGAACAGCGAGCCTGGCCCCAGTACCACGATATCCGCCTGACGGATAGCCCGCAGAGCTTCCATATACGGCAGGCATTGCTCAGGCGATTCAAGCCATACCTGCTCGAGGGCCGTTGACGACTTGCAGGCAACCGACTGGCCGTGAATCACGCGGCCGTCGAGCGTCCGGGCGCACAGGGTTACGTTGTTCAGGGTGGATGGGTACACATGCCCACGCGCACCAAGAAGCTGACCGCAGATCTTGATCGCTTCGGGGAACGAGCCCGTGGCATTTTCCAGGGCCGAGAGCATCAAATTGCCCAGGGTATGGTTGCGCGCGAAGTCGAAACGGTACTTGAACGCCTTGGTAAGCGGATCGTCGGGGTTCGCCGCGAACGCCGCAAGGCACTTGCGAATATCGCCAGGCGGGGTAACGTGCGCCTCTTCGCGGAGGATTCCAGTAGAGCCGCCATCGTCGGCCATCGCAACTACTGCGGACGTTTGCACTCCAAGGGCAAGAAGCGTCTTGATGGAAACCGGCGCCCCAGTGCCGCCACCGATAACCACCGCCTTGAGCTTCGAAGGGTCAACCTCGGCCTTCAGCGGATTGGGCAGCTTCAGGGAGCCTAAAGCACGAAACGCCTGGGTAGACGAATCGTCTAGTCTGAAACCGCTGCCAGGAGCAGCGTGCTTGCCGGGAAAGAGATTCATCGGGACTCATCCTTCGACGTGTCAGCCAAGGCGATATCGCGGTGGGACACATGAACGTTGTATCCCTGGCCGCCGAGCATCGCGCCCGTCTTCTCAGCCAAAACCACGCTGCGGTGCTGGCCGCCGGTGCAGCCAACGCCGATTACCAGCTGCTGTTTTCCCTCGGCAACGTAGCCAGGCATCACGCAGCTGAGCAGGTTCCCCCAAGCCGCAAGGAAGCGATCGGTTTCCTCATGCCCCAGCACATAGTCGCGTACAGCCTCGTCCATGCCCGTAAGGCAGCGCAGCTCGGGAACATAAAAAGGGTTGGGCAGAAACCGCACATCGATGATGATATCGGCATCGGTGGGCGCACCGTGTTTGAAGCCGAAAGAGTACACCACCACATCAAGTCCGTCTTTCTGCGAACCCCCCGCGTAAAGCAGGCGCAGCTCTTCACGGAGCTGGCGGGTGGTCATGTCGGATGTGTCGATGTATGAGTCAGCCAAGCCACGCAACGAGTTGATCAGGTTTCTTTCGTAGGCAATGGCCTGCGCGATACTCCGGGAGTTATTGATGCACAAAGGATGTCTGCGGCGCGAAGCTTTGTAACGAGCTATAAGGACGTTGTCGCGGGAATCCAGGAAGATGATCCGAAACGTGATGCCGGCGCTTCGCATGTTCTCGAGCTCGCCGATAAGGTGGTTGAAGTACTCGCGGTTTCGGGCATCGCATACGATGCAGAGCTTACGGCCAATCTCGTTTTGACCAGGCACGTTCGCCAAGCTGATCATGCTCATGATGAGCTTGGGCGGCAGGTTGTCGATGCAGAAATAGCCTAAATCCTCAAACGTATGCATGGCCTCGGTGCGGCCCGCACCGCTCATACCGGTGATGATGACAACGTCAGGCCCTATGGCTTGCTGAGGTTCCGCCTCTTGCGGGGTATCCATCGTATCAACGTCTGCTGAATCTTCGGCTGCCATGGAGGCTCCTCACCATTTGCGAAAGTTCACGAAGACGGTCCCGCTGAACCGTCCGGTTGAGCTTCCTTCTTGTTGTCGTAATCCCTTAGTACAGCATACACGTCCTCAGCCACCTGGTCGGGGACGGTACGCGAATCCTTGATCTGCTGCAAGGTTGCATTGCGGAGCGCGGAAAACGAGCCGAACGATCGTAAAAGCGCCTTCTTGCGCTTGGGGCCCATACCCATCACCTCGTCCAAGATGCTTGCAGTCATCCCCTTGCCGCGCAGCTCGCGATGGAAAGTGATGGCGAAGCGGTGGGCCTCGTCTCGAACCTGCTTCACCAGGTAAAGGCTGGGGCTACCGCTGGGAAGCACAACCGGACCGCTATCCTGCCAGGGGACGAACAGCTCTTCATCGCGCTTCGCCAAACCGCAAATGGGGATATCGCCCGCGCCCAAGTCGGATAACTGCGCAATGGCGGCACTGAGCTGGGGTTTGCCGCCGTCAAGGATGATCAGGTCGGGCCGCTTGCCAAAACGCTCGTCTTCCAAACGCTGTTTGCAGTAGCGGCGCGCCATAACCTCGCTCATCATGGCGAAGTCATTTGCCTCTTCGGATTCCATGCGGATCTTGAAGCGACGGTATTGGCTTTTATCGGGCCTGCCGTTGGTGAACACCACCATCGATGCAACCGAATAGCGACCATGAATGGTGGAGATGTCGAAGCATTCGATACGTAGCGGCGGGGCATCCAGGGCCAACGCGCTTTCAAGCTGAAGAAGCGCATCGTTGATGCGGTCATCGTCGTAGCTGCTACGTGCCTTATAGCGCATCAGCACATGCCGTGCGTTGCGGTTGGCCATTTCCATGAGAGCGGCCTTCTCCCCGCGCTGGGGCACGGTGAAGCGCACCTTGGCTCCGTGCGCGCTTCCCAGCTTGACGGTAAGCCAATCAGAGATGACCTCTTCGTCTTCAGGCGCTTCCTGCAAGATGACCTCATGGGGAATGCTCTCGGTGGTGCCGTAGTAACGCAGCACGAACATACGCAGCAGCTCGGCCTCAGGAACGTCTTTACCCTTGTTGAAGATGAACTCGTTAGCGTTCATGATCCGGCCCTCGCGAAGCACCAGCACGGCCACGCCGGCAATGGTCTCTTCGCGGTACAGGCCGATTACATCGGCATTCAACCTATGCGAAGATACCGCATGCTGCTTCTGCGCCAACGATTCCACCGTGTCGATACGGGATTTGATCCGTGCAGCGCGCTCGAAATCAAGGCTCTCGGCAGCAATGCCCATCTCCTGCTTCAGTTCGTCGACAAACTCCTTGTGGGAGCCGGAAAGAAAACGTTCAACCTTGCGAACTTGAACCTGGTATTCCTCTGGCGAAACAAGTCCGCAGCACGCACCTGGCGCCAAGCCCACATGGCAATCGAAGCAAGGCCGATCGCTCAACTCCACCTGCTCATACGGAGCCAGCTCGAACTTCCGGCAGAGCCTTCGCCAGTCGGCGCACGAAGAAGAGCAGATAGGCACCACACGACGAATGATGTCAACCAAACTCCTAGCAGCACGGCTGTCGGTATAGGGGCCAAAGTACCGCGAAGAGGGCTTGTGCTTTTCGCGCGTGTACTTGATAGCAGGGAACACATCGCCCTTCGTGATAGCGATGAAGGGATAGGTTTTATCGTCCTTGAAGTCAGCGTTGAAATATGGAGCATATTGTTCGATGAGGTTTCGCTCCAGCACCAAACTTTCGTGCTCATTAGCTGCCACCACGTACTCGAAGGAATGGATCTGCGACACCAGGAGCGGAATCTTGGCGCGGTCGTCCTGGAAGTTGACGTACTGGCGCATGCGGGCACGAAGCTGTTTCGCCTTGCCAACGTAGATAACCTCGCCCTGTTCGTTCTTCCAAAGGTACACGCCGGGCTCGGTTGGAACACTAGCCAGCTGATCCTTTATCCGCTGAAGCCTTTCGATATCCAAAGCCGCTACACGTTCTCTTCCAAGTCCAAGAGCATGAGCGAAACGTTGTCGCGCATGTCCTTCGCCTGGGCACGGGTAAGGTTGCCTGACGCGTAGAAGTCTTGGATAACCTCAAGCTCAAACTGAAGACCGCGACGCTGGATGTCCTCGATGCCCACCACAGCGTTCTCGACGGCCTCGGACGATATGGTCGCGTCCGACTTGTCGAACACCGAAAGGGCGCGCTCGTGGGCGATCATCAGCTTGGCCACAACCTCGCTGGCGTAGTTCGGGTTGTCAACAAGCGTTTGAAGGTACTCGATGGCGTAGCGCTCCGACATCTCACGCACTTTGTCCATGGCCTCAGTATTCACCGAAACAGCATTGCCGAAAAACGTGGTGATGCTGCGGCGGATCATAACGATGGTTGAGCGGATGCGCATCAGGCGGTAGCGAGTGGTAAACGACGCATCCTTCGAATGGGCTATCAGGCGCTTCTGGCGGGAAAGCCTGTTCAGGTACTCGAACGTCTCATACGAGTCTATTTCCTTGCGTTCAGCTGCTTCGATAAGACGCTTCGCCTGATAATCCAAGACCTCGATACGAAGCGAGGCAACCGCCGGCTCCTCGATATCGGACATGGAGCGAATGGTTCGGATGCGATTGTTGTAGGAGGAAACGACGATCTTGGTTTCGCGGTCATCGTCTTCCGAGGAATCTGCCATCAAACGCTCGATGACTGTACGCAGGATCTCGATCTTGGTACGGTTCAGCTCTTCTAAGGCTTCATCGCTGGCCTGGCTGTCTTCCTTGGGTGCCAGGATGGGCAGTAGAAAATTTGCCATGATCAAGGTGCACACGATAACGCCTGAAGCCAGGAAGATGATCAGTGAACGCTGAGGGAACGAAGAACCATCAGCCAAAAGGAACGGAATGGTGAACGCGATTGAAAGCGTAACAGCACCCTTTGGGCCGCCAACCGTGGTGATAAGCGAGTTCTTCACCATGCGAAGGCTGAATTTATCGCGCTTGCCAGTATCCGGGTTTTTGAACAAGCGCGACATGATAAGCGCCCAAAGGAAGCGGAGCACCACGATAAGCGCCGTAAGCACCAGTACGTAGCCAATAAGGTCAAGATTGTTGATGTACAGGTTGTCCCACGTTGATTGCATCGCATTGGGGAGCTGGATTCCCAGAAGCACGAAGACGATACCATTCAGGGTAAAGGCTATGGCCTTCCAAACACTGGTAACCGCAATGTTCAAGCGGCTCTGATATGGCGAGATCTTATGGTCGCGGAACATGCTCCACACTATGCCGCAGGCAACAACAGCCAAGATGCCCGACACGCCCACCAACTCAGAGAAGAGGAACACCACGAAGGGCATCGACACCTCGAAGAGCACGTGGAACGTGATACTGTCCAAGCCCATAGCGCGGATGCGGCGCGTGATAAACAGGAAGAGGGCGGCAAGCAGGATGCCGAGCGCCAAACCGCCCAAGAACGTGATGACGAATGAGGTTGCAGCGCTCGCAAGCGAAAACGCCCCGGTAACGGCCGCAGAGATAGCGAACTGGAAGGACACGACACCAGAAGCATCGTTAATGAGCGCCTCTCCCTGAAGGATGGCACCTTCCCGCTTGCCAAGCTTCGCCTCGTTCTTCAGTGCCTGAACCGCAACGGCATCGGTAGGCCCAAGGGCGGCGCCCAGGGCAAAGGCGGCAGCAAGCGGAATGCTTGGCACCAGCCAATGCAGAATGAAGCCAACGCACAGCGTGATAACAACGACAAGACCAATGGCGAAGGATAAGATCGTGGCCTTATCGTCCCAGAGGTTCTTCTTGTCCGCCTCTAACGAATCGCTGAACAACAACGGTGCGATGAACAATACAAGGAACAACTCAGGGTCTATCTCGACCTCGATGGGAGCAATGGCCAAGAGGGCAATGCAGACACCCAGGGCGATCTGGATAAGCGGCGAGGAAATGCGCGGTAGAACCTGATCGAGGATGGAAGACAGAAGAACGGCGAGCATTAACAGCAGGATCAGTTCAAAAGCTTCCACTATAGGCATCCTTTCG
>CAVFYB010000026.1:4042-19330 GCA_963626845.1 Bacteroidaceae bacterium | reverse complement strand
GGAAATGCGCCAGGCAGTGGTCGACGCTGGTGCAGTCATGATCGACAA
Organism: Bacteroidaceae bacterium; assembly: GCA_963626845.1. Taxonomy (GTDB): domain Bacteria; phylum Actinomycetota; class Coriobacteriia; order Coriobacteriales; family Eggerthellaceae; genus Anaerotardibacter. The sequence goes on along the minus strand of CAVFYB010000026.1, from coordinate 19,282 downwards.
CTCCAGCGCCTTCCGCATGGAAGATGATGTGCCCCTGGTTGTCCCCGAGGTCAACCCGCAGGACATCAGCTGGCACAGCGGCGTTATCGCCAACCCCAACTGCTCTACCATCCAGATGGTGGTTGCCCTGCACGCCCTTGAGCAGATCGCTCCCTTGAAGCGCGTCGTCGTTTCCACCTACCAGGCTGCATCCGGCGCCGGCGTTGCCGCCATGAACGAGCTGTTCGACCAGACGCGCGACTACCTCGACGGCAAGCCTTTCGAGCCCAAGGCCTTCAGCGACCAGATCGCCTTCAACATCATTCCCCATATCGACGTGTTCCTGGAAGACGACTCCACCAAGGAAGAGTGGAAGATGGTCGTGGAGACCAAGAAGATCATGGGTCACCCCGAACTGGGCGTTGCCGCCAACTGCGCCCGCGTGCCGGTTCTCCGCTGCCACGCAGAGTACGTGAACGCCGAGTTCGACGGCCCCATCACGCCGGAGCAGGCCCGCGACGCCTTCGAGGCCGCTCAGGGCATCACGTTGAACGACAAGCCCGCGGAAAACGGCTATCCCATGCCGGGCCTGCTGGCTGGCTGCGACGACGTGTACGTCGGCCGCGTCCGCAAGGACGCCAGCGTTGAGAACGGCATCTCGTTCTGGTGCGTGGAAGACCAGATCCGCAAGGGTGCCGCGCTGAACGCCGTTCAGATCGCTCAGCTGCTGCTTCCCTAGCATCGACTGAAACAGGTTCATATGGAGACGGGCGGGAGATAACGCATCTCCCGCCCGTCTTTGCATCCATAGGCGTTCGATGGGTTATCATAGCCAAGATTTAGTAGGCCCTGCCTTGGAGCGGGGATTTTTTGTGTTTGGCGCTGTGCTTGCGTATTGCGTTTGGCGCCATAGAGATCGGATCTGTTTGTATGTCTATTGATGAAGTGCAGGGCGAAGCCCCTGAATTTGCCGAGCTGGGCCTTGGCAACAAGGTGATGGCCGCCGTGGCTGACCTTGGCTACGATGCTCCCACCCCTGTTCAGGCCGGTGCCATCCCAGCCGTTCTTGCAGGGCGCGATGTGCTCGCCGCCGCCCAGACGGGCACGGGTAAAACCGCCGCGTTCCTTCTGCCGTCGTTGAACAACCTTCCCCATGCCAACAGGCGCCGTGTGCGCGGCAAGGGCAATGGCGAAGGCCCCTTCATGCTGGTGGTTACCCCTACCCGCGAGCTTGCCCAGCAGATCGAGGATGTTTGCCGCACCGTTTCCAAGCATACGGGCCACACCTCGGTTACCGTGGTGGGCGGCGTCGGCTACAACCCCCAGCGCAACGCCCTGAAGCAGGGCTGCGATGTGCTTATCGCAACGCCTGGGCGCCTGATAGACCTCATGGAGCAAGGCTCGGCATCCTTGGACCAGGTAAAGGTGCTGGTGCTCGACGAAGCCGACCGTATGCTGGACATGGGCTTTCTGCCTGCCATCCGCACGATCGTTGCCGCTACACCGGAAAACCGCCAGACCCTGCTGTTCTCGGCTACGCTCGACGAAAGCGCGGTTGGCTCAATCACCAACTTGGTGAACGAACCCGAGCGCATCGAGATCGCCCCGGCAACGTCTACCGCCGATACGGTAGAGCAGTACGTGTTGCCTGTGTCTATGGATGCGAAGAACGCCGCGCTGGCCCAGATCCTGAAGAAGGCCGGCACCCAGCGCGTTATCGTGTTCTGCCGCACGAAGCACCGCGCCGATGCCTGCCGCAAGCGCCTGACGCGCGCCGAGATCTCGTGCGCCGCCATCCACGGCGACCGCTCGCAGGCCCAGCGTGAGCGTGCCCTGCGCTCCTTCCGTGACGGGAAAACCGATGTGCTGGTTGCCACCGACGTCCTTGCCCGCGGCATCGACATCACCGATGTGAGCTACGTGGTGAACTTCGACGTTCCGGAAGACCCGGTGGACTACATCCACCGCATCGGCCGCACCGGCCGCGGCGGCGGGGTGGGCTGGTCGCTCACCATCGTCACCGAGCAGGACATCGACGAGTTCTTGGATATCGAGGCCCTTATGGGCAAGACGGTCGACCTCTGGGACGGCTCTGGTATCGAGGTGGGGGAGAATCCGGTTCCGCTCGATCCCGACCGCGTTCCGGCCGACAAGGTTCCGGGCAAGATGGCGAAGAAGAAGCGTCGTTCCGCAAAGCGCAAGCTGGCGCAAGCCAAGCCCAACCAGCGTTCCTCCTCTAAGCCTTCCGCCGCAGACGACCCCGAGGTGGAGGCGGTGCGCGAAGAGCTGCGCCGTCAGGAGCAGAAATGCAAGAAGAAGGCATCTGCCAAGCAGAAGGCGAAGTCAGAGCCTAAGGCCGGCAAGCACAAGGCGGTCGTGGAGGTACCGCAGGGCCAGCCCAAGCCGCGCCTTCGCCCCGGCGTTCATTCTTCCGGTATCCGCAATGCCCCTGCCGAGGGGTCCTCTTCTGGCGGCAAGGGCAAGCGCTCGCGCGGCGGCCAAGGCTCTACGCGTCGCAGGAATGCCCAGCGAACCGCCAAGCCGAACCGCGCAAAGCGTTCCTAGCTGCTGTCTGCCCCTGATCAGGGCTGGAAGGGTTTCGCCTTCGTTGAGGTATCGTGTCCCTTCCCCTAGACCGGACTTCTGGTGTGGGGGAAGGGATTTTTGCGTTAGGCTGCAAATATGCCGCCCGTGGTTGGCGGGCAGCGTACACGTTTCGTGAGTTGGGGGGATGCTATGGGATATCGAACTGGCGCCGTTGCAGCGGGACAGGGGAAGTTCCGGCTGGAAGCTGTGGTGTCCGTTGCTCCGCGGGGCATTGTTGTGTTCGCGTGCACGCCGGAGTATGCGCATGTGGGCGCAACGGCACAGGCCATACCGCGGCCAGAGCCGGGTCGTACCGCAACGGTGAGCCTGCTTGCGGTTCCCTGCCATAGGGACGAGATTCCCGCGCATGACATAGCCGCAGCGCTGGCCACGCGTTTCGCCATGCCGTGTGCGGCAAGTGCCGGTTACCACGTAGAGCAGGCAACCGCAGAGGATCTGCAAACGGTGCTCGAGGTGAACCAGGAGCTTATCAATAAGCTGGAAGCAAAGGTGGAGCAGCTTCTTTCCGATATGGGGCAAGAAGGCTAGCGGCCCTTGGCGGGGGCGCCAGTAGCTAAGCGTAAAGCAAGCCGCTATGAACAAAAGGAGGCCCGACGATGTCGGACCTCCTTTGCGTTTTCAGGTATCGCTTCAGGCGAATACCGATGCGCTACATCCTGCCGGTGAACAGGAACTTGATGCGCTGCCAAAGGCTTGCCTTCTTCGGCACCAGCTGTATTGCCTGGCTATCCAGCTGGGGTTCGGCCGGTGCCTGCTCGGTAGCAGGAAGAACTTCGGCCTTGGGCTCCGGTGCAGGCGCGCTCGACCCGATGGCGGGGCCTGCTACGCCGGGTTCGACCTCCTCAAGACCGGAAACCGAAGATTCCGCGGCAGCATGCGCAGGCTTCTTCTGCGGCTGCTCGGGAGCGATGACCGGCTTGGCAGTGAGGACCTTGTCGCTGGAGATGGGGACCTCGGTGGATTCAGGCTGGATGGCCTCGGCGGCAGACTGTTCTTCGGCCTCGCTTTCGGCGGCGGCAGCTTCGGCTTCTGCCTCAGCCTGTTCGGCTGCCTTAGCGGCTGCTTCCGCGGCCTCCTCTTCCTTCTTAGCGGCCTTGATTCGCTCGATGCGGGCGATTTCAGCCTTGCGGGCGGCTTCCTCTTCGCGAAGCTCCACGGAGCGGTGGTAGTCGTCGCGCGCCTTCTTGATGAGGTACGCCTGCGAATCGAAGGAGTCTTCCTGCCCGTTTGCCTCGGTGGATGCGAAGAACTCCAGCGGCGTGTACTCCAGGTCGTTCTTCAGCATACGCAGCTTGGCGGTGTCGGCGAGCGATACGTCCAGGTAGCTGTTTACACGCTCCTTAAGGGCAGGGGCGTAGATGGGCCATGCGATCTCGACACGCTTTTCCATGTTACGGGTCATCAGGTCTGCGCTGGAAAGGTACAGCTCGCGGTTCTCGCGCGGGCCGAAGCCGTAGATACGGCTGTGCTCCAGCAGGCGGCCAACGATGGAAACAACCTCGACGTTGTCGGTGTAGCCCTCAACGCCGGGCACGATGCAGGAAATGCCGCGTACCAGGAGCGTGCACTTCACGCCGGCCTGCGAGGCTTCGGCGATCTTGTCGATGATGCCCTTGTCGGTAACGGAGTTGGTCTTGAACACCAGGCCGTTGGGCTCGCCCTTCTTCGCCAGTTCGATCTGCTCGTCGATCTTATGGAGGATCATCGGCTTGATCTGCAGCGGCGCCACCGAAAGCTTCTGATAGCAGTCGGAAGCGTTTTCCAGGCTCATGTTGCGGAAGAACTCGGCGGCATCCTTGCCGATGGCTTCATCGGTGGTGATGTAGCTGAAGTCGGTGTAGAGCTTCGATGTCTTCTCGTTGTAGTTGCCGGTGCCCAGCTGGGTGATGTACTGCACGCCCTGGTCGGTGTAGCGGGCGATGGTGCAGATCTTCGAATGCACCTTGAAGTCGTGGAAGCCGTAGATGACGTTGGCGCCGGCCTTCTCGAAGCGCTGGCTCCATTCTATGTTGTTCGACTCGTCGAAGCGGGCACGCAGCTCGAAGAGTGCGGTTACCTCTTTGCCGTTCTCGGCCGCGGCAACCAGCGCCTCTGCCAAATGCGACTGGCTGGCCAGGCGGTACAGTGTGATCTTGATGCTGAATACCGAGGGGTCGTTGGCGGCCTCGGAGAGCATCTTCACGAACGGATCCATGCTCTCGTACGGGTACATCAGCAGCACGTCGCGCTCGCAAACCTGCTCGATGATGGGGCGCTTCTTGTCGAACACCGCCGGCCACTGCGGGGTGAACGGTTCGTTGGTGATCTCGCGGGCCACCTCGGAATCTACCATGCCGGAAAGGCCCCAGGCATAGCCCATGTCCAGAGGAACGCTGGTGACGAAGCACTGGTATGGCTTCAGGTTCAAACGCTTGAGCAGGAACTTCTCGGTAACGCTGGAAAGCGGGGTGTCGGACTCCAAGCGAACCGGGGCAAGGCGGGCGCGTTTCTTCAGCATGCGCTTCATGTGCTCGCGGTAGTCGTAGTCCAAGTCTTCCTCGGTGCCGTCGTTCGGGTCGATGTCGGCGTTGCGCGTAACGCAGATGACGCTGGCGCGCTTGGTGGTGTACATGTTGAAGACTTCATCGACGATGGTCTTGATGGCGTTTTCCAGAAGGATGAACTGCGTTCCCTCGCCGGGGAGCTTGATCACGCGGTTGGCCTGGTGCGGCAGGGGGATAAGGCCGAACGTGGCATCGTCTGCGCCGACGTTCTTCTCCTTCTTCTTGCCGTCTTTTGCCTTGGGGTCCTTCTTGGCCTTGGTCTTCTCGCGGTTCGCCTCTTCGTCCAGGCGCAGAAGGACGTAGAGCGCGCCGTTTTCCAAATGGGGGAAGGGGTGGCGCGAGTTGATGATCTGGGGCGAAAGGTAGGGCACCACGCGCTCCTGCAGGTAGGTGTGCAGGTAGGCGGCCTGGTCCTTGGAAAGGTCCTCGGGCTGCAGCTGATGGATGTCGTGCTCTGCCAGCTGGCCCAGGATCTTGTTGTAGATGCGCTCCTGCTCGGGGTACAGATCGTGGCAGCGATCGTAGATGGCAAGCAGCTGCTCGTCGGGCGTCATCTGCGTCTTGTTCTCGCGCATATCCTTGTCCACCAGCGAAAGGTCGGTAAGGCTGCCAACGCGCACCATGAAGAACTCCTGCAGGTTGCTGGAGAAGATGGACACGAAGGTAAGGCGCTCGAGCGGCGGGACGTTGCGGTCTTCGCCCTGGTCAAGAACGCGTTTGTTGAAGGTCAGCCAAGACAGCTCGCGGTTCTGCATGTAAGGCAGCACGTGGCGCTCGCTTTGGCGCTGCTGCAACGTCTGGATGCTTGCGGAGCCGCTTGCGGTTTCTTTCTTTGCTTCCATTTGTCCCCCTCGGTTTGAAAATCCCTTGAAAGGATCGATTGATTTTGAATCCCCAAGGTTATTGTAATCGTTAATGCCCTTCCTGCGCAGGTTGGGCGGTGTTTTTGCCTATGTCGGGTTACGAAGCCGGGGCAACAGGCTTCACCAGAACGCGATCGGCCAGGTAGCCCTCGCGAACGCCGTACTTGCAGATATCCAGCCTGTCGGCATGGCACAGGTCGAACACCTGCCGGATGATGATGCAGCCCGGCAAAAAGGTGTGGATTCGGTCGGGCACCGTGCGAAGCGCCTGATGGGCGAAGGTGTCGGGATCCTTTGCGTACAGGTCCAGCAGCGCATCGAGGTGCTCGGGCAAAATGAAGTCGAAGCGGTTTCCCTCGTTGCACAGGTCGCCGTAGACCTTTGCCGCCGAGCGGATGGAGCCGCCGATGCCGTAGAGCTTGGCGGACTCGTACAGGTTCGGGTTGGAACCCTTGGCCAGGCTCTTCAGCGAAGCTCCTATCTTGTTGGACTCTTCCTTGGTGGGCAAAAGGCCCTTCACGTAGTTGGCGAATGAGGAGAGCGAGCCCTGCGGCAGGCTTGTCTTGGCAAGGTCGAGCCCGTCTTTGATGTGGGTGAGCTCGGTGGATCCGCCGCCGATGTCCACAAGCGTGCCGTTTTGCATGTTCTGGCTCAGGCTGGCACCCAGAAAGCCCAGGTGAGCTTCCTCTTCGTTGGACAGGATGGCGATGCGCTTGCCCACCGCGCCCTCGATTTCCGCCGCGGCCTCGTGCGAGTTGGTGCAGTTGCGCAGCACGGCGGTGGCGAAGATGTCTATGCGCTCGCAGCTGAAGTGGCCGGCGCGCTGAAGGTGGGCGTTGATGGTCTTCGCGGCACGGCGAATGCCCTGCTTGGTCATGGCGCCGTCCTTGATGTGGGAGGCAAGGCCGGCCATCGCCTTGTAGTTCAGCAGGATGCTGATGTCCTTGGCCCGGAGCGGCTCGTGCGGCGCACAGTTCACCTCGTATATGCACAGGCGGATGGTGTTCGATCCGAGGTCGATGATGCCGTAGCGGGCCATGTGATGCTCCTTGACGAATGATTTCAGCGCGGCTTGCGCCGTACTGATTTAACTATATTGGCAAAATTGCTGCACAGATGGACGTGTTATGACACATTATTTTACATTTCCCGGGGAGGGCCTGCGTATTGGCTTACCATTGGAATCAGCTGATCATCCGAGTTGTTTTGCTCGGTTGCTTTTCACGGCGGCTACGCCGCAGGAACGGGGATGAACGAGGGGAAGGGGAAGCCATGCTCGAAACCGTCCGCATGGATTCGCAAAAGGTATCCAAGAAAGAATACAAGGCGCGCTTCAAGGAGCTCGTTTCCAAGCTGGTGGTTCTGCAGCAGGAAGCCAAGCGCAAAGAGGTTGGCGTCGTTGTTTTGTTCGAGGGGTGGAAGGGCGCCGGCAAGGGCAGCCGCATCTCCGACTTGCTGTACAACCTGGATGCGCGCGACACCAGCGTCTACGTTACCGAGGACTTCGATGACGAAGAGGCAAGCCTCGTGCTCGATGAAGGCTTCGGCGCAACCGGCTACTACCCGGTTATGCAGCAGTTTTGGAAGTCGTTGGGGCAGCGTGGAAGCATGACGTTCTACGACCGCGGCTGGTATTCCGTGGTTGCCCAGCACGTCATAAACCAGCTGCCGAAGAAGGGCAAGATCTCGAAGAAGGAGCGCCTTGGCCTGGAAAGCCGCATAACACGCGTGGTTCCTGTGGTTGAAGACTTTGAGACGCAGTTGCGCAACGACGGCTACCTGGTAATCAAGTTCTTCCTTCATATTTCCGAGCAGACGCAGCGTGAACGCCTTATCAGCTTGTATTCCGACCCTGCCACCAAATGGCGCGTTACCGAGAAGGACCTGTCCCAACTGGAGCGCTATAAGCAGACCTATCGCGTATACGACGAGATGGTGAAGCGCTCGAACTTCAAAGTTGCCCCCTGGATCCTGCTCGATGCCGGAGACAAGCGTCAGGTCAACCTGCGCGTGGTGCAGGCTATCGTTGACGCGCTTGAGAAGGAGCTGCACAAGCCGAAGAGCGCTGCTGCTATCGAGGCCGAGAAGAAGGCGAAGGAGAACTCTGCCGCTTCCACCGCCGGGGCCGTTGTCGGCGATGAGCGCCAGCGCACCCCCGAGCAGAACCTGCTGCTTCGCCAGCAGGCCGAACACGATGCCAAGATAGCCAGTGCCCATGCCCCGCTGATGACTCGTTTTGCCGCAAGCGACCATATTCCCTCGTTGGACGAGGTGGACCATTCGCTGGCCTTGAGCCACGAGGATTACAAGCTTCAGCTGAAGGCCGAGCAGGAGCGCCTGCGCCGCATAGAGCTGGAGATGTACATTCGCCGTGTGCCGATGATGATCATGTACGAGGGTTGGGACGCCGCCGGCAAGGGCGGCAGCATCAAGCGCGTTGCCCAGGCGCTCGATGCGCGCTCGTACACCGTCTTCCCCAGCCCGGCACCCACCAAGCCCGAGCTGCTGCATCCGCACCTGTGGCGCTACTGGACGCGCCTTCCCAAGGCCGGTCACGTGGGCATCTACGATCGCAGCTGGTACGGGCGCGTCCTGGTAGAGCGCGTTGAAGGCTTTGCCAGTACCGAGCAGTGGAGCCGCGCCTACGAGGAGATCAACGAGTTCGAGCGCGACATGGTTGAATGGGGGGCTATCCTGCTGAAGTTCTGGGTAGATATCTCACCCGAAACGCAGCTGGCCCGCTTCGAGGCACGCGAGAGCAACCCCGAGAAGCGCTGGAAGATCACCGCCGAAGACTGGCGCAACCGCGACAAGTACCCGCAATACCGCGCTGCGGTGGAAGACATGTTCCGCCTTACCTCAACCCATCATGCACCTTGGACCATCTTGGAAAGCGATGACAAGTACTATGCGCGCGTGAAGGCGCTGCGTATCATCAACGAGGCTATAGAGAAGCGTCTAGGCCTGTTCTAGCTGTGGCGTTTGCCTCTGGGAAAAGGGAAGCCGGCCGGGAGGTTTCCCGACCGGCTTCCCTTTTCTTTTTGGTGGTTTTCCGGCGATGCCGGTAGGGGACTATAGCTCGGAATACCAGCAGTTCTCTACTTTCTTCTTAGGTTGGCGCACGTTCACCTTCTGGCTGGCCAAGCTCACGCGCGAATGTGCGGGAATGCTCTCGGTAACGAAGGCGCTGCCGGCGATGACGGTGTCTTCACCCACCACGGTTTCGCCGCCAAGGACACTGGCGTTCGAGTAGATGGTGACGTTGTCCTCGATGGTGGGATGGCGCTTCACGCCGGCAAGCTTCTGTCCTGCACGCGTGCTGAGGGCGCCTAGCGTTACGCCCTGGTAGATCTTCACATGGTTGCCGATGATGGTGGTCTCGCCGATTACCACGCCGGTTGCATGGTCGATGAAGAAATACTCGCCGATCTGCGCGCCCGCGTTGATGTCAACGCCGGTGCCGCTGTGGGCGTACTCGGTCATGATGCGGGGGATCAGCGGCACGTTCTGCGTGTACAGCTCATGGGCGATGCGGTACACGAAGATGGCGAAGAAGCCCGGGTAGCTGAAGATGATCTCTTCCTTGCTCTGCGCGGCAGGATCGCCGTCGAAGGCCGCCTGAACATCGGTGAGCAGCACGCGCTGCACCTCGGGCAGCTTGCCGAAGAAGTGGGCGCAGATCTCGTTGACGCGCTTGCGGGTATCTTCGCAGGATGCGTCCGGGTCCTTGAACAACAGTGCTTCGGTGAGCTCGCGGCGCAGCGAGTCTTCGATGCGGATAAGCGTTTCGCCGATGAAGTACTCGGGGTTGGTGCCGGTAGGCGTTTCGTCGCCGAAGTAGCGCGGGAACATCACGCGGCGAAGGTCCTTGATCACATTGGTGATGGCCTTCTTGTTCGGGAAGTGGCGATCAGGGTCGGTGAAGAAGATTTCCTTTGCGCTGTAATTCTGGGCGATGCCCGCAACTATGGAATCGAGGTTCTCGTTGAACATGATGCCTCTTTCGGTATTGTCGCGCTCATTCTACGGCGGGGCGCATGCGTTGTTTTCCCTATCCTAGCGTGTTCGGCAATGGGCGGAAAGTGGGAACAGGCTAATTCCGAGTAATTTTGTAGGTTTATGGTAGGCGGTTAAGGGCAGGGTTGTTAGCCCAAGGAAGTAGTTCCCTTTGTTGCCAGGGTGGCCGCCATTTCCGAAAGGCGCTTCGCGCTCATGCGCTTGCCGCCGGCAACCCAATGTTGGTACAGCGTGACGCAGGTTGAGTGCACGAACACGAGTACTGCCGATATCTCGGTGCCGGAAAGGCTGCCGAAGCCGCGGTCGTTCACGTAACCCAGTTGCAACTCCTCTTCGATCATCTGCTGACAGAACTCCGACTTGCGTGCATAGCACACCACGCGTTCGTTTAGCCGGCTTCGCTTGCCCGCCTCGCAGAGCGACACCACCAGCTGCCGGGCGAACTCAGCAGTCCGGTCGGGCAGGGCGAACTCCTTGGTTTCCTCGAGCAAGGTCTGTAGCAGCAGCGCCTGGTATTCAAGGATCAAGGCGTTCAGGTCGGGGTAGTGCCGGTAGTAGGTCTTCTTGCTGATGCGCGCTTCGCGGCACAGCTGCGCAACGGAGATGGCGGAAAGCTCGTTACCTTCCGCAAGCTTCTCGAAGGAGGAGTGGATGGCTTCTTGCGTTTTGATGATGCGCAGATCGGTTTTGTCTTCCATGGCTATCCTCCTGGAGCGTCTCTAAAGACATTATAGTGTCATTTTAAATTCTGTCGCTAGACAGCAGTCTATAAAGCTACTGAAGTGTCATAACATATTGTTTGCGCAGGTAGACAATGCGCTTTTCAAGTGGCATATCTTTAACTTTTAATTCTGGCGATAGTTGGTTAGGAAACCCTCAAGGTTTTCCATACACTCGGATAGCACCTCGATGCGGGGCAGGTACACCACGCGGAAATGGTCGGGTTTGCCCCAATTGAAGCCCTTGCCGGGTACCAGAAGGATCTTCTTTTCGTGCAGTAGGTCCAACGCGAACTGCTCGTCGTCGGTGATGTTGAACTTGGCGGTATCGATCTTGGGGAAGATGTAGAACCCGCCCTTTGGCTTCACGGCGGTGATGCCGGGAATGCTGTTCAATGCGTTGTAGACGTACTCACGCTGCTCGTACACGCGTCCGCCGGGAACCACGTAGCTCTGCACGCTTTGATGACCCCAGAGCGCCGTCTGCACGATGCTCTGCGCGGGAACGTTCGAGCACAGGCGCATGTTTGAGAGCATGTCGATGCCCAGGATGAAGTCCTTGGCACAGGCGCGGTTGCCGGAAAGCACCATCCACCCGATGCGGTAACCGGCGATCATATGGCTCTTGGAAAGGCCGCTGAAGGTTACGCAGAACAGGTCGGGTGCCAGGCTGGCGATGGAAACGTGCTCTTCGCCGTCGAACACCAAGCGGTCGTAGATCTCGTCGGAGAAGATCATCAGTTGGTGCTTGCGCGCAACCTCGACGATTTCCTGCAGCACCTCACGGGGGTACAGCGCGCCGGTGGGGTTGTTCGGGTTGATGATGACGATTGCCTTGGTGCGTGCCGTGATCTTCCTCTCGATATCAGCGATGTCGGGATACCACTCCGCCTGCTCGTCGCAGATATAGTGAACCGGGTTGCCGCCGGCCAGCGTGGCGCAGGCGGTCCACAGCGGGTAATCCGGGCTGGGGATGAGGATCTCGTCTCCGTTGTCCAGCAGCGCCTGCATGCACAGGTTGATGAGCTCGCTTACGCCGTTGCCGGTGTAGATGCAGTCCATATCCACATTGGGAAGGCCCTTGATCTGCGAGTACTGCATGATGGCCTTGCGGGCGCTGAATAGGCCCTTGGAATCGCTGTAACCCTCGCAGTCGGGTAGTTGCAGTCGCATGTCCTGAACCACTTCATCGGGCGTGCGGAAGCCGAAGGGAGCGGGGTTGCCGATGTTCAACTTCAGGATTCGCGTGCCCTGGCGCTCCATGCGGGCAGCCTCGTCCACCACCGGGCCGCGCACGTCGTAGAGCACGTTGTCGAGCTTGGAGGATTTCTTGAACTGGCGCATGGGGGCACTCCCTTGGGTGGTTGGTTCGGATTCGGTAACAGCTTCGGTGGCGCTTGCGGGCGCATCGGATGGCGAAGGTGAGGGGTTGGTCGGATTCGGGGCTTGCCTGGTGTTCTTGTGCCCAGGCTCCGGCCCGGCGGTTGCAGGCGAGGGCGAGCTAGTTGCCAGACAGGCAGCTCCTGTGCCCTGCGCAAGCCATTCCTGGGATACTCCAAGGATTTCCGCCAATGCCGCCATGGTGTCGGGGCGGGGGACGGTCTTGCCGCTTACGTATTGGCTCACTTGGCTTTTGCCTAGGCGAATGCCCTTGTCGGCGGCAGTGCTGATGAGGCTGGCCTGCTTAAGCCCCGCGTCATCCATGGCCTGCTTCAGCCGACTGGAGAATGGTTGCTGACTCACGAAGCCCCCCTTGTTCGTTTTCGCGCGGGAACATGCCCGCTCGTTTGCGTTTGAATAAAGTTCAATTTGCTTTGAACCTAGTGTAGTCGTTAGGTTCAATTTAGGGGAGGGTTTTCGGGAAATTGAACCAAAGTTCAATTCTTTGGCTTTGCCCGATGTCGAGGGTGGGCTGTGGCTCCAGGGATCAAGCGAGGTTCAGTCGGGCTGAGTTCCCGCAGCCCGACGCCTGGTGAGCGAATGCCTGACGGTGAGCGCCAAGGCGTAGGGCAACGAAAAAACGCCGCCCCGAGGGGCGGCGCGATGGTTTTGGCGGAGACGTGTGCGAATCGAACACACCCAAGACGTTCTGCGCGCCTCACAACGGCTTTGAAGGCCGCGGGGCCCACCAGGACCCATTCGTCTCCTTGCACAAGGCTCGATAATGGTACCTTTACGCTGGTCATGATCCAACCCGAAGGACCGTCTGCTTCGGCGAAAGGGTGAAGTTCTATCCTTTTCAGAGAATGAATTCCCTTGTGCGGTCATTGCCGACGGATACTTCTTGCTCGACTCTTGTTTTTTTACCCGGCCCTGCTGATCTTTCTCGGTGCTAAGCCAGAACGCGCATGTCACCCTGGCGTTTCGTTACGCGCGTCTGGTCGAAATACTCGAGCAGCGGAATGGCGTACTTTCGGCTGGTTCCCATGGCTGTTTTCAACTCGGCGGCGCTTGCCTGCCCGTGTTCTTCTAGGTAAGAGACTACGGCGTGCTTGAGCTGATCCAGTGCTTCTGCCGAGAAGCAGAAGGTGCGGTCGATGCGCTGGGCTGTGCCTTCGGCCTCGAGCGCGAGCACGGCCTTGTTGCCTTGGGCCTTGGAAAGGCCCGCTTCCTGGAACACCGCCTCAAGCGGGTTGGGGGTGCATCCCTGTTCGCGCAGGGCGCTGAGCAGGGTTTGCGCGGTCTGCTCTTCGAGGTTTCGGGCGCCGGCGCTTGCCTTGGGGTGGCTTACCTCGCCCTTGTTGAACACGAGCTTGCCCGATTCGACGGCTTTGCCGAACAGTGCCTCGAAGCACCCATCCTCCAAGTGGCGAGGATAGCGCTGCTGCAACGTGGCCTTCGCCATGCCCGTTGCCTGCGGCTCCTGCGCATGGAACTTGAGCAGGAGGTTCTCCATGGTCATAACGTGCTTTTGGATGGTGGCCGCCTTGGCCCAATAGCTGGGCGCGCTGCCGAGCTTCTGATACAGCGCCTTCTTTGCCGATGCAGCTTCCTTGGAAAGGAGCTTCTCTACCTTGCTAGCGGCAAGGCCGGTGATCTGGGCGATGTCGGCGGTGCTTGCCGGAACGTCGTCGGCATCGATGACGGCATGGCACATTGCCAGCTCGTCTTCTTGGGCCAGCGCCTCAAGCAGCGCGCGGTCCTCGTTGCCCAAATTCGTACGATGCCGCGGCTGGCTGTTCAGGACGGTTCCCCCGCCGATAACGTGCACCGGCGAAAAGGAGCGGACAACGAAGTTGTCGCCGTGGCTTACGGGCAAGGGGGTGTCGAGCCGCACCTGCGCGAACAGCGTGTCGTTGGCTGTGGCTTGGGAAATGCCGTCCATGAACAGCAGCCTTCCGGTAACCTCGCGCGTGCCATGCGCCACATGCACGCGGCTGCCGCTTGCAAGCGGGCGCTCGGAGGCGGCAGTGGGCAGGTAGGTGAAGTTCGCGTCGAAGCGGTTGGTGGCCTCCAGTGTGCCGGGCGTTGCGAGGAAGTCGCCCGGGCGGATGTCGCTCGTCTTCAGCCCTACCAGGTTCAACGCGGTGCGGTTGCCGGCAACCGACCGCTCTACCTCTTTACCGTGCACCTGCACTGAGCGAACGCGCGCGGTAAGCCCTGATGGCAGGATTTCCAGTTCATCCCCAGGGGCAACCATGCCCTGCCACAGGGTGCCGGTGATAACGGTGCCGGCGCCCTTGATGGTGAACACGCGGTCGACGGGAAGACGGACCGATCCGGTTTTGGCGGCCCCTTTGATGGTGGCTGCTTTCTTGCAGAGCGTTTGCAGCAAGTCGGGCAGGCCTTTGCCGGTTCGAGCCGAAACGGCAACGATAGGTGCTTGCGCAAACGGCGTGCCCTCAAGCTCGCCGCGCACTTCCTCGGAAACCAGCTCCACCCATTCTTCGTCTACCAGGTCGCTCTTGGTGAGGGCAATCACGCAGTCGGTGATGCCCAGAAGCTGCAGAACGGCCAGGTGCTCGCGGGTTTGGGGCATGATGCCATCGTCTGCCGCAATACACACCAACGCCAGGTCTATGCCAGTTGCGCCGGCTATCATCTGGCGAACGAAGCGCTCGTGGCCGGGGACGTCTACTACGCCCATGGTGGTGCCGTCGGGCAGGGGCAGTTCGGCAAAGCCAAGCTCGATGGTTATGCCGCGGCGCTTCTCTTCCGCCAGGCGGTCGGGATCGGTGCCGGTAAGGGCTTCGATGAGCGTTGATTTGCCATGGTCGATATGGCCGGCGGTTCCCAGGATCAGGTGACGGTTTGCGTTCTCTGCTGCCATGCTAGAGCTCCTTCGTTGCCTGCAGGTATGCGTCAAGGGCGTTCGCGATCTGCTCGATCTCGCCCTTGCCCTGCAGGGTGCGTGCGCCGAAGACGAGCTTCTCGTGGCTGATGCGCGCGATTATGGGCATGCCCCATTTCTGCTGTAAGAACGCGGTGCAGGATTGCGCATCGCCGTGCCCCAACTCCACTTCCACCGCATAGGAGGGGATGTCCACCATCGGCAGCGAACCACCGCCCGCG
>CAVFYB010000026.1:0-3769 GCA_963626845.1 Bacteroidaceae bacterium | reverse complement strand
GCCTGCGGCCCGCCGAGCAGCTTGTCGCCCGAGAAGGAAACAAGGTCGCAGCCGCGCAGTGCTTCTGCCACCGTGGGCTCGCCGTGGTTGCCCAGCTCTTCCAGCGGCAGGAGCATGCCGGATCCCAGGTCCTCGTACACCAGAAGCGGCTCGCCCTCGCCGCTAGCTGCGCGGCGTTCGTTTTCCTTGACCGCAAGCGATTTCAGGGAACGCGCATCCACCGATTCGGTGAAGCCCACCAGGCGGTAGTTCGACGTGTGCACCTTCAGCAGCATCGCGGTATCGGGCCCGATTGCGCGCTCGTAGTCGGAAAGGTGGGTTTTGTTGGTGGTTCCCACCTCTACCATCTGCGCATGCGAGAAGTCCATGATGTCGGGGATGCGGAACGATCCGCCGATCTCGATGAGCTCGCCGCGCGAGATGACGGCCTGCCTGCCCGAGGCGAACTCGTGCAGCACCATCATCACCGCCGCCGCGTTGTTGTTCACCGCGATGGCCGCCTCGGCGCCGGTAAGCGAGCAGATGAGCCCTTCGCAATGGCTGTGCCTGCTGCCGCGTTGCATGGAGTTTAGGTCGTATTCCAGGGTGGAGTAGCTGCCCGCTGCCTTGGCAACGGCCTGTTGCGCCTCTTCGGCCAGCACGCTCCTTCCCAGGTTGGTGTGCAGCACCACGCCTGTTGCGTTGATGACCGGGCGAAGGGAAGGCCGACCTTGCTGCCGCACGCGTGCCATAACGCCTTGGCAGACGGAATCCAAATCGGTTTGAGCGCTGCCTCCTGAAAGGATCTGCTCGCGGCACTGCGCGATGTGCTCGCGGATGCAGGCTGTCAGCGAGGAATGGGGGACGGATCCTTCGGGGATGATGCGGGAAAGGGCGCCAAGTACCTCGTCTACTGAAGGCAGCGATCGTAGTTGGGCGTTCCTGTCTTGGTCGGGCATGGGCTTCCTTTCGCAGGCTTTAATGTCAGCTGGGATTATAGGCTGATGGGAGTCGAAGTTGCCGCTGGCGTCCGCTGAGCGGGTGAATCCGTTCTCTGAGGTGAATAGACATCTTCCACTTTTGGCTTTGATGGATATAATGCGCTTGATCATCCGCCCGGAAGCTCGATGATTCTGCGATTCACATCGTTTTGCGGGCGATTGATCGATGGGTGCTTTTCCCTTGAAGAGGCTGTTTCTGCGCAAGCCTCGTTTTCTGCAGCCGCTACCTCTGCGGCACTTGTTGTTGGTGCGCTCGCTACCTCGCATACCCCCTTTGGCGAAGAGCGCGCTGAATCCCCCTATCAAAGGAGCAGAAATGGACTCTTCCAAGAAAGAGCATTTGATTTTGGCCGGTTGCGGCATCGTCACCGCGATCGTGGCCGTCCTTCTTGCCTCTAACGGCAACCCCGGCAACATGGCAATCTGCATCGCCTGCTTCGTGCGCGACACGGCAGGCGCCCTGAAGCTGCAGACCAACGAAACGGTCCAGTACCTCCGCCCCGAGATCATCGGCATCATCGTCGGCGCCTGCGTCATGGCGCTTGCCAACAGGGAGTTCAAGGCTCAGGCCGGCTCTTCCCCCTTCACCCGCTTCATCCTGGGCTTCATCATGATGATCGGCTGCCTGATCTTCTTGGGCTGCCCCCTTCGCATGGTGCTGCGCATGGCCGGCGGCGACCTGAACGCATGGGTTGCCCTCATCGGCTTCGCTGCCGGTATCGGCACGGGCGTGCTCTTCCTTAAGAACGGTTTCAGCCTGGGCAAGGCCGAAACCGTGAAGAAGGCCGAGGGCTTTGCCCTTCCCATCGTGGTCATCGCCCTGTTCATTCTGAGCGTCACCACCACCGTGTTCGCCGTTTCCCAGTCCGGCCCCGGCAGCATGCATGCCCCGGTCGTGCTCTCGATCATCGGCGGCATCGCCTTCGGCGTCGTTGCCCAGCGCACCCGCCTGTGCTTCGCCGGCGGCCTGCGCGACGTGTTCCTGGTGCGCGACGGTTGGGGACTGCTGGTCATCGGCATCCTGTTCGCGGGCGTTCTGGTGTACAACGTGGCAACCGGCCACTTCAACCTCAGCTTCGCCGATCAGCCCATCGCCCACACTGAGGCCCTGTGGAACATCCTGGGCATGTACGTAGTCGGCTTCGGCGCAACCCTTCTGGGCGGCTGCCCGCTGCGCCAGCTGGTCCTTGCCGGCTCCGGCAACGGCGACGCTGCGGTAACCTTCGTGGGCCTTCTGATGGGCGCTGCCTTTGCCCATAACTTCGGCATCGCCTCCAGCGCCAAGGGCACTACCGAGGCGGGTCAGATCGCCACGGTGGTGTGCATCGTCATCCTGTTCGTCATCGCGTTCGTGAACCTCAAGCGTTCCCGTTCCTAGGAGGTTTTGCAGTGGTCACCGTAGATGCGAAAGGCCTTTCCTGCCCCCAGCCGCTGATGATGGTGCAGGATGCGCTGAAGAAGAACCCCGGCCAACAGGTGTCGGTGGAAGTGGACAGCGCCGCTCCCCGCGACAACATCCTGCGGCTTGCCAAGCGCAAGAAGCTGCAAGCTGCGGTTACCGAGCAAGACGGCGTGTTCACCATCGTCATCGGCTAGCGCAGCTGGCCGGCAACTGGAAAACCCGCGCCCGGCATGCCCCTCAACAGCCCGAAGGGGGATGCCGGGCATCTTTCGTTCACTCGTTCAAAGGCATATGGGGGAGTGCGCCCGCGCCAGCCCGACGCACGGCGGCAGCCCCTTAGTGAGAGGAGTTAACCAATGGCAGACAATCATGAGATGTGGAAGAGCTTAGGGATGGACCTGGAAACGCACGACCAGCTGTGCGCCGTGCTTCCCACCGCGTTCGGCGACGTGTACCTGAGCCAGGAAAACCGCCCCGAGGCAATGGCGTTCTACGATTTCGTCGTCTCGGACATCCACGGCATCCGCCCATCTGAGCTCATCGAGCTGCAGAAAGCGGGCGGCAAGGTGTTCGGCACGTTCTGTGTGTACGTGCCCGACGAGGTGGTCATCGCCTGCGGCGGCGCGGTCACGGGCCTGTGCGGCGGCTCGCAGTTCTGGGTTCCGGAAGGCGAGAAGGTGCTGCCCGCCGATACGTGCCCCCTTGTGAAGGCTTCGCTCGGCGCGCATTTCGGCAAGACGTGCCCGTACTTCAGCGTGGCGGACATGTACGTGGGTGAAACCACGTGCGATGCCAAGAAGAAGGCCTACGAGATCCTGGGCGTCGACAAGAAGACCTACGTCATGGACATGCCGCAGATGAAGCGCCCCAAGGACATCGACAAGTGGACGGGCGAGATCGCCGATTTCGCGCATGAGGTGGAAGCATTCACCGGCAACGAGCTCACCGCCGAGAAGCTGGGCGAGGCGATCAAGCTCGTCAACGAGAAGCGCCGCGCCCTGGCACGCGTGTTCGCGGCAACAAAGGCAACCGACTGCATCCCCATTTCCGGCAAGGATCGCCTGCTCATGACGCAGATCGCCTTCTTCGACGACCCTGAGCGCTGCGCTCAGAAGGCCAACGAGCTCGCCGACGAGCTTGAGCAGCGCGTGGCCGATGGCGTGAGCGTGTTCCCCGCAGGCACCAAGCGCATCCTTATCACGGGCACGCCCATGGCCATCCCCAACTGGAAGCTGCATCACCTCATCGAAACCAGCGGCGCCGCCGTGGTGTGCGAGGAGATGTGCACGGGCACCCGCTACTTCGAGCATTTGGTGGACGAGGGCCAGACCACGCTGGAAGGCCAGTTCGCCGCCCTTTCCGAGCGCTACATGAAGAACAACTGCGC
>CAVFYB010000025.1:0-20000 GCA_963626845.1 Bacteroidaceae bacterium | reverse complement strand
GCTGCCGATTACCACCATGCCCCACATGCGCCAGGTCTTCTTGCGCTCCACTTCGTCTTTGGTGCGCGAAACCGGATTCAGCTTGTGCCAGAAGGTAACCACAACAGCCATGATGGAGCCGATCTGGATAACCACCAGGAACAGCTCGAGGAACTTGTCGCTGACGTTGAGCTTCACGAACTCGTCCACCAAAATCATGTGGCCGGTGGAAGAGATGGGCAGCCATTCCGTAATGCCCTCGGTGATGCCCAGAAGCAGAGCCTTGAGCGCTTCGATAAGTATGTCGGGCGACATGCACTTCCCTTTCGTCGTGTTCCTCAAACGGGCGCGCTGAAAACCAAATGGAGGCCTGCAGCAAACTGCCCACGCAAAGGTGGGCAGCTGGGATAGACGAATCAATCGTACGGGAAGCCGGCAAGGCGGCAGGGTTTTTCATAAAAGACCCACCCTGCATAGTTATAACCGCCGAACGGCCGGGAAGACCGCACGGAACCGCCGTCAAACCCAGGCGCAAGACGAGGGCAAACTAGGCGAGCGGTCTAGGCGATCCTCTGCAGAAAAATGAAAAAGCCCGCGTTTCCGCGGGCTGTAAGTTTGGTAGCCTCGATCGGATTCGAACCGACGATCTCCGCCTTGAGAGGGCGGCGTCCTAACCGCTAGACGACGAGGCCATAGGCGCAAATTGGCTGGGGTGGAAGGAGTCGAACCCTCACATACGGTACCAGAAACCGCTGTCCTACCATTAGACGACACCCCATTGAGCTGCTTGCTTCAGTGAGCGTTCCGCTCGGCGGTGTTACCCTTTACCAAAGGCGCGAGACAGTATATTACGTATGCAGCCCTATTCCGTCAACCCCTTTTTGGAAAATAATTTGCCAATCATCCGCGGCGCTCTTTCGAACCGGTTCGCAAGCCCCGACCGGAACCACCGTCGAACAGCTAGGTATCCCGGCGGGGACGCTCGACGCCACCAGACGGCCCGGCGCTGTGGGGCGAAGGGGCAGCCTCCACATTGCGCGCGTTGCCGGCAGCAGAGCCTTCCGCCCCGCGGCGCTGATCCTGCGCATGCGAGCGCCTGCTCGAAGCGGGCTCTCCCACCAGCGTTGCCTCGATTTCCACAACGGGCTCCTGCGTCCCAGGGGCAGCGCCGGGGTCAACCGGATGTTTTGCAAGGTCGATGCAGATGCTGATGTACTCCCACACCAGCAGCACCAGCAAGATGGTCATCACGATGAGATAGCCGATAACGGCGCCGGGCAAGCCCGTGAAGTCGATAAGCAGGATGGGTACGAACAGCGAGAAGCCGAAGGTTATGAGGTAGAGCTTCATCACCGATTTCTGGCGGCGCAGCACGGTGATCACCTGGTACAGGAAGTCGATGACGGCCGTAACGCCACCCGCCGCGATCATGATGTAGCTCAGACCGCGGAACTGCTCGAAATCAACGCCGTACATGAAACTCATGATGGGGATGCCGATCCACGCCATAAGGAAGATGACCACCAGCGTAAGGGCGATCACCAATGCCACGATAGCCAGGATAACCAGGTGGAAGCGGGCGCGCTTTTCGGCATCGGCCCACATCTGCGCCATGCGCACCAACAGCGGCTTGTACACCGACCCAACCGTGAGCAGGATGGCCTGCGCCGGGAAGTACAGCGCGTTGAAGTACAGCTGGTTGTCGTAGGAAAGCGCAGTTTCCATGACGAACTTCGGCATGTTGTCGATAAGCGCATACATGAACAAGGCGATAAACACCGGGAAGCACTGTTTGAACAACGCCGCGATGCTCTGGGCGCTCATGTGAGCGCTCTTCGGCGTTTCCAACAGCGAGAGTGGGAACGTGAGGAGCACGAACGTGACGATGGCGGCAACCGCCATGGCGATGCTGCTGAGCCCCAGGTCGCGCGAGATGAACAGGAAGACCGAGAACACCACCAGCACCACAAGGGAGCGGAACGCCTGAGACACGCCCGCCAGATACAGCTTGTCGGCCTGCTGCAGGCGGCCTTCGTACACATCGGCCAAGGCATCTATCATCTTGTAGGCGCACACGCCCATGCACATGGTGAACATCTGCTCACTGTAGCCGCGGATGCCGCAGTACACGTAGGCAACAACCATCATCAGGATGCAGGTGACCACGCGGTTCACCTGGTAGTCGGAAAACGAATGCCGTTCATCGATGTCGGAGACCTGGTAGGTGCGCACGCCGTAGTTACCCAGGATCATCAGCAGCGTTCCGATGATGAACGCCATGGAGAACATGCCCGCCTGCTCGGCACCGCAGAGTTGCGTTACCACGATGGTGAGCACCGGGAACACCATGCCCCACGCCCCGGTGCCCAGGGTGTTGCAGATGTAGTCGCGCGTGGTGCGGTGGGACTCGTATTCTTCCTCTTGGTCGAAGGAGCGCTCGGAGGCCACGCCCAGCAACCGGTTGCACCAATCGTTGATGGCCTTCTTCACCGGGTTGGGACGTTTGGGCTTGCGCGGACGCTTTCCGCCATGGGAGCCGCCGCCGAAGCGCTGGTCGAACGCCTTATCGCGCGCAGCAGACGCCCGCCCCACTACTGCGCGGGCGCGATCCCCGAACGAAGAAGGAGCCTGTGTGTGCCTGGCGTTTCGTCGCTGCATTCTTGGGTTGCCTGCCCTTCCCCTGTTCGGTGAGGTTCGTTGATGAGAACAAAAGCGCAGGCAGTGCCCGCGACTGCTCGATTATAGAACGCCCGCTTCCGCGCCCGCCACGCTCATCGGGGCAAACAGGAAACCCGCACGTGGAATGCACGGGATAATCAGAAACGATAGAAGTTCTTACGCAGTTGGCAACGAAACGATGACAAGCTACGGCCTCGGCGTCGAATAACAGTTTGGAGCCGTCCCTTGGCGCTGCGCTGCCCTATTATTAGAAGGCAGAGCGCAGCAAGCAGGCAGGAGGAATCATGAAGGTGAAGGTCGGCTCGGTCATCCTCGGATTCGCCATGATCTGCATCGGCATCGCCGCGCTGGCCGGGCAAACGCCCGTGTTCGGCATCCATCCCATTGTCTGGTTCATCCTGGGCGTCATGCTCATCTGCTCCGATTCCGCATGGGAGAAGCTGGCCCACGCCAAGCACCACGACCACCAGAGCAAAGATTCGAGCGCGGAAGACGCCGGCGAAAGCGCTGAGGGCAAGGCCACGGGCACCAAGGCCGACACCGCAAGCGCTGCAGGCAAAACCACGATCACAGGAACCGCCGCCGTCGGAGATGGCCCGGCAAACGACACGCCACGCGAAAACGCCGTGCCCGCAAATGACGACCGCGAAGCATCCTCCAACGACTCCGCGGCAGACAAAGAGGCCCGATAGCGCTTCGGCACAACCTTAGAGCATCTGAGCAAACCTGCAGGTCTTCTCAAAACCGCTCAGAAATGAGAACTTTTCTCATTTCTATTGACAAGCTCCCAGGCGCCCCTAAAAATGAGACCCGTTTTCATTTCATAGGAGCACCAGGAGCACCCATTGCCACAGAACGCCGCCGGCAAGCAATACCGCACCAAGCAGAAAGAGCTTATCCTCTCCTGCATCCAGGCTCACCGCAAGCCCTTCTTCACCAGCAAGGACGTTATCCACGACCTGAAGGAGCAAGGCTCGCAGGTGGGCACCGCCACGGTGTACCGCAACCTGGAACGCCTCGAGGAAGAAGGGGTCATAGCCCGCACCACCATCGAGGGCATGAGCAGCGTATGCTACCGCTTCCTCCCCGACGCACCCGATGGCGTGTACTTCTTCCTGAAGTGCGAGCGGTGTGGCGACCTTTCCCCCATCGATTGCGGCGAGCTGCAGAAGCTCTACGAGCACGTGATCGAGCATCATCATGTGCGCATCAACCCCACCAAAACCGTGCTCTACGGCATGTGCGAGCACTGTCTGGCCAAGCAGGAGGACTAAATGGAAGAGCTGATCATCGACATCCTGACCGATGCGGCCAAGGACACCCTGTACCTGGTGCCGTTCCTTTTGGTTACCTATTTGCTGCTCGAGATCCTTGAGCACAAGGCCGGCAGCAGAACCGAGCAGCTGGTGCAGAAGGCCGGCCGCCTGGGGCCTGCCGTGGCCGCCGTGCTGGGCGCCGTGCCCCAATGCGGGTTCAGCGCCGCAGGATCCGCGTTGTTCTCCAGCCGCGCCATCACCTTGGGCACGTTGTTCGCCATCTACCTTTCCACCTCCGACGAGATGTTGCCCCTACTCATCGCCGAACAGGTGGACCCATCCGTCATGGCATCCATCATCGGATGCAAGGTGATTATCGGCATGGCGATGGGCTTCGCCATCGATGCGGTGCTGCGCCTTCGCCTGCGCATCACCCAGCAGCGCGCGGCAGCCGAGCACGAGCAGGCCCACCAACATTCCTGCAACTGCGAGCATGAGCATGCCGAAGAGGCGCACGTGTTCGGCGACGAGCATTGCCGCAACCCCAGTTGCCACTGCGCCGAGGAGGGGAGCTCCTGGGGCAGCATCGTGGTGTGCGCCGTGAAGCATACGCTGCAGGTTACCGTTGTCGTGTTCCTTATCACGCTGGCTTTGGGCGCCGCCATGGAAATGGCCGGCGAAGAAGCCGTGACCGCATTCCTTTCAGGCAACCCCAGCATCGCCATACTGGGATCTGCCCTGGTGGGCCTTATCCCCAACTGCGCCGCCAGCGTGGTTATCACGCAGCTCTACCTTGACGGCATCCTGGGCGCTGGCGCGATGATGGCAGGCCTGTTGGTTTCTGCCGGTGTGGGCCTGTTAGTGCTGTTCAGCGAGAACCGCCGGCTGAAGCAGAACCTGCTTATCCTGCTGGGCCTGTACGTGATCGGCGTATGTTGGGGCTCGCTGTTCCAGGCTTTCGGCATCACGTTCCTGTAGAAGCCTTGGCAGAGAAAGGCCTTGAGCAGGCCGCGATGACGGATTGACGCAAGGCCGCCAAAACCCGCCAGCGAAAACCGGCCCTTGCACCCACCCAAAACGAAAACACACCCGCCTAGGCTTCCGGATCGCCCCTCGCGCCAATCCCTCAACAGCAATAACCCACTCCTTGCTACTATGGGCGGGCACGTAGACGCCGTTTTGGAAGGAAGACCTTGGACGCAAGCCTTGTCGTAACCGCCGCAGCAGCAGGGGCCCTGTCGTTTTTCTCCCCCTGCATCGTCCCGCTTTTGCCGGTGTATGCCGGCATCCTCACCACCGATGCAAATTCCAATGAACTCGGGCTTGCAAAACGCTGCGCCAATACCGTGGCATTCGTGTTGGGCATCTGCTGCGTGTTCGTTTCCCTCGGTGCAGGAGCAGGGGCCTTCGGATCTTTCTTCAACAACGCCTACATCGCCATAGCACTTGGGCTTCTGGTTCTACTGCTAGGGCTTCAGCTTGCCGGGGTTCTGCGCATCCCCTTCCTAAACAAAGAAGCCCGCGCTGATCTTTCGAAGATATCCGTTGGCGGCGTTGCAAGCGCCTTCCTGCTGGGACTGGCATTTTCCTTCGGCTGGACACCCTGCATAGGCCCGGTTCTCGGAACCATCCTGGCGCTTGCCGCCGAGCAGGGAGGAGCCTTGCCGGGCGCATGCCTGTTGCTGGTATACTCCCTTGGCTTATGCATCCCATTCGTGGCGATCACGCTCGCTGCCAATCTGCTGCTGACGCGCATACGGGCGATCCATAAATACCTGCCGGTTATCCAAAGGGTCGGTGGTGCCCTGATAGCCATTATGGGCATATGGCTCATCCTCTCCCAAGTTAACGGCCTGGTTGTGCAGCAGCAGGCTACCCAAGCCGCGCAAGCCGACAACGCCTCCGTTTCAGTGAATGATGCAAGGGGCACCTCTGCCGGCGACGCGGACTCGCAAAGCGTTTCCGGCGCATGGAAAAACGTGGTCCTCACCGACCTCGACGGGCAGACGCATCGCATCAGCGACCTGAAGGGGAAGCCGGTGTACTTCGAGTTTTGGGGCAGCTGGTGCGATTCTTGCGTGGCTGATTTAGACCAGATCACCGAAGTTGCCGAAGAGCATGCCCGACTGGGTGACGTGCAGGTTATCTCCGTGGTGACCCCCGGTTTCTATGGAGAACGCGACGCAGGTTCTTTCACAAGCTGGGCGAAAGAGAACGATGTGAGCGTTCCTGTTTGGATGGACACCAATTGTTCTTTGGCCACCCATCTGAATGTCTCGGCATTCCCTACTTCCGTGTTTGCAGACAGCCAAGGAAATATCACGAAGATCAGGCTTGGCGCCATAGACCGCTCCGAGCTGGAAGAGATCCTTGCCGGATTGAGCTAGCTACGCCCCTGCGCTCCACCTCTCCCGCCCATAGACAGTACCCGCCGAACCACTCCGTTTGCCGTTCACCAGGCGCAAACGGCAAAACGTGCTCTTCATGCCCGATGAGTCGATATTATTCTCAGCCAAGAACAAAATATGGCCGATCAGCGATTTTACAGAGCCCTTTGTCCGCTTATCGAAAACAAGTCCATCAACTTCAGCCCAAGCCGTATTTTCGTTTCCGGCTCAATCGCTCCGCCGTGCGCTCCACAGCATTCGAGGATGGATCCGATTGAGTCCACCAGCCACCCGACCGTTCAGGTCACGGCTTCAGCAATCCACTGAGAAAGGAAGAGAATGAACAACCCTCTCAAGAGTAAATGGACCAAGGTTGCCCTATTCGCCTTGCTGTCGGCAATGGTCGCCCTCAGCTGCACCGCTTGTTCCCAGGGCAATGCCGACAACTCGTCTTCGAGCAAGCAGGAAACTGCAGCAAGCGACACTGCAAAGAACGAAACAGGGAAAACCACTTCCGGCACCGTGACCACTTCGGTAGACCTCTCCAGCTATGAAGCAGGGAAAACGGTTCGCGTTTGGCTGCCGGTTGCCCAGGATTACGAATACCAGACCGTCGAAAACGTCGAATACGACGCGCCCAAAGCCACCAAGGCCGAGATCACCACCGATGCCGAAGGCAATAAAATGCTCTACCTCGAGTGGGACTCCAACGCTGCGCCCGCCGATCGCACGGCAACCCTTTCCTTCCATGCCTCCCGCGCCGAGGTACGTGTTTCAGACATCGCCGACGACGGATCCGGTCTTCCCGATGAAGTGAAGCAGTACCTTGAAGGCTCCGATCTTGTTCCCACCAACGACCAGGTCAAGAGCGCTGCCGAAGAGATCACTGCCGGCAAAACAGGCTCCGTCGAGAAAGCCCGCGCCATTTATGACTGGGTTATCGAGAACATGAACCGCGACGAAAGCGTTAAAGGCTGCGGCACCGGCGACGTATGCGCACTGCTCGACACCAAAGCCGGCAAGTGCACCGACATCAACTCTGTGTTCGTTGGCCTCTGCCGCGCTTCGGGCATCCCAGCCCGTGAGATGTTCGGCGTCCGCATGAATGCCGAAGATATCACCAAGAACCAGCACTGCTGGGCGGAGTTCTATGTCGCCGGTACCGGCTGGGTTGCCGCAGATCCCGCAGACGTTCTCAAAGCAGTCCTGAAGGGCGGTTGGACCAAAGACCAATCGGAAACCAAGGAAAAGGCGGAGTACTACTGGGGCGGATACGATTCCGAGCGCGTTCAGCTCTCTTCCGGCCGCGACCTTACGCTTAGCCCTGCGCAGGAAGATGGCAAGCTGAACAACTTCGGCTATCCGTACGCTGAGGTCGATGGTTCCGCGGTGGATTACTACGATCCCACCACGTTCGCCTACACCATGTCTTTCAAGGCAGATGAGTAGGACCTCGCAGCGTTAGACCGCGAAGAAGATCTTGAAAGCGGGCCGATTCGTTCGGCCCGCTTTTTGTATATTCGAGGTCTCCTTTCCCAAAAGGGTGGCAAGCAAAAGCATGCAATGAACGCCCTATTCGGGACTCCGCCGATTCCTTACTGCATATCCGATTTCCAATTGGCCTTATCTTCGCCTATTCGGCGGAAAGCCACTCGATCCATTTCGGAAGCTCAGCCTGCGCTTGGGCATAGCCATCGAAATAGCTCGCACGAAGACGCTCTATGTCGGTTGTGCTGTTCTCCACCGCCATCTTGTCGGCGTAGACGATATAGGCGCGACCCTCTTCAGCCAGGCGCTCAAGCTTGTCCAGCTCGGCATTGTAGCGCTCGTTGCGCGTGAGCAGGGCCTGGCGCATCTGCGGGTACTTCCGGAAGCTTTCAGCGATGGCGCGGGCTCCCTTGCCAATGTCAGGCTCGGGCTTGCGGAAGCCCTTGGGGCGCGTGAGTACAGCGAAGATGCGCTCACAACCGGAGTCGAGTGCCAGTTGCAGCGGGACCCCCGCACCAACGCCCAATCCGCCGTCGTAGTACACGTGTCCGTCGATATGCACGGCAGGCATGACCACCGGCAAGGTGCTGGACGCACGGACCCGCACCATCAGGTTCTCGAGGGTATTCAGATCCTCCTTATGCCACACCACCGATTCACCGGAATCTCGGTCGAACGCTTGGATCGAGCAAGGCGTGGGGTTTGCCTGGAAATCGTCGTACTTGAACGGCAGGGTTTGCCCCGGAAGGCCCGCTTCCTCGTAGATCCAATGGGCAGAGAACATGCCCTTGCCCTGCAGGAAGGTTTTCACGCCGCCGAACTCGGGCTCCATCGCCAGGTCGATGAAGCTGGCGCGCGTGCGCCAAATGTCGCCTGAAAGAAAGTTCACCGTATGGCTGGAGCCTGCGCTTATGCCGCACACATGACCGAACGTGATGCCCTGCTCCATAAGCGTAGACACCATACCGGCCGTGTAGCTGGCGCGCATGCCACCGCCCTCCAACATGAGCACCGTGTTTCCTGCGTGCAGGTTCGCCTTCTTCATACTTGCCCCTCTTTCGAATCTATCAAGTTAAGCATAGCCCTGCGCGACGGCAACAGGAACCGGCGGATCGGCGACTCTGTCGCATTTCGGCCGCGCTCGATACGCCAAACGCGCCAGACGCGGGCATACGCGGCTGGCCCAAGGCGAAAGCCAACCGTTCGGGGCGAACGTGCGAATCTGCCAACAGCGCAGATCAGAGGTTAATGGACATCTGGCGAATATCTGGCTAATGCCAGCACTGCCTCCCTGCGCTATACTTCGGGTAAATGATCTGGTGTTTTCGGAAACGCACTGCGCGTTTCCACCCATAAGGCAGCATAGGACCGAAGATTTTGGGGCGGCCCGCTGCCTGGCTGAAACGTCCGATCAACATCGTGGGGACGATGGCAAGAGGGGAAACAATGGACAAAGACCACCGCGCTAATTTCCTGCGCAAACTGCACTCCTTTGCAGGCGTGCTTCCGCTGGGAATCTTCCTATGCTTCCATATGTGCGTGAACTACTCCGCCAACTGGGGAAGCGCCCCGTATGACATGGCCGGCACGTTCATGTCCCACATGCCGTACAAGATCGTACTGGAAACGTTCGTGATCTTCCTGCCGCTACTGTTCCACGCCGTGTACGGGATCTACATCGCCTTCACTTCCAGCGTTACCGTGCAGCGCTACAAGTACTTCCGCAACTGGTGTTACGTGTTCCAGCGCATTACCGGGATCATCGCGTTCCTGTTCGTTATCTGGCATATCTACGGTACGAAGTTGCAGGTAGAGCTTACCGGGGTCGACCCCAGCTACGCCATGGTGGCAGGCATCGTGGCCAACCCCGCGGGGCTCGTGCTCTTCGCGGTGGGCCTGCTGTGCTGCGTCTACCACTTCTGCAACGGACTGTGGACCTTCCTTATCACCTGGGGAATCACCGTTTCGCCGAATTCCCAGAAGTGGTCGGGCATCATCATCGCCCTTTTGTTCGTCGCGTTCGCGGCGTTCAGCATGAGGGCGCTTTTCGCCTTCGTAGGCTAACCGGTCGTTTTCCGAGAGGGGCATTCATTCATGGGTAACGGAAGAATAGCCGTTGTAGGCGGCGGGCTTGCCGGGCTTATGGCAACGCTGAAGATCGTCGAAGCCGGGCTGGAAGTGGACCTGTTCTCGCTGGTGCCGTTCAAGCGCTCGCATTCCGCCTGCGCACAAGGCGGCATCAACGCAGCCATGGACACCAAGGGCGAAGGCGACAGCGTAGACGAGCACTTCGACGACACCATCTACGGCGGCGACTTCCTGGCGAACCAACCGCAGGTACGCGGCATGTGCGAAGCCGCACCGCGTATCGTGAACCTTTTCGACCGCATGGGCGTGATGTTCAACCGAACCCCCGAAGGCTTGCTTGATCTGCGCAGATTCGGCGGCACCCAGAAACGGCGCACCGCATTTGCCGGCGCCACCACAGGCCAGCAGCTACTCTACGCACTCGACGAGCAGGTTCGCGCCTTGGAAGTGGAAGGCAAGGTTCGCTCATTCGTGGGCTGGGAGTTCGTTTCTGCCATAACGAGCAACGGCATCTGCTGCGGCATGACGGCACAGGACCTGGCCACCATGGAGATACGGGCCTTCCCCGCCGATGCCGTGATCATCGCTACGGGCGGATGCGGGGCCGTGTTCGGCAAGTCCACCAATTCCACCATCAACACCGGATACGCCGCCGCCCGCTGCTACCGCCAGGGCGCGCTGTACGCTAACGGCGAGTTCATCCAGATACACCCAACCGCCATTCCCGGCTTCGACAAGAACCGCCTGATGAGCGAAAGCGCCCGTGGTGAAGGCGGCCGCGTTTGGACATACAGGGACGGCAAGCCCTGGTACTTTTTGGAAGAAAAGTACCCTGCCTACGGCAACCTGGTTCCGCGTGACATCGCCACCCGCGAGATCTTCGATGTGTGCGTGAACCAGCACCTGGGCATCGACGGACAGAACGTGGTGTACCTGGACGTTTCACACATCCCCGCGAAAACGTTGAACGCCAAGCTCGAGGGCATTTTGGACATCTACCAGAAGTTCGTCGGTGACGACCCGCGCAAAGTGCCCATGCGCGTGGCTCCCAGCGTGCACTACTCCATGGGCGGCCTCTGGGTGGGGCTGGACCAGCAAACCAGCATCCCCGGGCTGTTCGCAGCCGGCGAATGCGACTACACCCAGCATGGTGCCAACCGCCTAGGCGCCAACTCTCTGCTCTCGGCCGTCTATGCCGGCATGACCGCCGGGCCGAACGCCGCCAACTATGCGAAGGGGCTGGCTGAGGGAACCCCGATTCCCGGCAAGGTGTTCGAGGAAGCCGTCGCGAATGACCAGGCGGAGTTCGATGCCATCCTCGCCATGGACGGGACCGAGAACGCATACCGCCTGCATCAGGAAATGGGCGCCCTTATGACGAAGAACGTCACCGTGGTGCGCAACAACGCCGACCTGGCCAGCACGCTGGAACAGCTCGAGGACATCGAGGAGCGCTTCGGGCGCATCGGCGTGCAGGACCGCGCCACCTGGAGCAACGAGAACGTCACCTTCGTACGCCAGTTCCGCGGCATGATCGACCTTGCCAAGGTGATAACGAAAGGTGCGCTCGAGCGCAACGAGAGCCGCGGCAGCCATTACAAGCCCGAATTCCCCGAGCGCAACGATGCCGACTGGCTGAAAACAACGTTGGCCCGCTACGACGAAGCCGCAAACGCGCCCATTCTGAGCTACGAAGACGTGGATATATCGCTCATAAAGCCCCGCAAGCGCGACTACACGCACGCACATTAAGGAGGATCGGCATGGAAGAGCAAGCAACCCATGAGCCCATCCGACTCATCGTCAAGCGCCAAGCAAGCCCCGAGAGCAAGCCGTATTGGGAGGAGTTCAGCGTTACCTATCAACCCCGCATGAACGTAGTTTCGGCGCTGATGGAGATTCGCAAGAACCCCGTGAACGCCAACGGCGAGCCAACCACGCCGGTTGTGTGGGAAAGCGTCTGCCTTGAAGAGGTGTGCGGCGCGTGCAGCATGATAATCAACGGCACCCCGCGCCAAGCATGCTCGGCGCTTATCGACGATTTGAAACAGCCGATCCGCCTTGAGCCGCTGAGCAAGTTCCCCCTGGTGCGCGACCTAAAGGTAGACCGCGATGCCCTGTTCCAGGCGCTGAAGAAGGTTCACGCCTGGATCGACATCGACGGCCCCTTCGACTTGGGGCCAGGGCCGCGCATGTCGGCGCGCACGCAAAGCTGGACCTACGAGCTTTCGCGTTGCATGACCTGCGGCTGCTGCTTCGAGGCCTGCCCCAACACCGGGCACGCCAACAAGTTCGTTGGGCCGGCCGCTATATCGCAAGTGCGCCTGTTCAACGCCCATCCCACCGGCAAGTTGGGCAGGAAGGAGCGCCTTTCCTCCATCATGGGCGCCGACGGCATCACCAGCTGCGGCAACGCTCAGAACTGCGTACGGGTCTGCCCGAAGGAGATTCCGCTTACCACCTCCATCGCGCAGATGAACCGCGACACCACCGTCCAAAGTATCCGCAACGTCTTCGGAAGCGACCAATAGCCCTGGGCGGCTTCGAACCTGGCGCCAAACCCGCAACCACTGCGCCGGCCGCTTCCGCCCTAACATAAACAAATCGACCCCCGAGGGAGTGTTCCCATCGGGGGTCGATCATTTCCATGCATAGTGCGAACTGCGAACGGCTGCCTACTTCAGAAGATCGGCTGCTACTTCCTTCGCGCACTCGATACCATCGGCAAGCGAATTGACCACCAGGGTGGAACCGTGCTTCGCATCGCCGGCTGCATAGATGGGCGTTTCGCCCTCATGCTTCACGCGATGGGTGCCCTCTACCATTACCGGGCGAACACCGCGGCCTTCGGTAACCTCTGCACCCAGGGCGTCGTACACACCGCGCTCGGGGCCGCTGAAGCCGCAGGCGATGAGCACCAACTGGGCAGGAAGCGTGCGCTCGGTGCCCATCTGGCGCTGGGAGGTGCCGTTGCTCCAGTCCAGCGTAACGACGCGCAGGCCGCTGACCTTGCCGTCCTCGGTAAGGATCTCGACGGTATCGGTGGAGAACGAACGGGGATCCTCGCCGAAGTGCTCGATGGCCTCGCGTTGGCCGTAGTCGGTCTTCTTCACGAAGGGCCATTCGGGCCACTGGTTGCCCTCGCCGCGCACCTCGGGCGGAGCGGCGTTGTACTCCAGCTGGCGAACGCTCTTGCAGCCCTGGCGCAGCGCCGTGGCAATGCAGTCGGTGCCGGTGTCGCCGCCGCCGATGACGACAACGTCCTTGCCCTCAGCAGAGATCTCGTCGTCGTGGCCGTTCAGCAGAGCCTTCGTGGAAGCCGTGAGGTAGTCGACGGCGAACACCACGCCCTCGGCGTCGGCGCCGGGAGCCGCCACTGTACGGGCAGCGGTAGCGCCGACGGCGATGATAACCGCGTCGAAGTCGGCCTTCAGCTTTTGGGCCACGGTAGCCTCGGAGGCATCGGTGTTCAGCTCGATGGCGATGCCGTTTTCCTCAAGGAACTTGATGCGGCGATCAACCACTTCCTTGGGAAGCTTCATGTTGGGGATGCCGTACATAAGCAGGCCGCCGGCACGGTCGTGGCGCTCGAACACGGTCACCTTGCAGCCAAGCTCAACCAGCTGCCATGCGGCACCCAAGCCGCAGGGACCGGAGCCGATTACGGCAACCTTGGGCGCATCGGCCGCAGGCTTGCGCAGCGGCTTGGGGCCGCCGGCTGCCCACTGATGATCCGAGATGGCACGCTCGTTGTCGCGGATCGTGGTTGCGCCCTCGATGGAGGCCAGGTTGCAGGCGGCTTCGCACAGAGCCGGGCAAACACGACCGGTGAACTCGGGGAACGGATTGGTAAGCGCCAGACGCTCTGCGGCCTCGCTCCACAGGCCGCGGTACACCAGGTCATTCCACTCAGGAATAAGGTTGTGCAGCGGACAGCCGGAAGGGCGCGCCTTGCCGAACGAATAGCCGGCCTGGCAGAACGCCACGCCGCACATCATGCAGCGGCTGGCCTGGATTTCCTGCTGTTCATCGGTCAGAGGAATGGCGAACTCGTTGAAGTCCTGCATGGCATCGGCCGCGCAGCGCTCGCTGTGAGCAACGCGGTCGTGCTCGAGGTATGCTCCTGCCTTACCCATTATTTGACCCCCTTGCCAACGATCTCGTACGCACGCTCAAGCGCCTCTTCATGACTCTTGCCTTCGGCCTCTGCCTGGGCAACGATCTGAAGCACGCGTTCGTACTCAACCGGGATAACCTTCACGAAATGCTTCTTCATGTCGTCGAAGCGGTACAGCATCTTGATGCCGCGCGGGCTCTGCGTGTGCTCCACGTGCTCTTCGATGAGCTCATGGATGAAATCGATCTCTTCTTCCGTGGGAGCGACAAGCTTCACCGAGCCCATGTTGCAACGTGCCGGCAGCGTACCGTACTCGTCGTACACATAGGCGATGCCGCCGGTCATGCCAGCCGCGAAGTTCAAACCGACTTCGCCCAGGATGAGGGCAACGCCGCCGGTCATGTACTCGCAGCCATGGTTGCCAACGCCCTCTACCACGATGGTGGCGCCGGAGTTGCGGACACCGAAGCGCTGGCCGGCAAGGCCGTTCACGAAGCCGCGGCCGGAAGTGGCGCCGAAGAAGGCAACGTTACCCACGATGGTGTTCTCATCGTACTTGAAGGTGGCATCTTCGGAAGGACGAACCGAGAGGATGCCACCGGAAAGCCCCTTGCCGAAGTAGTCGTTCGCATCGCCCACCACGTTGAGGGAAACGCCCTTGGGAATGAATGCGCCGAAGCTCTGGCCGGCGGAACCCTCGCAGTCGACCGTGACTGAACCGTCGGGCAGGCCCTCGGGGTGCGCCTTGGTAACGGCCGCACCCAGGATGGTGCCCACGCAGCGGTTCACGTTGGCAATGTCGGCGCGGAAGCGGACGGGCTGCATGTGCTCGCGTGCTTCCTCGGTCATGGGCAGGAACAGCGTGGAGTCAAGCGACTTGTCCAGCTCCACATCGTACTTCATCTCGGGCAGGAAGTGACGGCCGGCGGCACCGGGGATATGGGCGCCGAACTCGCACTCGCCGTTGGCAAGCACAGGGGAAAGGTCGAGCAGGTTGGCCTTCCAGTTGCCGGGCACCTCTACCTGGTGCAGGCACTCGGGGTGGCCCACCATTTCATCCACTGTGCGGAAGCCGAGGGATGCCATGATCTCACGCATCTGCTCGGCAACGAACAGCATGTAGTTCACCACGTGCTCGGGCTTGCCGCGGAAGCACTTGCGCAGGCGGCAGTTCTGCGTTGCGATGCCGGCCGGGCAGGTGTCCTGCTGGCAGTCGCGCTGCATCAGGCAGCCCATGGCGATAAGCGGCATGGTTGCGAAGCCGAACTCCTCGGCACCCAGCAAGCAGGCAACGGCAACGTCCTTGCCGTCCATGAGCTTGCCGTCGGCCTCCAGGACCACACGGGAGCGCAGGCCGTTCTGCAGCAGCGTCTGCTGCGCCTCGGCGATGCCCAGCTCGAGCGGAAGGCCCGCATGCCAGATGGAGTCGCGCGGGGCAGCGCCGGAACCGCCGTTGTGACCGGAGATGAGGATCTTGTCGGCAGCGCCCTTGGCAACACCAGTGGCAATGGTACCGACGCCGGCCTCGGAAACCAGCTTCACAGAAACGCGGGCATTGGGGTTGGCGTTCTTCAGGTCGAAGATGAGCTCTGCCAGGTCTTCGATGGAGTAGATGTCATGGTGCGGCGGAGGCGAGATAAGGCCGATACCTGGGGTAGACTGGCGCACCTCTGCGATCCAGGGGTACACCTTCTTGCCGGGCAGATGGCCGCCTTCGCCGGGCTTTGCGCCCTGCGCCATCTTGATCTGGATCTCGATGGCGGAGGAAAGGTAGCGGCTGGTTACGCCGAAGCGGCCGGAAGCGATCTGCTTGATGGCGCTGTTCAGCGAGTCGCCGTTGGGAAGCGGGGTCTCGCGACGCGGATCCTCGCCACCCTCGCCGGAGTTGGAGCGGCCGCCCAAGCGGTTCATGGCGATGGCCATGCACTTATGGGCTTCCTCGGAAATGGAGCCGTAGCTCATGGCACCGGTGTTGAAGCGCGTGGCGATGCTCTTGGCGGATTCAACCTCTTCCAACGGCACGGGCGTGCGGTCGGTGACGAAGTCGATCAGATCGCGCAGGCGGATGGCGCGGCCTTCCTGATGCAGGTGGTCGCTGTACTCCTTGAACATCTCGTAGTTGCCCTCGCGGCAGGCATGCTGCAACAGGTAGATGGTCTGCGGATCGATGAGGTGCTCTTCGCCGTCCTGCGGGCGCCACTTGGTAAGGCCAAGGGAAGGCAACTGCTCGGGGCTCGGCGAATCGAGGATAGCCAATGCGTCGTCGTAGCGCTGGTTCTCCTCGCGCTGAACGTCGGCGACGCCCAGGCCGCCCACGCGGGAAACCGTGCCAGCGAAGTACTTGTCCACGAATTCCTGCTTCAGGCCAACCGCCTCGAAGATCTGAGCGGAATGATAGCTCTGCACCGTGGAGATGCCCATCTTGGACATAACCGAGGTGATGCCGGCGGTTACCGCCTTGTTGTAGTTGGCGATGCCCTCCTCGGCAGAAACGGCGATAGCGCCCTTTGCGGCCAGGTCGGCGATGCACTCGTGGGCCATGTACGGGTAGATGCCTGAAGCGGAGTAGCCCACCAAAGCGGCGAAGTCGTGCGCGGAGATGGCGTCGCCCGTTTCAACCACGAAATCGGCGAAGGTGCGAACACCCACGCGGATGAGGTGGTTATGCACCGAGGAAACGGCCAGCAACGAAGGAATCGGAACCTCGCCTTCGCCTGCGCGGTCGGAAAGGACGATGATGCTCGCACCGCCGCGAACGGCCTTTTCCACCGATTCGGCCAGCTCGGCCAGGGCCTTTTCCAGGGCGCCTTCACCCGCATCGCGGCGATAGGTTGCGCTGAAGCGCTGGGCCTTGAAGCCCACACGGTCTACCGCGCAGATGCGGTCGAACTGCTCTTTGTCGAGCATGGGACCGTCCAGGCGGATAAGCTGGCAGGCCGTGCGGGAGTCTTCCAGCAGGTTGCCATGGTTGCCGATGTAGATAACACTCGAGGTAACCAGGCTCTCACGCAATGCGTCGATAGGCGGGTTGGTTACCTGGGCGAACAGCTGGTAGAAGTAGTCGAAGAACGAGCGGTTCTTCTTGGACAGGCAGGCGAGCGAGGCGTCGATGCCCATGGAGGCCAGGGGCACACCGCCCTTTTCGGCCATGGCGCGGACCACTTCGTCCACGTCGTCCCAGTGGTAGCCGAGCTTGGCCATGCGCACCGCGAAGGGCACGTCGGCATCGGCCGCAGGCTCGGTAGCCTTCGGGGCCTCAAGATCGGAAACCTCGATCTTCTCTTCCTTGATCCAGTCGCCGTAGGGCTTTTCCTTGGCGTAGCGGGCGCGAACCTCGTCGTTCCAGATGATGCGGTCGGCGGAAGTATCGATCTCCAGCATCTCACCAGGGCCGAGGCAGCCGGCGGTAAGGATGTTCTTCGGCTCGATCTCAATGGTGCCCACCTCGGAGGAGAGCAGGAAGCGGTCGTCGCGCGTTACATAGTAACGGGCAGGGCGCAGGCCGTTGCGGTCGAGCGCGGCGCCGAAGGTGGTGCCGTCGGTGTAGGCGATGGCGGCCGGGCCGTCCCAGGGCTCCATGAGCATGGACTGGTACTCGTCGTAGGCGCGGCGGCGCGGCGGCAGGTTGTCGTTGTGGTCCCACGGCTCGGGGAGCAGCATGGAGACCGCGCGCGTCATGTCGCGGCCGTTCATGACCAGGAACTCCAGCACGTTGTCCAGAACGGCGGAGTCGGAGCCCTCCTTGTTGATGATGGGCAGGACCTGCTTCAGGTCTTCGCCCAGAACCGGCGAGTACAGGTTGGGTTCGCGGGCACGGATCCAGTTCACGTTGCCCTTCAGCGTGTTGATCTCGCCGTTATGGATGATATAGCGGTTCGGATGCGCGCGCTCCCACGAAGGGGTGGTGTTCGTGGAGTAGCGGGAGTGCACCAGCGCGATGGCCGTCTTGACCGCAGCATCGGAAAGGTCGATATAGAAGCGGCGCATCTGCGTGGCAACCAGCATGCCCTTGTACACGATGGTGCGGGCGCTGAAGGAGCACACGTAGAAGATGTGGCCATCGAGCGCATGCTCGGCATCGGCAGCCTTTTCCACCATGCGGCGGCATACGTACAGACGGCGCTCGAACGCATCGCCGCGCTCGACGTCTTCAGGACGGCCGACAAAGGCCTGGAGGATGGTGGGCATGCAGGCGCGTGCCGTTGACCCCAGGTCGTGGGCGTCGATGGGCACCTCGCGCCAGAACAGCAAGGGCAGGCCGGCCTTGGCGCAGCCTTCCTCGAAGATGCGCTTGGAAACCTCTACGCCTCGCTCGTTTTGCGGGAAGAAGAGCATGGCCACGCCATAATCGCCCTCGTCGGGCAGAAGATGGCCGCATTTCTGTGCTTCCTTGCGGAAGAAATGATGGGGAACCTGGAACAGGATACCGGCACCGTCGCCCGTGTTGTGCTCCAAGCCCTTGCCGCCGCGATGCTCCAGATTCACAAGGACCGACAGGGCGTCATCGACCATCTGGTGCGAGCGGACGCCCTTCAAATGGGCCAGCGCGCCAATACCGCACGCGTCATGCTCGAACTCAGGACGATACAACCCGCTTTGCGCGGGCACCTTCCGTGATTGCATTCTGAACCTCTCACTTTCACTATCTTAAAAAGCCGCCGGGCGCTTGTCCTCATCCGCTCGGCACCTTTCATGAACCGCTTGTCGCGCACGAAAACGGCGCGATGGGCTAGTTCACTAGCAATACACGGTAAACCCTTTTCCGTGAAGAGCAGGGGGCTGTTACGAAACGTAACAAAGGCGAAACAGGAAGCTGGTATGTGGACGCGTTCGCGAAGGGACGGTGGAGGACGAAGAGCCGCCCGCGGCAGCCAAACGCCCGCAGACCGACGAATCGCCTTGCGCGGCGGGAGGCCAGGGGCGACGGCGAACTGCCCTACCCCTTCGCCGGGATATAAGCCTTTCGATAAAGAGGGCCCGCCCAGCCGGAGACGACCTGGCATATGGCGCCGATGGCGAACATGGATATCACCGTACCGATGCCCACGCCGAACAACCTGCCGGCTAGCAGCCAGGCCATGGCGCAGGCAAGCAGGAAGCGGAACACGTCGTTTACGACCTTCGCCTTGCCGAACGGCAAGCCGGTGATCCTCATCAGGGCCTGGGTGCACCCGTCGGCCGGGTTCAGCACGAAGTCCATGGCAACCATGGCGCTTACGCCGATCCCGATGGCAACGATCCCGACGGCGAACATAATGCAGCTGACCAGCAGGTTCGGGTCGTGGCAGAACCAGAACACGTCAAGGGCCAGCCCGGCGTCCAGCAGGTCTATGAGGGAGCCGAACAGCAGCGCGAAGGGAAGCTGCAGAAGCACCTTGGCCGAGATCTTCCGGGACACGATGATCTGGATAACGATGTCTATGGTGTACAGGCACATGCACGATTGCCCCAAGGTGAGCAGGTGCGTTCCCTCGCTGAACACCAGCGGCACCGCCTGGAACGCCGGCGCGCCGAAGTTGCTGCGCGCGCTGAGCACCACGCCGATGCCGCAGATGAGCACGCCAGCCAGATACAAGAAGATGCGCAAGGGCATATTGACGGTTTGAGGCGACGAGTCTTCGCTCTTCATGCTGCCCTCCCCTTTTCCTTCCTTGTGCGACCCCGGAGTCATTTTCGCATCGCTTTCGCATTTTCTTCCAATTTATTTAAGCTTCCTTCGCCAAACTCATGCGCAAAGCAACTGTCACATGAGACGAAGGCAAAGAGGATAGAGATGATCGAATCGGCAAACCCGTACAACCCCTATTGCGAACCTGTATCAGGTATACTTTCCAGTACCATATTCGATACCAGAAAGAGGCAAGCAATGACTGCGATCTACTCTTCTTCCGCCCTTAAAACCAACCAGCGCGAAATCAAGGACATCGCCCTGAAGGAAGTGGTGCACATCACCGAGAACGGCAACGGGGCGTTCATCTTCTGCTCCGAAGAGCTGTTCCAGAAGAA
>CAVFYB010000024.1:7687-20259 GCA_963626845.1 Bacteroidaceae bacterium | reverse complement strand
CCGGCCCCAGGGCCCTTCGCGGGCTTCCCGTTCGCCTACTTGAACAGCAGCACGCAGCCGATGACCGTCAGCAGGACGTAGGTGAACTTCACGAACTGCTGCTGGCTGATACGCTTCTGGATAAGCCCACCCAACCAGGTGGAAAGGATGAGCAACGGGATGCACACCGCAAGCGTGAGCAGGCCATCGCCTTCCAGCCCGCCGCCGGCAACTCCGAACAGCGCATAGCCGCCGTTCAGAAACACCCAGGCCATGGTGGTGGTTGCGCGGAACTCGTCCTTGTCCTTCAGCTTCTGCAGGGCGTAGATAGCCAAAAACGACCCGCCGGAAACGAACATGCCCTGGATTAGGCCGGCGATTACCAGCAGCAGGTAAAGCGCCCATTCGGGAAGCAGGCGCTCCTTCTTGTTGAAGAACAGGCCGCGGATGGCGATGACCAGCACGGCAACGCCGTAGATCTTCGAAAGGATGCTGAGCGGCGCCACGGTGTTGATCCATGCGCCGATGGCCATGAATATGGTCATGACCACCAGTATCTTCACCAACTCTTTCCAATTGCAGTGCTTGATGCTGGTGAACGCGATGAGGCAGCTGGCCAAGAAGCCCGTGCAATTGAGGACCACGATGGATTCCGCATGGCCGATGGATATCATGCCCACCGGCATGACAAAGATGTTGCCGGCGAAACCGGTTATGCCGTTGATCAGGTACGCGAAGAAGAACGTACCCCAGAACAGATACTTTTCCATGCGGCCCCCTATCCCCTTGCGCGCTCCCCCAAGCGCACCTCAATACGGTGCGAACTCTACTCTTTGGAAGTGAAGAGTGCAATGAGCCTGTCGAAAATCGTTTTGCCCTGGGAAGAGTCGCTCTCGGCGCTGGAATCGGCCGTGTTTTCCTCGGACTCTTGGATGCCCTCCACCACGTAGACGAACTGCACCGCGTCGACGTCGGTGTTGCCGGGAACCACGTAGGAATGGGCCTTGAAGCCCTTGCCCAGCTTCTCGTCGATGGTGGCCTGCAGCTCGTCGATGATCTTCTGGTCCAGCCCGCTTACGCTGCTGGCCAAGGCCTGGGTTCCGCTGGAAAGGCTTGCCGCGCCGTGGGCCAACTGGCTGGTTGCGTCCGAGAGGCTGGTTGAGCCCTGCGCCAGCTGGGAGGCCCCGCTTTGCAGCTGGGCGGATGCGTCGGCCGCTTCGTCTGCGCCGGAAAGGTAGGCCGAAAGGCCGGTTGCAAATTCAGTGGCCCCGGAAGGCAGCGCCTGGGCCTGGCTGTTCAGCGAGTCGATGCCGGCGCCCAGATCGGCGTAGGATTCCTCCACGCCCGTAAGCGCCTGGTACGCGCCGGCGGCCGATGCCGACTTCGCCATGGCCTGGGCTGCGGAGTCCATTTGGGCAATGGCGGCAGAAACCGCCTGCAGGTTTTCGGGCGTCGGTTCGGCCTGATAGGTTGCCATTGCCACCTGCACCTGCTTTGCCGCAGCGGCGTAGGCTGCTTGATCGGCCTGGGCCTGCTGCGCGCCGGACGCCTGCTGGGCCGCCGCCGATTCCAGACCCGCCTGGAACCGGCTGCTTCCCTGCTGCGTTTGCGAGATGCCCTGCGCCAAGGCCGAGATGCCCTGGCTGAGCTGCTGCCAACCGGAGGAAACCTCGCCGCCGGCCGAAGATAGCTGGCCAAGGCCCGATGCCGCCTGGTCTATGCCGTTGGAAAGGGCCTGCGCACCATCGGCCACGCTGCCGGCGCCGCTGGAAACCTGGCCGGCGCCGCTGGAAAGCGCTTCCGCCCCGCTGTTCAGCTGGGACGTTGCGTTCTCGAGCTCGGTGGTTTTCTCCGTGAGCTGGGAGGTGTCCTGGCTGGCCAGGTCCACTGCCAAGGAAAGCGACATGCCGGCTATCTGCCAGCCGTCGTAGCTGAAGTCCTTCGCGGTGCCCGTGATCTCGAACGTCTGCGATTCGCCGGGGAGCACCAGGCAGCTCACCACCTGGTTGCCGCCCGAGCGCGCAACCGTGGCACTGCCCGCGTCGGCGATGGAAAACGATTCTTCAGCAAAGGTGCCCTGCGCCTGTAGCAGGTAGCTTTCGGCGAAGTCGGAAACGGCGGCATCGCCGGTGAGCGCCTGCACGTCGAACACCACCTTCAGCTGGCCGTTCGCGCCCGAAAGCTGGGATGGCTGCTTCTCCTCACCGTCCAAATAGTACTTGATGCTGATGTTCCAGGGCAGCGCGCGGGACGCATCCATATCGCCCTGGTAGTAGAAGGGTGTGCCAGCCGTTACGGTTGCCTGCACGCTTCCGCCTTCCTGCGCAAGCGCCTGGGTGGTGGAAAGGTTCTGCACCGCGGTGTAGTCGGCGGGGTCGGTCACCGTGCCGTCGGCGCTTTGCTCGAAGACGTTCACCACGTAGATGCCCTCGGTTTCGCCGTTGGGCGCGGCCTTGGCGTACACCACTTCGTCCTTGGCACCGTCTTGGACAGCATAGGCGCCGGCGGGCGCAACGGCGGGAAACATGAGCCCCGCTGCCAGGATGAAGGCAACGGCGGCGCGGGCGGCGGGCTTCAAAAGCAATTGGGCATTCATGGCAATCTCCTTATGAGAATCGGCGGGGCCGATGTGGTTGGCTTCTTTCCCGATGCGAGCGGCGCGGCTATTCACGGCACACCTTCAATCCCCAGGTGGTGCGGCAGATGATGCCGTCGAAGGTCTTGAACAGCCACGGCAGGAACACGAACATCATCAGCATGGCGAAGAACGCGCCACGTCCCACCAGCACACCCAGCTGGCTGATCACGCCGTTCGACGCGATGAGCCACACCGCAATGCCCGCGAACATGAGGATGCTCGACGAGGTGAGGATGGTGACGCCCGCGTGCTTCACGGCGGAACGGGCCGCTTCGCCCGGCAGGTACTGCTCGCGCCGGTCGAAGTACTCGCGGGCGTAGATGATGGCGTAGTCCACCGCCGCGCCCAGCTGGACGGCGTCGATGACCAGGTACCCGATGTAGTTCAGGTGCTCGCCCAAGAAGTAGGGAATGGCCAGGTTCATCCAGATGGACACCTCGATGGCGACGAGGATCAAAAACGGCAGCGATATGCTGCGGAACATCACGGCCAGCACCATGCCCACCGCCAACATGCTGAACAGCTTCACGTTGGCCGAGTCTTCGTGGCACACCTGCTTCAGGTCGTACGTGGAAACCGAGTTGCCCACCAGCCGGTAGCTGTCGCCGTAGTACTCCTGGCAGGTTCCGCGCACGGTTTCCACCATCTGGAAGGCGGCGTCCGACCCCTCGGAAACGTCGAGCGTGACCACCAGGCGCGACCAGCCGTTCGAAACCACCTGAGAAAGCGTGCTTTCGGGCACCACCGAGGTGGGCAGCGCGCGGCCCGCAACGGTGATGTACGAGGTAACGCCGGTCACGTGCGGCGTGGCCTTCAGCGCATCCAGCAGCGCCTGCTCGTTGGCCCACTGGCCTTCCGGCACCATCACCACCCAGGTCTGCGATTCGCCGAACGCCTCGTTCACGTGCGCCGATTCCTGCCCAAGCTGGCTTTCGGGCGTGTTGAAGTCGGACGAGCCGTACTGGAAATCGGTGCGACCTTCGGCCAGGTACGCCGGCACGGCAACCAGCACCACTACAACGGCCATGGGCACCATGAGCTTCTGGCACGCCTTCGCGAACCGGTCGAACGGGGGAACGAGGTAGGTGTGCTTGGTGCGGTCGAGCAGCCGAAGGCTTTGCAGTATCAGGCACGGCATAAGGAACATCACCGTGAAGAACGAGAACACGATGCCCTTCGCCAGCACGATGCCCATGTCCACGCCGATGCCGAAGCGCATCACCGTAAGCGAGAGGAAGCCGAAGAACGTTACCGCCGCACTGGAGAGCACCACCGAGAAACCGCGCTGCATGGCGTGTGCCATGGCCACCTCGGGGTCGGCGTATTCGCGCTGGCAGCGGCGGAACGTGTGCAGCAGCACGATGGCGTAGTCCATGGAAACGGCCAGCTGCAGGATGGCGCCGCATATCTGGCTTACGAAGCTGATCTGCCCCATTACCAGGTTGGTACCCATGTTCAGCACGATGGCCACGCCGATGACGGAAAGGAATATCGCCGGCTCGAACCACGAATGCGAGGTTATCAGCAGGATGAGGGTGATGATGACCACGCCCATCACCAGGATAAGCGCCACTTCACGGGAAGTGGATTGCTGGGCGCTTGCCGTGGACACCGCCTCGCCCTCGAGCGAGACCTGGGCAGCGCCGGTTTCCTCGCACGCCTGGCGGATAAGCGGCACCGCCTGCTTGCCCTTGCCCGATTCGATGGCCACCTGGAACAGGTAACCGTTTTCAGTTTTCCAGTTGGCCACGGTTTCGGCGTCTTGCAGGGCCGACGGGATATGCGTGTCCACCGCAGTACCCAGCCACATCACTTCGCTCACGCCGTCGATTTCGGCCAGGGTCTGCGAAAGGGCATCGGCGGAGGCGAGGTCTATACCCTCCACGTAGGCGCGGGCGTTCGGGAGCGAACTGCCAAACGCTTCCTTCATGTCGTCGAGGGCCACCACCGATTCTGCGTCTTTGGGCAGGTAGTCGGTCATTGAGTAGTTCACCTTCACCTGGGGAATGCACACCGCGCACGCAAGGGCAACAAGGACAAAGCCTATGGATACCGCTTTACGATGGCGAAGAAACGCCTCGCAGAACTTGAGCATATGCGCATTCCCTTCGTTTGGTTGTTTTTCGTCAGGTGTCGTTTAACATACAAGTATCGAAGAATTCCACTTGGGGGCAATACGCAATATGGTGGCCCTTTGTCGGATATTCGACACTCGAAGAAAAATCGTTGGGGATTGGAAGCTTTATGGGGAAATCCGCCTACACCGACTGGCCGGCCAGCACCACCGTGGGCCTTGACCGGCGCACACGGCGCACCCGCGAAGCACTGCTCCGCGCGCTTCTGGAGCTTCTGCAGGAAAAGCCGTTGAACGGCATCACAGTAACCGAGCTCACCGACCGCGCCGACGTGAACCGCGCCACGTTCTACACCCACTACCAGGACATATTCGACATGTTCGACCACCTGGAAAACGACCTGACCCAAACCTGCCGCAACATGGTGGAAGCGCATGGGAAAGAGATTGCACGCGGAGATTACGATGGGCTGATTGCCGACGTGTACCAGTTCTTCGCCGACAACGAGAGCCTGTTCGACATCGTGTTCTCGGACACCAACGACAGCGCGTTCTTCTCTTCCCTCATCGAGGTGATCCGTGAAGCCTGTACCAAGAACGCGGGGGTGTATGACACCGTGGTTGGCCAGCTGAAACGCAAGGGCCTTCCCGCCAGCAGCGCGAAAGAGGCCTGCGATACCGTGTGCCAATACCAGTTCTATTACATAGCGGGCGGCGTGGTGAGTATCCTACGCAAATGGATGCACAACGGGCGTAAGGAAAGCGTGGAGCAGATGACGGCGCTCACCAGCCTGTGCATCAAGAGCCTGAACCCCACCGGCAACTTCCAATACGCGGTAGACGCAGCGCGCGGATTCATCGCACCGGAGCAGGTAAGCCCTGGGGGAGCGGGATGGTGTTAGGACCGCGTTGGAATCGGCGGCCGGGTTGGGACCAACGACGGCGCAGGGCCTAACTGAAGCCTAACCGCCGGCTGCTGCCGGGCGGCTTCGAGCCAACAGCACCCAAACCCGCACCGGGCAGAGTGTGCTCATGCGCCGCAGAAACGGCCCGCCCGCCGACTCTCCCGCTACACTGAAGGCAACGGCGTTCGCGCAGAAGCGCGAACGGGACGAAAGGACAGCATTATGAAGAACCATAAA
This sequence comes from Bacteroidaceae bacterium, assembly GCA_963626845.1. GTDB lineage: Bacteria > Actinomycetota > Coriobacteriia > Coriobacteriales > Eggerthellaceae > Anaerotardibacter. Next base: position 14,426 of record CAVFYB010000024.1, on the reverse strand, counting down.
TTCTGGGCATACGCAGGGCTTTTCTGCATGTGCATGGCGGTTTTCACCGGCACCAAGAAGCTCGGTAAATAATGGGCAACACCGCTCTTGGCGCCGCTCTGGCGCAAACCTTCGCCAGCGACGACGTGCTGCGCGACGAGCCCATGCGCAAGCACACCACCTTCCGCTGCGGCGGCCCCGCCGACTACCTGGTACGCGCCGCCGATGCCGCCGACATCACCAGCGCCATTTCCGCCGCAAAAGACGCAGGTGAGCCCTGGTGGGTCATCGGCTGCGGCAGCGACCTGCTGGTTTCTGACAACGGCCTGCGCGGCGTGGTTGTAGAGGTGGGCCAGCGCATGGCCGGCATCGCCATCGACGGCACTACGGTGCGTGCCCAAGCCGGCGCCACCAACGAAGCCGTTGCGCAGGCAGCGCTCGAGGCCGGCCTTACCGGCTACGAGTTCGCCAGCGGGATCCCCGGCTCCATCGGCGGGGCGGCCATCATGAACGCCGGCGCCTACGAGGGCGAATTCAAGGACGTCGCCGTTAGCGTGACCTGCCTTTTCCCCGACGGATCGGTTCGCGAGGTCCCCGCAAGCGAAGCAGACTGGAGCTACCGCCACAGCATGATGAGCGATGCAGACCTTATCGTGCTGGCCGCCACCTTGCAGCTGCAGTCCGGGAACCAGGAAGACATCCGCGCTAAGATGGCCGACCTGAAGGAACGTCGCTCGTCGAAGCAGCCGCTGGAAATGGCCAGCGCCGGCAGCACCTTCAAGCGCCCCGAAGGGTACTTCGCCGGCAAGCTGATACAGGATGCGGGCATGCAGGGCCATTCCGTGGGCGATGCCCAGGTTTCCACCAAGCACGCCGGCTTCGTGGTGAACACCGGCAATGCGTCCGCCGCCGATGTGCTGCAGGTTATCCGCGATGTGCAGGCAGCTGTGAGGCAGCAGTTCGGCGTGGAGCTGGAAACCGAAGTGCGCATGTGGGGGTTCTAGCCCGGGATCGCATAACCTCCGGCAACGCCTAGAGAACAGAGGCCACCCTGCCTCGATCAAACGCAAAGCGGCGGCCAAGCCTGAAACGCCTGGTCGCCGCTTGTTTTTTGCGCACCGGGTGCCCGCAGGTTGCTGCAGTGCCCGCGGATTAGTGCGATTGGCGCAGTTCAGCTCGCAGCATATAAGCCATGTAGAATGCGATGGCGGAAAGGGCGCCGAATATCGCAACCCAAGCAATGGTTCCCTGGAAAAGCGAGAAGAGCGCAACCACCAAGGCAAGCACGGCCGCAACCAGCATCATCACGCACGCCACCTTCCTGCCAGGGACATACTTGAGCTCTTCCACCTGAGCGTTCTTCTTGGATTTGCCGTTCTTCTTCGCCATGGGTTTCCTCGATTTCAACCATGCGGCTTGCGTTCTACTACGCGTTTACGCTTCTGCCGGCCAACTTAGCCAGCGGGCTACCGCGCAACACGAAGGCCGCCGCTGAATGTTTCACGAACCCATGCTATCCAGCGAACGTTTCCAAAATGCTACAAGCATGTATCCCAACGATGACGCAGGCAGAATGCACGGCTCGATTCCCCCATCACCCGCACAACAAGCAAGGCGGGCCCAAACGGCATTACGCCTTACACACCCGAACGACGTTCGCCCTCTTGCGTCATCCAAACATAAACGAGCCGCGTGGGCGCAGCGGCAACACCCTTAGTGCCAGGGCTGGTCGAACTTCGGGGTAAGGCTGCCGTCTTCGGGACGGTTGAACAGCGTTTCCTCGCCGCATTCCTGGCAGGTTCCCACCAGCACCTTTCGCGGCATGAACGTGAGCACGATGTAGGCAACCGCGAACGCGATGGAGAAGTACGGCATCACGAACGCGATGCCGATGACGACGGCGGCAACGATGACGTGCACGTACCATTTGCTGGGCACGCGACGGCGGGTTGCCTCGTACTTGAAATTGGTGCTGCCGCAATAAGGGCACGTGATCTGGGGCTCTTTCTTCTTCTGCTTGTTGGGACTGGACTTCTGGTTCTTCTTTTTGGAGCTCATCGATCTTCCCCTCTTACCCCTATCAAGGCCAAGGCGCCAACGCCCCGGCCGCATCCCAAGGCGCATTCGGCGCCCCAGGCTCAATTCCTCACATTAAGCATACCATCCAGCGCTTGGGCAAACGTCCATCCGTTCGCGTCCAACCCATAGCAAAAAGCAACCGAAACGGGCTTTCCTCAATAGAGGCAATATCCCCGGATTCATATTCCCCAGAAATGGATTCATAGTTTTTCGATGTTTCGAGCTTATAACTGACCGAAAGTTCTCGCCTTTAAACCCGCAATTCCAGGCTACATAGCTGCAGGCTATCGCTTTCCCATTCATATCGAATAGGTAACACAATTCTCGAACACGTTCGGTTTTTTCGGGTGGGGTTAGTATTCACAACGTTTTGCACCGCAGCGCAAAGCACAGCTCTTCAAATCCAAAGCGTCATATGCAGACGAGCAATCAGGGAGGCTCCTCGAAGGGGATGCCGTTTTGCCTTTGAAGCCGAGCTCTCAACGCCGAGCCACCAACGATTGGAGAAGAATTGTCCGCTGCAGCAGAGAAAGCCAAGCGATACGGTTTCGCCCTGGCAACCGTGTACATGTGCTATTTCACGTACGGCATCCAGGCCCTTATCCTGAGCCAGAACAAAGTCAACTTCTACACCCAGTGGGGCATCACCGATCCCACGCAGGGTTCCGCCGCCGTTTCCATGGCCATCGCCTGGATGGGCTTCGGCAAACTGGTGAGCGTGTGGATCGGCGGTGAGTTCTCCGACCGCATCGGCCGCAAGAAGTTCGCCGTGGCCGGCGCCATCGCCTACATCATCTGCTTCACGCTGATGCTCGTGGTTACCGACGCCACCATGTGCTACGTTGCCGCGTTCCTTTCCGGCGCCGCCACCTCGGGTTTCTGGGACGCCGCGCTCTACCCCGCCGCGCAGGAGGCCGAGCCCAAATACGCAGCTTCCGGCGTTATCGGCATCAAAGCCGCCGTTTCGGTCATGGGCGTGATCTACCCCATCTTCGTTGCCTGGTTCAGCGGCCCGGAGATCTGGCACGTGAACATCTACCTGCCCATCGTGCTTTCGGTGGTATGCCTGATCATGACCATTATCACGCCGTTCCGCTATGACGACGAGCGCGCCACCAAGGCCGAAGGTGACGGCGGCATGGACGAAGCACAGGCCGAGATCCAGGCCGCGAAGGACGCCATGCTGAAGAAGCCCGGCGCACTGGTGCAGGTGTTCACCCTGCTCATGGCCTTCATCTGCATGTTCATCATGTACGGCGCGCAGCAGTACACCAAGGCGTTCGGCATGGCCAACCTGGGGCTGGACGAGATGGGCGGCGCGGCACTTGCTTCCATCTACACCGTCGGGTCCATCACGGCCGTGTTCTTCTGGGCGGTTATGATGGGCAAGCTGCGCTGGAACCCGCTGAAGGTGCTGCTCATCGACTTCGCGTTCTCTACCCTGGCGCTCGCGTTGGTGCTGGTGGTTCCCAACGTCGCCATCGTCTACGTGGCCATCGCGCTGCTGGGCTTCTTCGCCGCCGGCGGTGCGCTGCAGACCGGCCTGGTGGTTCGCCAGAACTACTGCCCCGGCCCGAAGGGTCGCAACACCGGAATGTACATGACGTTCATGGGTGTGGGCGCAACTTTTTTGCCCTTCATCGTGAGCGCCATGACGTCCGCCATGGGCGAAACCGGCGCGCTGTACACCATGATGGGCCTGCTGCTTGCCGCGTCCGTCATCGGCCTGTTGTTCTGCGTCTACCTGGCCGGACAGTCCAAGAAGCTCTTCGGCTACTCCATCAACCGCAAGATGGACTAAGCGCCGAACGCGGGGCCGCACGCTACGCCAAGGCCGGCCGGCAGCTTCACCTGGCCAGCAGCCACGCCCGGCCCGAGTCCACACACTAAAGGGGAGGAATCGGAAACCCGGTTCCTCCCCTTTGCGTTGCGGGCGATGCTTCGCCAAATCGCAAGTGGACCCGGCGCCCGACTCCACTCACCGCCAAGCCCGCAGCAGCCGCACCGAGGTTCGCCATCCGTCGGGCCTACGCCGGCCAACCAGCCCGCGCCGCCGACAAGCCATCCATGCCGTAGCGGGGTTACCCTTCGGCCAGCTGGTGGGCGCGGAGTTCGTGGGCGGCCCAGGTGATGCGGAGGGTGTTCAGGGCGTTGTCCAACGTGCTGGTGCACACGGCGCCGGGGACGCCGCGCAGTTCGTCCACTATGTCTTGGATCTGGCCGTTGCCCGGGTAGCTCTCAACCGGCGGGCAGAGCTCTTCCACTACCAGCTCGGCCTCCTTGCGCACGCCGCCCATCACGCCCTCGTGGGCGACGACTTCAGGATCAGCCAGCGTTTCGATGCGGATAGGGGCCGCGTTGTCGTAGTACGAGAACTCGGCGCTGCCCTTGTCGCCATATATAAGGAAGCGGTCGATGGCCTTGTACGTGGCATAGCACCAGATGCCCGACACCATCACGTGGTTCTCGGTTTCGCCGGAAAGGGCCACCGTGTCTTCGCCCGGATAGCAGCCGGTTCGGTTGTCCACCTGCAGGCTGAAGTCGGCGATGGGCCCGTCCGCCAAAAAGGCGATAAGGTCGAGCATGTGGGCATCGCCCTCGAAGAAGTGGCTTCCGCCGGAAACCTCGGGGCGCACGCGCCACGGCTTCTGGCTTTCGGGCAGGCGCTCTTCGGCCGTTTGGCGCTGCGTGCGGATAACCTGGACGCCGCGCACGGTGCCGATCTTCCCGCTCTGCAGCAAGCGCTTCAACTCGCGATAGCGCGGCATGCCCCGGCGATAGTGCGCAACAAAGCAGCGTTTGCCCGCCGCCTCGAACGCCGCCTTTATCTGCTGCGCTTCGTCCCAGGTGAGGGCGATGGGCTTTTCCAGATAGCAGTCCTTACCGGCATTCGCCACGGCGATGGCGTGATCCTTGTGGCAGTTGGGCGTGGTGGCAACGTAGACGATGTCGATGCTCGGGTCGGCCAGCAGTTCGTCGAGCGAATCGAACGCGCGGCCGTGCCCATGGCGCTCGCACCAGTCAACAGCTTTCTGCTTGGTGCGGTTCCAAATGCCCACAAGCTCGGAATGGTTGGCTAGGTACAGCCCCGGCCCGTTCTTCGTCTCGACCACATCCCCGCAGCCGATCACGCCCCAGCGAACAACGTCTTTTTCCTGCATAGCAGCCCCTTCCCCCTAGAACCGCGCGCTGTTCCCCAACAGATTCCGCACGCGGCAATGCGCTTGCCTAGCCGAAGCCTCAGCCTCGGCGAAACTACCGTAATTGTAGCGCCAGCTCAGAAGGGGAGGGCCGCCAACGTGGGGAAAGCAAGCGAAGAAACCGAGACATCGGGCCATGAAGGCCGCCGGAGCAAGGCGCGAACCATGGTGGCCACCGGGGTGAGGGAAAGAGCGGGGCACCGCATTGAAGCCCCGCATATGGCGGGCGCAACGGGACGGGCGGCAGGGTGAGGAAAAGGGCGGGTCACTGCAGTAAAAGCTCCGGCACACGATGGGCGCGGCGGGCGCGATGGAAGCGTTGGGCCCGCAGGGAAAGAGCCCTACCCTTCCGCCAGGAAGTCGTAGGCATACTGCGCCGCCACCAGCGAGCCGCCCACAAGCACGCCCTCGTCCACCGTGTAGTAGCAGCTGTGCTGCGGGAAGTTTGCGCCCACCTCTGGGTTGCGCGTGCCCACGAACGCCAACGCACCCGGCACGAAGGCCAGGTACTCCGAGAAATCTTCCCCGGAAAGCGTGCCTTCATAATGCGAAAGCGCCTGTTCGCCCAGCGCTTTCGCAACCGAGGCCTGCGCCCGCGCCGCGCACGCGGCATCGTTCACCAAGCACGAGTTGCCGAACTCCCACGCGAACTCCGCGCTGGCACCGAACGACGCAGCCGTTTCCTCCACAATGTGCGCCATGCGCTCCTGCAGGTACGCGCGCACCTCCGGCGTGAACGAGCGAACCGTGCCCGTAAGGTAGGCGCTTCCCGCCATCACATTGCGGGCCGTACCCGCATGGAACTCGCCCACGGTAACCACCGCCGGGTCGAACGGCGAAACATCGCGGCTTACCACCACCTGCAGTGCCTCGACGATGGCGGCGCCCACCACCACCGCGTCGATGCCCTTGTGCGGCATGGCCCCGTGCGCGCTGGACCCCGAGATGTCCACGCGGAACCAATCGCAGTTCGCCATGCGGGGGCCAGGCTCCACGGAAACGGTGCCAGCGTCCACTTCGCTCCATATATGGGAGGCGAAGATGGTGTCCACGCCTTCCAGCGCCCCGGCCTCGATCATCTTTCGGGAGCCGATGGAGATCTCCTCCGCCGGCTGGAAGATAATGCGCACCTCGCCGCGCAGCTGCGGGCGGATGGCAAGCAGCAGACGGATGGCTCCCAGCATCATGGCCATATGGCAATCGTGGCCGCAGGCATGCATAACTCCCTGGTTCTGCGAAGCGAACGGCACGCCCGTCTGCTCCTGAACAGGCAGGGCATCAATGTCGGCGCGCAGGGCGATGCGCCGGCGCGGGTTGCCCTGCTCATCGTAGGCATCGGGCGATGCGCCGCGGATGGTGGCGATGACACCGGTTTCGGCAACCATGCGGTACTCGATGCCCAAAGCGTCCAGCTCGGCGGCAAGCTCCTTGGCTGTGCCGAACTCCTGCCCGCTCAGCTCGGGGTGGGCATGGAAGCGCCG
>CAVFYB010000024.1:0-7476 GCA_963626845.1 Bacteroidaceae bacterium | reverse complement strand
GTCATGCCAGCCGCCTTTCACCTTGCGACCTTATTCGTCCCCCTGATTATGCGCGAACAGCCCTACCTGCGCATTTATTGGGATATTCGATTCATGGGAATCGAAGAATACAAGCACAAACTTTAAAAAAAGATTACAATTCTGAACGTATTGTCGTTTAGCGGTTGAAACCTGTTCTCGAGTGGGTTCACACCGCACGAGCGAAAGGCGCATCATCCCCATGATGAAGCGAACCAAGATCATCTGCACCCTGGGTCCCGCCGTGGATTCAGAGTCGGCATTGAAGAACCTGGTTATGGCAGGCATGGACGTTGCCCGCTGCAACTTCTCGCACGGCTCCCACGCCGAGCACAAGGCCCGCATGGACCGCCTGAAGAAGGTCCGCCGCGAGCTAGACGCCCCCGTGGCAATCATGCTCGACACCAAGGGGCCCTCCATCCGCACCGGAAAGCTCGAAGGCGGCAAGCCCGTGCTCCTGCGCGCAGGCGACAATTTCTTCCTTACCGAAGAAGAGGTGCTGGGCACTTCCCGCCGCGTCACCCAAACCTGCAAGGGCCTGTATAAGTATGTACAGCCCGGCACCATCATCCTGGTGGACGACGGCCTTATCGAGCTGGCCGTAGACCGCGTCGACGGCACCGAGGTGCAGTGCACGGTGCAGAACTCCGGCATGCTCGGCGAGTGCAAGCAGATAAACCTGCCCGACACCGAAGTGCCCCTGCCCGTTATGACCGAGCAGGACAAGGAAGACCTGCTGTTCGGCATCCAGCAGGAGGTCGATTTCGTTGCTGCCTCCTTCGTGCGGTCCGGCAACGACGTGAAAACCATCCGCCAGTTCCTTATCGAGAACGGCGGCAGCGCCATCCGCATCGTTGCGAAGATCGAAAACGCCGATGCGGTGGAAAACATCGACAACATCATCGAGGCATCCGACGCCGTAATGGTTGCCCGCGGCGACCTGGGCGTAGAGGTTGCCTCTAACCAGGTGCCCCACCTTCAGAAGAAGATCATCAAGGCGTGCAACCGCGCCTACCGCCCGGCCATCTGCGCCACGCAGATGTTGGATTCCATGATCCGCAACCCGCGCCCCACCCGCGCCGAGGTTGCCGACGTGGCCAACGCCATCTACGACGGCGCCGACGCCGTTACCCTTTCGGGCGAAACCGCCATCGGCATGTACGCCGTGCCCGCGGTGCAGACCATGGCGCGCATCGCCGAGGCAAGCGAGCCCTACCTGTACGCGGAAGGGTCCATCCCCAACCGCGCCGACAAGCAGACCAGCATTTCGGCCGTTGTGGGCCTTGCCGCCGCAACCACGGCCGAAAGCGTGGGGGCCTGCTGCGTGGTAACGCCCACCATGACCGGGCGCACCGCACGTTTGGTTTCCAATTACCGCCCCAACGTGCCCATCTACGCCGTTACCACCACCGAAGCGTATCGCCGTTCTCTGCAGCTGAACTGGGGCGTTACCCCAATCCTGGGCAAAGTGGTGGGCGACGCCTCCTTCATCTTGGAGCAGGCATGCAGCGTGGTGAAGACGAAGGGATTCGTGAACGACGGCGACATCTGCGTGGTAACCCTGGGCGACCGCACCACTTCCCCGCAGGCCGGCGGCAGCACGCACCTGACATCCTTCGACCCCTCGGCACCCAGCCCGCGCCCCACCAATGTAATGCAGGTTGTGCAAATCGGCGTCGATACGGAGGTTGATCGCTAATGGAAATCAAGACCAACTGCTACGCCGCCGTCGATATCGGCGCATCTTCCGGCCGCGTCGTCGTGGGCGAGGTAGCCGAAGACGGAACCATCCAGCTTACCGAGATCCACCGCTTCGATAACATCCAGAAGCGATCCGACGGCCACGACTGTTGGGACGTGGACATGCTGTTCCGCGAAACAGTTGCCGGCCTGGCCAAATGCAAGGAAGCCGGCTTCGCACCGAAGACTGTGGGCATCGACACCTGGGCCGTCGACTTCGTGCTGCTGGATGAAAACGACCAGGTCCTGGGCGACGCCGTGGCCTACCGCGACGAGCGCACCAACGGCATGTACGCCGTGGCCGACGCCATCATGGCCCCCGATGCGGTGTACCGCCGCACGGGCATCCAGCGCCAGCCGTTCAACACCATCTACCAGCTGCTGGCCCTGAAGCGCGAGCATCCCGAACAGCTGGCCGCCGCCAAGACGTTCCTGATGATCCCCGACTACTTAGGCTTCCTGCTTACCGGAACCAAGGCCAACGAGTACACCAACGCTTCCACCACCTGCCTGCTGAACGCACGCACGCAGAACTGGGACGAAACCATCCTGGAAGCCTTCGACATCCCACGCGGCATGTTCTGCGATATCGTGATGCCCGGCACCGACCTGGGCGCCGTGAACCCCGCCATCGAGCAGCAGATCGGTTATGCAACGCACATCATCGCCCCGGCAACGCACGACACAGGCAGCGCCTACCTGGCCGTTCCCGCGCGCGACGCCGACGCGGTGTTCCTTTCCAGCGGCACCTGGAGCCTGCTGGGCGTGGAAAACGAGGGGCCCATCACCTCGGACGCCTCGCGCTTCCAGAACTTCACCAACGAAGGCGGCTTCGAGCTGCGCTTCCGCTTCCTGAAGAACATCATGGGCCTATGGATGATCCAATCTATCCGCCGCGAACTGAACGGCGTTTCCTACGTGGAGGGCAAGGCAACCCACCAACCCGCCGAAGAAGCGGGTCTGGCGCCGTTCACGCACGAGGAAAAGCAGTGGGGCTTCCCCGACCTTATCGCTGCGGCGAAGGCGAACGAGAGCTTCGAGGCGCACGTCAACGTGAACGACGACCGCTTCCTGGCGCCCGACTCCATGATCAGCGAGATCCGCGTGGCCTGCTTCGAAACCGGCCAGCGCGTGCCTGAGACCGTCGGCGAGCTGATGCGCTGCGTGTACGTGAGCCTTTCCAACTGCTATGCGGAGTCCATCGCCGAGATGGCCTCGCTCACCGGACGCACCTACACCTCCATCAACATCGTGGGCGGCGGCTGCCAGGACGGCTACCTGAACGAGCTCACCACGCGTGCCTGCGGCATTCCCGTGTTCGCCGGCCCGGTGGAGGGCACGAGCCTGGGCAACCTGGCCGTGCAGATGCTGGCCGATAACGTATTCGATAACCTGCAGGCAGTGCGCGACGCCATCGCCACCTCGTTCGACGTGCAGCGCTTCGAGTAAGGGCCAGGCAGGAAAAGCAATCAAAACCAACAACGGTTCCTGGCGCAGCGGCATCGCTTGCACGCAGGAGGGCAGCCACCATGCGGCAAGGGCTACCGCTGCGCCAGGAACCGAACGGATAAAGCAGCTACCGAAGAAAGGAAAAGGACTTCAATGGATATCCTCAACAGCGCCCAGAGTGCTTTGAAAACCGGCGTTTCCGCAGCTCGCGGTGCCGTTTCCGGCGTTGCCGTCGAGCAGCTGGGCTTCGTGCGCGGCTTCTGCCGCATGTGCGACGACGGCTGGCAGCAGGGCTGGCACGAGCGCAACGGCGGCAACCTCACCTACCGCATGAAGGAAGAAGAGGTCGAGGCGGCCAAGCCGTTCTTCAACGAGACCCCCGGCGAATGGGTGAACATGGGCGTTCAGGCCGACAGCCTGCGCGGCGCCTACTTCCTTACCACCGGTTCGGGCCGCTACATGCGCAACGTCCTTACCGACCCCGCGCACAACATCGGCATCGTGGAGATAAACGACGCCGGCGACTCCTGGCGCATCGTTTGGGGCCTCACCGACGGCGGCAAGCCCACCAGCGAGTTCCCCACCCACTTCATGAACCACGCCGTGCGCATGGCCGCGACCGACGACGAGTGCCGCGTCATCTACCACGCGCACCCCATCAACGTCATCGCCATGACGTTCGTCTGCCCGCTTGAGGCCCGCTACTTCACGCGTGCGCTGTGGAAGGCCATGACCGAATGCATCGTGGTGTTCCCCTCGGGTGTGGGCGTTGTGCCTTGGATGGTTCCCGGCGGCGCCGACATCGCGCATGCCACCTCCGAGCTGATGAAGAAGTACGAGGCAGCCGTTTGGGCCCAGCACGGCCTGTTCGTTTCCGGCCCCGACTTCGACACCACCTTCGGCCTGATGCACACCATCGAGAAGGCCGCCGACGTGTACCGTCGCGCCCGCCAGATGAACGGCGGCTCCGACGAGTTCCTGAACACCATTTCCGACGAGGGCCTTCGCCAGATCGGCGTGGACTTCGGCCTTACCGTCAACGACGAGTTCCTGAACTAAGGAGCAGCGCTATGACTATCCGCAAAACCGCTGATGGACGCACTATCTCGGGCTTCAAGATGAAGCTCTACCCGGGCTTTGCCGAAGAGTACGAGAAGCGTCACAACGAGCTGTGGCCCGAAATGGCCGACATGATCCACGAGTACGGTGGGCACAACTACTCCATTTTCATCGACGAGGAAACCAACATCCTCTTCGGATATATCGAGCTTGACGATCCCGATCGCTATGCCGAGAGCGCCAAGACCGATATTTGCAAGAAATGGTGGGATTTCATGGCAAGCGTCATGGAGACGAACGCGGACAATTCGCCCGTTTCCGTGGACCTGCCCTGCGCATTCCACCTCGACTAGAAAGGAAAAGCATTGGCGCTTTCCCAAGAACGCAAGGGAACCATGGCGGTTTCCCTTACCAACTTCCTTGACTCTGGCTGCATCGTCGCATCCAGCGTTGCCCTTACCGCATGGGCAGCGGCCTTCGGGTTCGGTTCCACCTGGACCGCAATCCTGGGCGCAATCGGCGCAAACGCCTTCGGCGCAGCCGTTGGCGCACTCATCGGCGGCTTCCTTACCGACAAGTTCGGCCGCACCGCCATCTACAAGTACAACCTGCTGGTGTACGCGCTGGGCGTATTCATCGCCATGGTTGCCGTCAATCTCCCCATGGTCGTTGTGGGCGTTGTGCTCTCCGGCCTTTCGGTAGGCGCGGGCGTGCCGGCTTCTTGGAGCTACATCTCCGAGACCTCCACTTCCACCAAGCGCGCTTCCAACATCGGCATCAGCCAGTTCGCCTGGAGCTGCGGCCCCGCCATCATCTTCATCGTTTCCTTGGCGCTTTCCTTCATCCTGCCCGGGTTCGAGTCTGACGGCACCACGCTGCTGCCCGCCGGCACCTACGGTCCGTTCGACGGCCTGCTGGCAACGCGCATCCTGTTCGCCATCCTGTTCATCGTTGCCCTTATCGCCTGGAACCTTCAGCGTCAGCTGCAGGAATCCGCCGACTGGGCCGAGAAGAACGACGAGGGTGCAGAGAAGGTCGGCTTCGGCAAGATGATGGGCAACGCCCTGAAGAACCCCGTCAACGTGAAGACCATCATCTTCCTGGTTGCCGTGTACCTTACCTGGAACCTGGCTGCCGGCACCAATGGCCAGTTCATGCCGTACCTGTACGCTGCTGCCGGCAACATCGACTCCACCGGCCAGAGCCTTCTGGGCGTTGTGCAGTGGGTGCTGGTTGCCGTCTGCTCGCTGGCCATCTTCTCCAAGTTCGGTGACGTTGTCTCCCACCGCGTGCTGTTCGGCGCTTCCGCCCTTCTGGCACTGCTCTCCTGGATCGCCATCGCCGTGTTCGGCATCGCCATCCAGAACGGCAACACCGACTCCATGGGCTGGGTCCTTTGGGTCTACGTTATCCTGTGGGGCGTTTCCGCTGGTTTCTCCGCACAGTGCTTCTACGCACTGTGGGGCACCGAGCTGTTCCCCACGCAGTACCGTGGCGGCGTTCAGGGCATCATGTTCTTCCTGGTTCGCGGTGCGCTGGGCATCTGGTCGCTCGTAGGCGTTGGCGCCATCATGGGCGACATCTCCGCCAACCCGGCCGGCTTCTTCCCTGCTGCCGTGATCATGTGCGTAGTTCTGCTTATCTCCCTGGTTGTGGGCGTTATCTGGTGTCCCAAGACCCAGGGCAAGACCCTCGACCAGATCACCGAGGAGCGCTACGGCAAGATCGAGACTTGGAAGGACTAGCTTCTTCCGCTGCCGCGCCGGCAGACTCCCCGCAGCCCGCATTCGCGGGTTCGATGACTGCAGCACGGCAGACCTCGGGAAAAGGATCCCCATCCCGCTCCCAAAACCGCATAGCAAAAGGAAAGCGTCTTCGGGCGCTTTTCTTTTTGCGCTGAGCCAGGGTGGAACGATGAGCTGGCGAAGCGAACGACCTTCGGCGCGTCAGCCCTGAGGCCACCAGGCTTGCTTGCGCTCTCGGAGCGGCAGACCGGGACCCAACCAACAAGGCGGCAACGGCGGGATAGTTCATCCCGTTTGAGAATAATGAGCCCTGGTATAATTCGCGCAGCTCATACCGTTAAACAAGGCGGCATCCCGAAGGCAATCCGCAACAGCCGCCTGCTATATGAAGAGGAGATCATCATGAAGATCAGTGCACGCAACCAGATCAAGGGCACCGTGAAGGAAGTCCGCGAGGGCGCCGTCAACGCCGTTGTGGTCATCTGCCGCGGCAACCACAACCCCATCAAGGCCGACATCACCATGGAGTCGGTGAAGCAGCTCGAGCTCGAGCCGGGCAAGGAATGCTACGCCGTCATCAAGGCCACCAACGTCATGTTCGCAACCGAGAAGATCCCGAACATCTCTGCCCGCAACCAGATCGAGGGCACCATCGTTTCCGTGAAGGAGGGCGCCGTCAACGGCCACGTTGCCATCGAAGACGAGAGCGGCGTACGCATCTCCGGCTCCATCACTAACGAGGCCATTCAGCAGCTCGGCTTCGAGGAAGGCGGCAAGGCTGTTGCCATCGTGAAGTCCACCGACGTGATGGTCGCCGTAGACTAGCCAACTCGCCCAACAACCCGCCTCAAACCCAGGCAAACGCACGATGGCCGCTCACACGAGCGGCCATCGGTGGTTTCAGAGGCTGTAGCCTTGCCGATTCCCTACTGGAAGTACTTCCCGGAATTGGCGCCCATGATGATGAGGTCAGCGCCGCGCAACAGGCAGAACAGCGAGATGAACAGCGCGAGCATCTCGGGAACAAAGAAGAACGAGATGCCGATGAGCACCGAAAGGATGCCCGAGGCGATCATCCATCCCCACAGAGGCAAGCCGGCGCGCTTCACCATGAACGCCGCAGATATCTCGTATACCGCGAAGATAACAACGAAGGTGCCGATGACCCAGGGCAACACGGCCGCAAACGCGAAAGGATGGATTACGAACATCAAGCCGATGAGCAAGTCAAGAATACCGTAAGCCAAGATCCAGCCAGAGAAACCCAGCAGCCCGCGGTCGCGCACGAACGTGACGATGTTCACCACGCCGCCAACAATGAAGGCCGCGCCCACCATGAAGGCGATCGACGCAAGCGTGAGCCCCGGGAAGAATGCGCACACCAAGCCGAAGACCACAAACAAGATTCCCGCAACGATAAGCTGCCAATTACGTTCCGTTTTCATGATTCCCCCTTCTTTTTGAA
>CAVFYB010000023.1:6349-20993 GCA_963626845.1 Bacteroidaceae bacterium | reverse complement strand
AACATGACCAGGTAGAACACCACCAGCGGCATCTCGAAGCCGATGCCGAAGCCCAACTCGAACTTGATGATGATATCCACCCACTGCCCCGCTTCAGGCAGGATGGTGGCAAAGCCCGAGGCCTGATCGGTAAGCCACTGGAAGGCTGGGTTCAGGATAACCAGGTAGCAGAACACCGTGCCGATGATGAACAGTGTAAGCGCGGCGACGAACGTGGGAAGGAACCACTTACGCTCCTTCGGCTTCAAGGCCGGCAGGAAGAACGCCAAGATCTGCCACAGCGTGATAGGCGCCGTGGCAATGAGCGCCGTCCACAGCGCCACAGTAATGCGAACAGAGAACGCGTCGAAGGCGCCCAGAACGTTCAGGGCCACCTGGCCGTCTTCGCCCTTGGGCATGAACTCGGCTACGGGGGCAAGCAGGAACTGCACCACCGTGCCAGTGGAAAGGTAGAACACGCACATGGCAACAATGAGGCACACCACGATGCGCACCAAGCGCATACGCAGCTCGCCCAAATGCTCCATGAGGGACATGCGCGCCGGACCGATTGCCATAGATTATTCGCCTCCTTCGGCAGAAGCCTGAGCAGGCTGGGGATCGTCGGCCTGTGCCGCCTGAGCAGCTTTAGGGATTGGCTTGATGGGCTTCGTGCCGAACAGCTCGTCGGGGGAAAGCACGAGCGTAGGCTTCGAGGCGGCAGGCTTGGCAGGAGCCGAGGTCGAAGCGCCCCCCGCAGCGGCAGGCGAATGCTCGCCGCTGGCCGCAGCCTGGGACTCATCGGCTGCGGCGGCCTTTTCGGCGGCTTCCTTCTTCATGGCAGCACGGTTCGCGTCAATTTGGCTTTTCTTCAGGCGCTCGGCGCGCTCGCGGTCGTAACGGGCCTTGCGCTCGGCGAAGCTTTCGGTGGAAGCGTTCGGGGCGGGCTTGGCGGAAGAGGACTTCTTCTTGCCCGCATCGGGGTCGAGCACCTCGTCCTTGATGACTGCTTCCATTTCCTCTTGCGCCTGCTTGAACTTGCGCAAGGCAGAGCCAAGGGTCTTGGCCATCTCAGGCAGTTTGTCGGGGCCGAACAGCAAGAAGCCGAACAGCAAGATTATGAACAGCTCGAAGCCGCCGATACCGAACAAAGGGCACTTCCTTATCTCTTACCTCGGGCGCATGGCGCACCAAACGGCACGCACCTTCCCGAGCGCATTGGTTTACTGGTTGCCGCCCAGGAACATCAAGCCCATGGTAGGCAGGGAAAGCGCAAGGATCAGGATCACGCAAACTGCAATGACGAAGATACGCTTGACAAGCGACTGGCGCTCTTCCTTTTCCTTCGCCAAGCGCTGGCGCTCAAGGGCACGCTCTTCGCGTTCTTTGAGCTGTTTGGCGCTCATCTTCTGCTTTTTAGCCATGTGAGTTTTCTCTTTCCCTATTGCGTGCCGCCACCTTAGCGCAAGGCACGCCAGCCAACACCCTCTTTTCGACCAGAGGGCGAAAGGACTTTTCGATTGCAATTAGGAGCGCAGGCGGCCGCGGATCTTCAGCACGTTGGCAATGTTCTTGGCAACGCCGCCGGCCACATGCAGGCGGCCGCGCTCGTAGAGGATGTTGCCGTCGACCATGGTCATGGCAACATCGGCATTGGCCACCGAGCCCACCAATGCGGAAACCGGGTCGGCCGTAGGTGTCTGGTGCGATCCCGAAAGGTCGATGGCCACCACGTCGGCGCGTTTGCCCACTTCGAGCGAACCCACCTTGTCGTCGATTCCCAAAGCCTGCGCAGCGCGCAACGTGCCCATTTCCATAAGCGTGTGGGAATCCAGGAACTCGCCCGCCTTGGAGCGCTGAAGCAGCAGCTCGGTGCGCATCTCCGTGAAGATGTCCAGCGAGTCGATGGAGGCGGGGGCGCCCGTACCCAGGCCCACGCGCATGCCAGAGCGCAGGTACTCGCACACCGGCGCCACACCCATACCCAGCTGGGCATTAAGGCTAGGACATGCGGCAACGGCCACGTCGTATTCTTTCAAATGGCGCGCGTCTTCCTCATTGACGCCCACGGCATAGACGATCATGACGTTCTTAGCATCGAACAGACCCCAGTTCAGGACGTAGTTCACCGGAGTTGCCGAGGTGGGAAGCCATGGCGGAACTTCCATGAAGCCCTGTTGGCCAAGGTCCTCATCCAGGCCGGCGGGGGCGCCGTACTTCACGAAGCGGTACTCTTCCTTGCTGCCCGCCAGGTCCATGGCGATGGGCAGATCGCCGTTCTCGGTGGCGTAACGGGCGATCTCGCGGTACATCTCGGGATGGCACTCGTACACCGGCGAAGGGGCAACACCCAGCGTGATGCGCTCGGAGTCCACTTCCTTCGACCACTTCTCAAGGTCGTTGTCGGCCTTCTTGATGGCGTAGCGAACCAGGCGCTTGTCGATAGCGCTGGCCTCGCGGTAGAACACGCCGCGCAGACCCAGCTGATTGGCGGCCTTCACGCAGGCCCCTGTGGTGGTGATGTCAGCCACCGTGGTAACACCCGAGGAAAGCGACTCCAAGCCACCCAAAAACGCAGAGTCGAACGCCTCGGCATACGAGATGCGCTTACGCAGCGCAGCGATTTCCTTGCGCCACTCGACGAACGGCAGGTCGTGCACCAGGCCGCGGAACACTGCGTCTTCCATACGCGCATGGAGGTCGATGAAGCCCGGGGTGAGCGCCGCCATGCCGAAGTCCTTCACTTCTTCGTCCGGATAGCGAAGACGCATCATCTCGGCATCGCCGATGTCGGTGATGGAGCCGTCCTTCACTAAGATGGCGCCATGCTCGATAGGTTCAGACGAAACGGGAACCACGTATTCGGCGATAAGTAGCATGCTCATCCTCCTGCCTAGGGTAATTCCTTGCAATGATAGCATTGCAGCTATCTGTTCTTGGCGTTTTTCACAGACCCCGAACGCACACGCAACGGCACAGGCGGCGGGGTTTGCCTATAATCGGAACCCAGCGAGCAAACATCACGTCCGACAAGGATCACCGACACCATGACAACCGCCCAAGAACCGCGCGAAGACGCCGCCGTGGACCACTCCATCGACACCGCCACCGGCCAGGAGGCACCCGCGGAGCTTTCCTCTGCGCGCGTGAAGAAGATCTTCACCGACATCGCCTGGAAATACCAGCGCTTCAATGCCCTTTCCAGCTTCGGGCAGTACAAAAGCTGGCTGCGCACGCTCATCGACAAATCGCCCATCACGCCGCAGACGCGCATGCTCGACATCGCCGGCGGCACGGGCGACGTGACGTTCACCGCCTGCGAGCGCAAGCAGCCCGCCAGCATCATCCTTTCCGACTACACGCCCGCCATGCTGGAAGTGGCGCAGGCGCGGCTCGACGCCGGCGAGGCCAAGGGCGTCCCCGTGGAGCTTGCCGTGGTGGATGGGCAGGACATCCCCTACGAAGACGAGCAGTTCGATGTGGTAACCATGTCGTACGGCATCCGCAACATGCCCGAGCGCGAGCGCGCCCTTTCGGAGATGTACCGCGTGCTGCGCCCCGGCGGCGCCCTGTGCGTGCTGGAGTTCTCCACCCCGCCGAACCCGCTGATGCGCTGCGGCTACAACGTCTACCTGCGCTGGGGCATTCCCGCCTGGGGCAAGATCGTCACCGGCGACGCCTCGGGCTTCGTGTACCTGGCGAAATCAATCAAGGCCTTCCCCAACCAGGAAGGCTTCACGCGCATGCTGAAGAACGCCGGCTTCAAGCGCGTCGAGTACACCAACGTCACCTTCGGGGTGGCCGCGGTGCACATCGCCTACAAGTAGCTGGACCGCAATCGCAACAGGAGCGTCCGCTTCGCCGCACGGGCCCGGTCCCAGGTTCGGCAGAAGCGGAACGCGAACGCAAAAGAGAGGAAGCAAACCATGAAACGTTCCATCGACGTGCTGGAGCACGCAACCGAGATCATGCAGGCCGTGAACAAGGGTGTGCTGCTCACCGCCAAGAACGGCGACCGCGTGAACACCATGACCATCAGCTGGGGCACGCTGGGCATCGAATGGGGCAAGCCCCTGTTCACCACCTTCGTTCGCCAGCATCGCTTCACCAAGGAATTCATCGACGCCACCGGCGAGTTCACCGTGAACATCCCCGTGGGCGAATTCGACAAGAAGATCACCGCGGTGTGCGGGTCGAAGAGCGGGCGCGACATGGACAAGATCGCCGAGCTGGGCCTTACCCTGGAAGAGCCCGAGGTTGTGGGCGCCCCGGGCATCCGCGAGCTGCCGCTGACGCTGGAATGCCGCGTGCGCTATGTGCAGAACCAGGACCTGAAGCTGTTGAACAAGGAAAACGTGGAGGCATGGTATCCCGAGGAGGACGGCTTCCGCGATTTCCATACCGCCTACGCGGGCGAGATCGTCGCCGCCTACGTTATCGAGTAGCTGCTAGCGAAAAGCGTTTCAGCCAAAAGCCCGCCCTGCTACAGGCGGGCTTTCTTATGCCAGCAGCCTTGGTGGCCGGTGAGGCAAATGGGTGTTAGCTGGCCAGCCCTCGAAGGCAAAAGTAGCTGCTAGTACGCCTCGTCCAGAGGGGCGTGCGCCTTCACATCGCAGGTGAGCGGGAAGAACTTCTTCTGCCGGTAGCGGTCGAGCGCCACCAGGGCGATCATGGCCGCATTGTCGGTACAGGCGGAAAGTGGGGGCATAGTAAGGCGAACGCCCAGCTGGCTGCACATATCCTCGTATGCGCGGCGCAGCTCGGGGTTGGCGGCAACGCCACCGCCCAGGCAGAACTCCTTGGCACCGGTTTGGCGCAGCGCCGTGCGCGCCTTGGAAACCTGCACATCGACCACCGCCGCCTGGAAGCTGGCGGCGACATCGGCTTGGTTTACGGTGCGGCCGGCCTGCTGCTCCTTCTGCAGGTACGTCATCACCGAGGTCTTCAGCCCCGAAAGGGAGAATTGCAAGTCGCCCGAATGCATAAGGGCACGCGGGAAACGCACTGCCTTGGGGTTGCCCTTCTCTGCCAAAGCGGAGATGAGCGGACCACCCGGGTATCCCAATCCCATGGCCTTCGCCACCTTGTCGAACGCCTCACCCACCGCATCATCGAGGGTAGAGCCCAGGGTTTCGTACGAGCCCCAGTCCTTCACATGGACGAGCATGGTGTGCCCGCCCGAAACCAGGGAAACCACCATGGGCGGCTTGATGTCGGGGCAGGCGATCTTGTTCGCGTACAGGTGCCCCTCCAAATGGTTCACGCCGATAAGCGGCACATCGCATGCCCAGGTCAACCCCTTGGCGAAGGCCAGGCCAACCACCAAGGCGCCCACCAAGCCAGGAGCATAGGTTACCGCCACAGCACCCAGATCATTCCAAGATAGGCTGGGGTTGCCGGTGCGCTCGCGCGCCTGGGCCAGGCACTCGATGGCAACGCCGCCGATGGCCTCGATATGCTTGCGGCTGGCGATCTCGGGCACCACGCCGCCGAAACGCGAATGGAAATCGATCTGCGATGCCACCACGTCGGAGATGATGGTTCCCGCCTCGTCGATGATCGCGCAGGCGGTTTCGTCGCAGGAGGACTCGATGGCCAGGATAAGCTTGCCCTGGACCTCTACCCTGCCCTCTACGCTGCGAGCGCTTTTCGCCGCGTCGTTCAGGCGAAGCTCCATGCCGGCAACGTCATGCTCGGCCAAGGGCAGCGGTCCCTCGAAGATGAGGGCGTCTTCCTTATCGGAATAGTAGCGCGGACGCTTGCCAATGCTTTCCAGCCCCAACCGACGGTAGAACGCATGGGCACCCGTGTTGGACGCGCGAACCTCCAGCGTCATCCAGTTGGCGCCGAGGTCGCGCGCATCAAGGGCAACGCGCGCAAGCAGCTCTTGGGCAATGCCCCGGCGGCGATACTCCGGGCTGCACGCCACCTTCAGCAGCTGCACCTGCCCGTCGTTTATCCAGCCGCCGGCGTATCCCACCAGCTTGGCCTCGCCGGCGTTCACCGTGCGCTTGCGCGTATCGGCAACCTCGTAGGCCGCCCACCAAGTACGATCGGCCCGCGGAAGCTCGTCGAGCACCTGGGCTTCGTTCCAGGCGTCGGTTCCCATGGCCTCGGACTCCAGGCCGGCAACCGCCGGCACCCACGCCGCCTCAAGTGGCTGGTAGCGAATGGCAGAAGCACCCTGCACGCCCGTCTGAAGGTCCTTCGCGTCGGCAGCTCCCTGCCCATCCCGCTTGGCGAACTTGATGCGCTCATGCTCTTCAGCATCGGAAAGGCGCGTGTACACCGGAAGGAGCGCGCACGGGTCGCCCAAGGAAAGGCTGTCGGGATCGAACGAGCCTTCCGCCCATGCGGCCTGCGCCGCCAGCAGCAAGCCCGCGCCCGTAGGGTAGCGGCCATCGTCGGGCGCAACGGCGCCCTTGCCCTGGCACAGGTCGGCGTACTTCTTCAGGGCATCGCCGCAGATAAGCTGGCTGGCATCGCTTCCCAGCCATTCGGGAAGGTTCGCCGCCTTCATCACCGTATCGGGGTTCAGGCGCTCAGCGCCCGACTCATCCAGACGGTAGCGAACCGGGTACACCTCTTTGCGCATGGCATCGCCCAGCACTGCCACGGTGCCGCGGGTGCCGAGCGCCCACTGCTGCCATGCCAAGGAATCGGGGGTGGAAACGCCGAACAGCGGAACACCCAGGCCGATGGCCAGGCCCTTCGCGCTGGCCATGCAGATGCGCACGCCCGTGAACGATCCCGGCCCGCGGCCGCACACCACGCACGCCACCTGGCCCCGCTCAACGCCGGCATTTTCCAACAGCGCATCGATTTCCGGCAGGAGCTTCACATTGGACGCACGGAAAGCGCCGACCTCGTGCGAGGCCACGCACTCGATTTCCCTTGCTTCGCGGTTAAGCCGACCCAGCCCCAGCGAGATCATCTCGTTGGCGGTGTCGAAGGCTATAACGTAGTCGTTCATGCTGCTTTTCTCCTGAGGCGATGCGCTCGCAACGGCCCAGCCCGTTCACAGGCGCCATCGCGTAGATTTACTAACCGCTATCCTATCGCAACCCGGCATCGAACACGCAAGCGGCCGAGGGACGCCGCAAAACGCAGCGCAAGCCTCGGCCGCAACCTAGCTATAAAGAAGAATCGCGCTAAAGCGCAGAGATCCAGGCGCTCAAGGCCTCCTGCATCTGGCCGAACGCCCGGGCGCGGATGCTGCGCTCACATTCCCCCTCAACGCCGATGAACACCTCGAGCCGGTCTTCGGGCATTTCGTCGGGGAACTTCGATGCCCACTCTATGCAGGAAACCCCTTCGCCCTCCACTATCTCATAGAAGGCAAGGTCTTCCAGTTCATCGGGGCTGTCCAGCCGGTAAAGGTCGAAATGGTGCAGCGGCATGCGCCCGTCATCGTAGGAAACGACCAGGTTGAAGGTGGGGCTGGTAACCGGTGCGGCGATGCTCAGAGCCGCGGCCAGCCCTTGGGTGAAATGCGTTTTGCCGGCGCCCAGGTCTCCGTCGAGCGTGACCACTGCGCCGGGCGAGAGAACCTCGGCCAGCGCCGCAGCAACCCGCTGCGTTTCGCCGACCGAGGAAGTACGCGCTATGTTCTGCCACTCCGGCAACGGGGTTAGCGGATGGTTTTCTCGGCCGCGGAAACCGTGTGCTCCATGGTGATGGAGGTGGTAACCGAGCCCAGGCCGCCGGGAACCGGGGTGATGGCATCGACCACGGGCGCAACCGCGTCGAAGTCGACGTCGCCGCAGAGCGTGCCGTCCTTGTCGAAGTTGATGCCGACGTCCAGCACGGTCTGGCCTTCACAGAAGCACTCGGGGCCGAATGCGCGGGCACGGCCCGTTGCGCAGATGACGATGTCGGCGGTGCGCATGACCTTGGCAAGATCGGCGGTGCGGGAATGGCAGATGGTGACGCTGGCGTTGCGGCGCAGCAAGAGCATGGCAACGGGCTTGCCGACCACCAGGCTTCGGCCAACCACCACAACGTGCTTGCCCTCGATGGGAACCTCGTAGAAGTCGAGTGCCTTCACGCACGCTTCCGCCGTGCAGGGGGCAAAACCCTCCTTGGCATCGGTGAACACCGCGCCCAACGAAGCCGTGGAAACGCCGTCGACGTCTTTGGCCATGGCAAGCTCGTCGCACACCAGCTTGTCTTCCATGCCTTCGGGCAGCGGGCGGAACACCAGGCAGCCGTGGATGTTGGAATCGGCGTTGATGCGGCGGATCTGCAGCAGCAGCTTTTCCTGGGAAACGGTTTCGGGAAGCTCGAACACGCGGGTGGAAAGCCCCAGCGCCTTCGCGCGCTTGCAGGCCGTGCGCTCGTAGCTCAGGTCATCGGGACGGGCGCCCACGCGCACGATGGCAAGCGTCGGGTCGATGCCCAGGATATGCAGGCGCTCAACGCGATGGGCAAGATCGGCGGCAATGGCATCGGTCACGGGTTTGGAATGCAGTACGCGGGTCATGTTTATCTGAGTCCCTCCAACACGAAAATATAGATATCGTCCGCTCGGTGCCCCCAGTCGATGATGAGACACTCCGCTTCGTCAGTGTAGCGCTTCGCACGTGCGCGATCCTCGAGCATTTTGGCATTGACGAAGATGTTCAGAGCCGCGCCCTTCAGCGCGCCCTTCGCAAAGGAAACGCCCGTGGCAACATCGGAAAGGGCCATTTTCGAGCCGTGGTGCGCCATAAAGTCGGAAAGCTCGATAACGCGAGCGCAGGCCTTCACGATGGCAAGCGGGACCTCGATGGCGTCGATGAGGGCCGTCTGCATGGCGGCGCGGCGCGCTTCCTTTTCCTCTTCGGTGCCGCGCGGCATCTTGAACGAAGCCGCCAGCGGGGCGAACGCCTGGGCATCGCGGTCCATGAGGTCTATGAGCTGGGCACGCACTTCCTCGAGTTGCACCAAGCAGGCCTTCACGTCATCTTCCACGTCGGCGTAGCTCTTCTTTCCCACCGTGAGGTTTCCCACCATGGAGTTCAGGGCGGATCCCAACGCGCCCACATAGGCAGCAGCGGCACCGCCGCCCGGCGTAGGGGTTCCCGCAGAAACCTCGTCTATAAAAGTCAATTCGCTCAATGCAGCTCCTTGCGCTTCAGAAAACACGGGCTGGCGCTTCTACGCCAGCCCGATGGTAGCAACCTTGTTTTTCGAACAGGTTAGAAGTTAGAACAAGCCGGAGATCTTGCCCGTCTCGTCCACGTCGATATTGAACGCCGCGGGGCTCTTGCCCAGGCCCGGCATGGTCATGACGTTGCCGGTTAGGGCAACCACGAAGCCGGCGCCGGCGGAAACCTTCACCTGGCGCACCGTGATGCGGAACCCGCGGGGAGCACCCAACAGGTCCTTGCTGTCCGAGAAGCTGTACTGGGTCTTCGCCATGCACACCGGCATGTTGCCGAAGCCCAGGGCCTCGAGCTGCTTGATCTCCTTCTTGGCAGCCGGGGTGAAGTCGACGCCGTCTGCGCGGTAGATGCGCTTGGCAACGGCCTCGATCTTCTGGGCAAGGCCCGCCTCGTCTTCGTAGGTGAACTTGAGCTCGCTGGGCTGCTCGCACAGGCGCAGCACCTCTTCGGCCAGCTCAACGCCGCCTTCGCCGCCCTTTGCCCAAACCTGGGAAAGCGCAACGTTCACACCGAGCTCCTTGCACTTGGCGCGCACCAGGTCGATTTCCGCCTGGGTGTCGGTGGGGAACTCGTTGATGGCAACCACGCAGGGCAGGCCGAACACCTTGGTGATGTTCTCCACGTGCTGCAGCAGGTTGGGAAGGCCCGCCTCGAGCGCCTCGAGGTTCTCCTCGTTCAGGTCGGCCTTGGCAACGCCGCCATGGTTCTTCAGCGCGCGGACCGTGGCAACCACCACGACGGCATCGGGCTTGAGCCCGGCAAGGCGGCACTTGATGTCCAGGAACTTCTCTGCGCCCAGGTCGGCGCCGAAGCCGGCCTCCGTCACGCAGTAATCGCCCAGGGCCAGGCCCATGTTGGTGGCCATGATGGAGTTGCAGCCGTGCGCGATGTTCGCGAAGGGGCCGCCGTGCACGAACGCCGGGGTGCCTTCCAGGGTCTGCACCAGGTTCGGCTTCAGGGCGTCCTTCAGCAGGGCCGCCATGGCGCCTTCAGCGTGCAGGTCGTGCGCGGTAACGGGCTTGTCGTCGCGGGTGTAGCCCACCACGATGCGGCCCAGGCGCTCCTTCAGGTCGGTGATGGAGGTTGCCAGGCAGAAGATGGCCATGACCTCGGAGGCAACCGTGATGTCGAAGCCGTCTTCGCGAGGCACGCCGTTTGCCTTGCCGCCCAGGCCGCACACGATGTTGCGCAGCTGGCGGTCGTTCATGTCAACCACGCGCTTCCAGGTGATGCGGCGCACGTCGATGCCCAGCTCGTTGCCGTTGTGGATATGGGCGTCGAGCAGCGCGGCGAGCAGGTTGTTGGCCGCGCCGATGGCATGGAAGTCGCCCGTGAAGTGCAGGTTGATCTCCTCCATGGGGACCACCTGGGCGTACCCGCCGCCGGCAGCGCCGCCCTTGATGCCGAACACGGGGCCCAGGGAGGGCTCGCGCAGGGCGATGACGGCGTTCTTGCCCAAGTGGGAAAGCGCGTCGCCCAGGCCGACGGTAGTGGTGGTCTTGCCCTCTCCCGCGGCGGTGGGGTTGATGGCCGTTACCAGCACAAGCTTGCCGGGGGTGTGCTGCTCGTTTCGCAGCAGGTTGTAGTCTACCTTGGCCTTCGTCTTGCCATAGCACTCAAGGTAGTCTTCTTTGATGCCGGCCTTCTGGGCCACTTCCACGATGGGGCGCGGCGTTGCCGCCTGCGCAATCTCGATATCGCTCAACATACGATTGCTCGCTTCCTCTTCTTGCTTCAGGGCTCTTCCTCGCGGCTCTACTTCGTGATCTCACCGTAGATCATGCGCAGGCCCTGCAAAGTGAGTTCCAGGTTGATTTCGGTGATGTGCTTCGATGCGGGTGCTATACGGTGCGCCAGGCCGCCCGTTGCCACCACGGTGGCCTCGTAGCCCAGCTGCTCGAACACGCGATCCACCAAGCCGTCGACGCGAGCCGCCTCGCCGTAGACCACGCCCACCTTCAGCGCATCGGCCGTGTTGGTGCCGATGGCCGTGCCCGGGTCTTCCAACTCTACCGAGCGCAGCAGTGCCGCGCGGGAAAGCAACGAGCGCATGGACGATTCCACGCCCGGGGCGATGATGCCGCCCACGAAAGTGCCCGTCTTGTCGATGATCTCGATGTTGGTGGCAGTACCGAAATCCACCACGATAACCGGAGAACCGTAGATGCTCTTCGCCGCCGCCGCATCGGCAACGCGGTCGGCGCCCAGTTCGCGGAACTTTTCCTTGTCCATGTTCACCAGGTGCCCCACGGTGGCGGCGGAAACCACAACCACCTCCACGCCGAAGGAGCGCAGGCACACCTTTTCCCAGTTGTGGGTAAGTGCGGGAACGACCGAGGCCAGGATGGCGCCGTCGATGGCCTTTTCGTCGAGACCCTCCGCACCCAAAAGCACATGCAGCTTGATGCGCAGCTCGTCTGAGGTATGGTCGACATTGGTGGCCAAACGCCACATATGAACCAGGTGCTCGCCGTCGTAGATGCCAAGCACTGTTTGGGTATTCCCCACGTCAATCGCAAGTAACATGTTTCTGACAATCCCTTCAGATATATGCGCTTCGAGCGAATGCTACCATACCATCGGATGCACACGGAAACCTTTACCGCAACATGCCCTTAACGTCTGGAAGGTGGAGCATATGGAAAACCAACCCGCACGCATCCTGATCGTCGACGACGAGCCTTCCATCACCGAATTCGTCAGCTACGCCATGCAGAAAGAGGGCTACCAAACCGAGGTTGCCGGCAATGGCGAAGATGCGCTGCAGAAAATAGAATCCGAGCACTTCGACCTGTTCATCCTAGACATCATGCTGCCCGGCATCGACGGCTACGAGCTGTGCCGCCGCATCCGCGCGAAGATGAGCACGCCCATCCTGTTCCTTTCCGCGCGCGACACCGAGCTGAACAAGGTCGTAGGCCTTGAGCTTGGCGCAGACGACTACCTGGCGAAGCCCTTCGGCGTCCGCGAGCTTCTGGCCCGCACCCGCGCCCTGCTGCGCCGCAGCCAAGGGGCCGAAGCCGCAGCTCCCTCCAACGAAGTGACGGCAAGCGGCATCACGCTGAACGAGGACACGCACGTTGCCAAGGGTGACAAAGGGCCCATCGACCTTACCCCACGCGAATTCGAGCTGCTTTGCTGCCTTATGCGCAACGCCGGCAAGGTGGTTTCGCGCGAAGACCTGCTGCGCGATGCCTGGGGCTGGGAATTCATCACCGAAACCAAGACGGTGGACACCCACATCAAGCGTCTCCGCGATAAGATTGAGACGGCCGGATACGACCCGAAGCTGGTCGAAACGGTCCGCGGATACGGCTACCGCTTCAAGAAGTAGCAGCCAGGCGGGCTTGGCCGCACCGCATATCGAGGGGATCCAATGAGGCTGTTCACCCATATTTCGTTTCTTACCACGCTGCTGGCGCTGTTCGCATCCATCCTTACGGCCGCCGCAGCCGTGTTCGTTTTCGGGTGCCCGCCGTTCATCGTCGCCTACATCGTGCCCATCTGCTGCCTGTGCTATTTCCTGAGCCTGCTCATCGCCCATTTCATGACCCAGCCGCTCACCGAGCTGGTGCATAAGGTGAAGGCCTACCGCCAGGGCGACAAATCCATCACGTTCGAGGCAACCGGAAGCGTGTACGAGGCCGACCGCCTTGCGGAAGATTTCGCCGAGCTGAACCAGGCCTACGAGGCGAAGCTGGCCGAGCTTTCCCGGATCCAAGACCAACAAGATTCCTTCGTCAGCGACGTTGCCCACGAGTTCCGCACGCCGCTAACCGCCATCAGCGGCAATGCCGAGCTGATGTTGGACCCGGACATGCCGCAGAGCACGCGCGAGCATTTCTGCGAGATCATCCTGAGCGAATCTGAGCGCCTGAAGAAGCTCACCAACAACCTGCTTGCACTGCAGCACGCCAAGGAAGGCGTCCCGGCAGCCGAGCTGAAGCGCATCGATATCGGCTCTGTAGCCCAAGATGTGGTGGACATGCTAGAACCCCTGGCGCAGGATAAGAACATCACGTTGGCCGTAGAAGGTGCCGCGCCCGACATCCTGGGCAACGCCGACCGTCTGAAACAGGCGCTCATCAACCTGGTAGACAACGCAATCCGCCACGTAGACGAAGGCGGGCACGTTACCGTGATGCTCTCCGGCGTAAACGGCAAGGCGTTCGCCGCCGTGAAGGACGACGGCTGCGGCATCAAGGACGATCCATCGCTTCTGTTCAAGCGCTTCTTCCGCAGCGATTTCTCCCGCGCTCGCTACAGCGGCGGTGCCGGGCTGGGGCTGGCCATCGTGAAGGAGATAGCCGAGAGCTTCGACGGAAGCGTTACCGCATTCAACGCCCCCGAGGGCGGCGCGGTGTTCGTGATGGCATTCCCGGCTATGTAGGGCCCGAGCTTCTTCGGCTAGATTGGGCTGGGTGCAGGGGCGATGCGGGCAACGCGCAATCAGCCCCCAACTCCCCCGCCCTTTGATCCTTCAACCGCAGCGGAACCCGGCCCTTAACGTGAGCATCCACCAGCGTGCGCAAACCGGGACCAACGAAAAGGCGGGTTGGATCTGATTGCAGATCCAACCCGCCTTCAACGGATTCACCAACTCTGTGCACTCGCAACGGGAACATTCCTGGGCGATTCCCGAATGCGTGGTGCTATTTCACTACCGCGCTTACCGCCTGGGCAACAAGAACTGCGGCGATCATCTTCAGCACGTCGATGAGAACGAACGGGGCAACTGCTGCAGCGAAAGCAGCCTCGGGGCTCAGGTTGCCGGCGATCATAAGCCAAGCCCAACCGAACACGTAGAGCACAGCCAGGAATACGACGCCCATGACCAGGTTGCGAGCCAAGCGACCGACAGCCATGTGGGTGCCGAAGAACGAGGTTTCCTTCTCGGACGCGAAAAGCGGGGTGCGCTTCACCAACGCGTCAACGCACAGGGCGATGGCGCCGGCGACGAAGAAGCCCACGATGAAGCCGCCCGTCGGTCCCATAAGGGCAGCCAGGCCGCCCTTGAAGGAAGAGAACACCGGAAGGCCGATGGCACCCAGCACCAGGTAGCCGCCGATGGCGGCGAGCGCCTGCTTCGGTGGGAGGGCGAACAGGACGAACATCACAGCAAGGGTTTGCAGCGTGAAGGGCACCGGGCCAAAGGGCACCGTAACCCATGCGGCGACCGCCATAAGGGCAATGGACAGGCCGCAGAATGCGACGTTACGTGCACGAGCAGCGGAAGGCTGCGTCATTGCTTTCGACATGATGGGGATTTCCTTCCATTCGGTACAGCTGCCGCATTCCCTGTGCGGCAATGAGGGGAGTATAGCGCCGGCGTTGGCGTCTGTTAATGGACGGAAGCTCAAAATTCGTTGCTTCTTAATATAAGCGTGGCCGGCGCCTGGCGCAGCCCACGCAAGGCATCCAGCGCATTGCGAACACGGCCCCGACAGAACCCCAGTTCAGCATTACCAGGCTTAGGCCTTGGCGGATTTGCCGAAGCGGGCGGATATCTCGCCGCGCTC
>CAVFYB010000023.1:3891-6238 GCA_963626845.1 Bacteroidaceae bacterium | reverse complement strand
CGGAACCAGAACCGGCAGCACGATGGGCAGCACGATATAGAGCGGAATAAGGAACAGCACCTGGCGCGTAAGCGAGAGGATGATGCTCTTCATGGGCTGGCCGGTTGCCTGGAAGTAGTTCGAGGTGACGATCTGCATGCCCACCAGCGGCAGCACCAGCAACTGGATCTTCAGCGCGAAGGCCGTGAACTCGCGCAGCGCATCGTCGCGGATGCCGAAGAAGCTTACGATGTCACCCGAAAGCAGCATGACGAAGACCCACATCACCGTGGCGATGCCCGTGGCGGCGGCGATGCCGCACAGCAGCGTCTTGCGCACGCGCGGGATGAAGCCGGCACCGTAGTTATAGCCGAGCAGCGGCTGGATGGCGACCGCCGTGCCGATAAGCGGCAGCACCGAGAACATGGCGCAACGCTGCACCACGCCGATGGACGCCAGGGCGTTTTCCGGTCCTAGCGGGCTTTGGCCGCCGTAGAGAACCAACAGGTAGTTCACCAGGAAATTGATAACCGACATGGCCATCTGCATGATGAAGCTGGCGGCACCCAGGCTGAAGATGAAGCCCACGACCTCGGCCTCAAGCTTGAAGTTCTTCCAATACAGCTTGAATGCCACGCCCTTGGTAAGCGTGAAGTACCAAAGAACCGAAAGGCAGGAAACGCCCTGGCCCAGCACCGTTGCCAAGGCGCTGCCGACCACGCCCCAGCCCAGCACAATAACGAACAGGAAGTTCAGCACCACGCACGCCACCGTGCCGATGACCATGGTAAGCAGCGCGCGGTTCGGTGCACCAGCAGTACGGATGAAGTTGTTCACGCCCATGCCGATGATCTGGAAGATAACGCCCAGGCTGATGATGCGCACGAAGCTGTAGGTGTAGTCGTGGATTTCCGGCGTGACGCTGGAAAGGGAGAGCAGCGCCTCCATGCAAGGCGGGATGCTGGCAACGATGGCCACGATGGCGGCGATGATGATGCCCAGGCACACCGTGTTGCCCAGGCTCTTCTCGGCCGCTTCGCGGTTACCCTCGCCCAAGCGCAGGGCCGCCAGCGCGTTGCCGCCGTTGCCGATGAGCATGCCAACCGCCATGAAGATGGTCATGAGGGGCATGGCCGCCGTGGCAACCGAAAGGCCGATCTCGCCCATAGCCTGCCCGAGGAAGATGGAGTCAATGACGTTGTAGGCGCCGTTCACGAGCATGCCCACGATGGCGGGAACCGCGAACTCGGCAATGAGCTTCGGGATGGAATCGGTGCCCATGCGGGCAGTGCGCGAATCGCGTTGGGGCGCAGGACGGGCAGCGTCCTTGGCCTCCCGAAGCGAGCCCTTCTCGAACCGGGCCTTCTTTTCCGTTCCCTCCTGCTCCTGAAGCTCTTCGCTCATGATGCGCTTCCCTTTCGCTGCTCTGCTCGTTCCCGACGGTCCACTGCCGCAAAAAATCAGTGCATTCCAGTGTGCCATTCCGCACCTGGGCGCGCGCCGCACTCTACACAAAATGCATGTTCTGTTGAATTAAAAGCCAATATGACCCATAAGCGTGCGCCATGTGCGTAAAAGGGGGACAATGGAAAACCGTGTAGAAGAAAGGACCTCCGTGGGAATCCCCGAGATAATCATGCTGGGCTTGGCGCTTTCGATGGACGCATTCGCCGTTACCATCTCGAACGCCTTCGCCTACCCGAAACTGAGCCGCATCCGCCAGGCGTCCATGCCCATCGCCTTCGGCGTGTTCCAGTTCCTTATGCCGCTTGTCGGCTACCTGTTGGGCCAGCTGGTAAGCGAGATCATCACGCAGTACGCCGGCATCGTCACGTTCGTCATCCTGGGCTTCATCGGCGGCAAGATGGTTTGGGACGCCTTCCATGAGGACGAAGACGAGGAAGAGGCGCCCTCGAAGAACACGCTTACGCTTCCCGTGCTGCTGTTCCAGGCCGTGGCAACCTCCATCGATGCCCTGGCCGTCGGCGTCAGCTTCGCCGCGTTGGAGGTGAACATGCTGCTGGCCGTTTCGCTCATCGGCATCACCACGGCGCTCACCTGCACGGTTGCGCTGCTCATCGGCAAGCGCTTCGGCCATGCGTTGGGCAGCAAGGCCACCATCGTCGGTGGCGTGGTGCTGATCCTGATCGGTTTGAAATCGCTGATCTTCTAGAAGCCAAGCGGACCACGATCCCGCCAGCCCACCCATGCAAATCTGCGAGGCCAATGAACGAAAGCAGCCCTCGTGTCGCCAGCCGTTTGCGAGATTGATGGGCACGGGGGCGACTGTTTGCTGCCCCGCGTGCTTGCAGGCTTGATGGACGTGGAGCTTCTTCCGACCACTGCCGCCCGTACGCACCAGGAGCTA
>CAVFYB010000023.1:0-3630 GCA_963626845.1 Bacteroidaceae bacterium | reverse complement strand
TGCCTTCGAGCGCTGTTCCGCGGAAAGCCCTGGAATAGCCGTGCCCTCGAACACATACGCCTGGCGGTACTTGCCGGAAACGGACTGCTGCTCCTGGGGGCGGAAAAGGTTCATTCCCACCCCGACGCACACGCCCCCGGCCAAGGCTTCCAGGGAGATGCCCACGAGCTTGCCCAGCTCGCACAGCACGTCGTTTGGCCACTTGATAAGCGGATGCAGCCCTGGCTGGGCCTTTTCCAGCGCATCGGCGCAGGCAAGCGAAACCACCAGGCTGAGCGTTGGCAGCTCCGCCACGGGAAGGTTGGGGCGCAGCGCGAACGAGGTGTACAGCCCCCCTTGCGGGCTGACCCAGGTTCGGCCCTGGCGTCCGTACCCGCCGCTCTGCTGAAGGGCCGTGGCGCAAAAGCCCTCGGGCGCGCCTTCGCGCATGGCGGATTTCACCACTTCGTTGGTGCTCTGCACGCAGCCGAAGGCATGGACGTCCCAAAACGGGCTCGCCTGCACCTCCAGCGGCAAAAGCTGCGCGGGCTGCGGCTCTAGCACTTCCAGGCCTTCCCCACCGTCACCGTTTCCAGGCTTACCACCGTGCCGTCGGCCAGCTCGTGGTTCGGGGCGATCTCGAGCAAGGGCTTCACCACGAAATCGCGCTCGGTGAGGCGCGGATGCGGAAGCGTGAGCACCTCGAGGTCGGAAACATAGCCCTGGTAGTCAAGGATGTCCAAGTCACAGGTACGCGGGCCATTCTTCTTCTCGCGCACGCGGCCCAGGCGGTTCTCGATTATGTTCAGGCAGCGAAGCAGCTCTTGCGGCGGCAAGCCAGTGCGCAGGATGCACACGGCATTCACAAACGTATCCTGATCCTCCAGGTAGGCGGGTTCGCTTTCGTAGAAGCTGGAGATGTCGGCGATCTGCGTGTCGGGCAGCATGCACATATCGGCGATGGCCTGGTTCAACATGGCCTTCTTGCCCTCCAGCTCTTCACCAGGGTCGGCAACCAAGGGAAGGTTGCAGCCCATGGCGACGAAGGCGTACGGACGCAGATTTTCCTTCAGCGATTCCGCGGTAAGCGCAACGTTATGAGTGCGGATCACGGAAGCACCCAACTCGCAAGCCATCAGAGCCTCGGCGGCAGAGGCGCTGTCGCGTTCCTTCGGGTTGTCGATCTTGTAAGCCTTGCCGATGTAGCTCTTACGGGAAACCGCCACCATGGTGGGATAGCCCAAGTGCACCAGCTCGTGGAAGTTGCGCATGAGCGTGACGGTCTGATCTGCCGTTTTGCCGAAGCCGGGGCCAGGGTCGAGACAGATACGGTCGTGGGCGATGCCGGCTTCCTCGAGCTCAGCGGCTCGCTTGCCCAGGTAGCCGACTACCTCGGATACCACGTCTTCATAGACGGGTTCGTCCTGCATGGTGCGTGGGTCGTCGCCTTGCATGTGCATTACCACCAGACCGGCGTCGCAGCCCTTGGCAACCTCCACCATGGCAGGGTCACGGAAACCCGTCACATCGTTCAATATGCTGGCGCCCGCCTGCACGGCCGCCTGGGCAACCTCGGCATGGCGGGTGTCGATGCTCACGCAGATACCGTCGGCTGCCAAGCGCTTGATAACGCCCAGCACGCGGCGTTTCTCCTCTTCAATGGAAACGGGGCTTGCGCCCGGGCGCGTGCTCTCGCCGCCAACGTCGATGATTAGGGCGCCCTCTTCCACCATCTTCTTCGCAGCCTCGACCGCCGCATCCTCGTCGGCATAGGAACCGCCGTCGGAAAACGAGTCGGGAGTGACATTCAGGATGCCCATGATAACGGGGGTCCGCGAATCGAAGGGGTACTTACCGCAGCGCCAAATCATTGTTCCTCCTATAAACGAAACCCCGGGCTTTGAGCCCGGGGCGT
Source organism: Bacteroidaceae bacterium (assembly GCA_963626845.1). Lineage (GTDB taxonomy): Bacteria > Actinomycetota > Coriobacteriia > Coriobacteriales > Eggerthellaceae > Anaerotardibacter. Next base: position 1,736 of record CAVFYB010000023.1, on the reverse strand, counting down.
TGGTGCAGGTTGATACTTTACGTGTTTCTACTTGTCGGAGCCATTGCTGGCAGCATCTTCCGAATCGGCGGAAGAAGGCGCGGCAGGGGCCGGGGCGGAAGCCGGGGCTGCAGGCTCGCCTTCCACGGCGCCTTCCTGTGCCTCAGCAGCTGCAACGGCCGGGGCCTCGGCAGCAGGGGCATCCTGAGCAGCGCCCAGGGATGCATCGGCGGCCTTCTTGGCCTCTTCGTCCTGCAAGTACTCTGCCCACTTGTTGTTCAGCAGGGCCTGGCAGGCATCGCCGTCGATGGTTTCGCGCTCAAGCAGGACAGAGGCCATGAGGTCCATCTGGTCGCGATGGGCGGAAAGGATCTCGGCTGCACGGTCGTGCGCTTCCTTCATGATGCGCGCAACCTCGTCGTCGATGCGGCGAGCCGTGGTGTCGGAGTAATCCTGCGTGTTGCCGTAGTCGCGGCCCAGGAACACCTCGTGGTTGGGCTGACCGAACACCTGCACACCCAGATCGGAGCTCATGCCGTAGTTGGTGACCATAGCGCGGGCCATCTTGGTGGCGCGTTCCAGGTCGTTCGAGGCGCCGGTAGTGATGTCCTCGCAGAACAGCTCTTCGGCAACGCGGCCGCCCATGAACACGGCCAACTCGTCGCGCATCTGGTTGCGGCTGTTCAGCACCTTGTCCTCGTCGGGGATGGAAAGGGTGTAGCCCAGCGCGCGGCCACGGCTGATGATAGAGATCTTATGCACTGGATCGGCTCCCTCGAGCAGATGGCCGACCAGAGCATGGCCGCTTTCGTGGTAGGCGATGGTGGTGCGGGTGCGCTCGTCGAGCACGCGGCCCTTTCGCTCGGGACCGGCGATGACGCGCTCCATGGAGTCCTGCACCTCGGCGTTCGAGATGATGTGCTTGTTGCGACGCGCTGTGAGGATGGCCGACTCGTTCAACAGGTTTGCCAAATCGGCACCGGTGAAGCCCGGAGTGAGCTTGGCGATGCTGGAAAGATCCACGTCGTCCGCCAGGGGCTTGTTCTCGGCATGGACCTTCAAGATCTTCTCACGGCCCTTGACGTCAGGGGCATCTACCACGATCTGGCGGTCGAAGCGGCCGGGACGCAGCAATGCCGGGTCCAGAACGTCGGAGCGGTTGGTTGCCGCGATAAGTACCACGGAATCATTCGCCTCGAAACCGTCCATCTCGACCAGCAGCTGGTTCAAGGTCTGCTCACGCTCGTCGTGGCCACCGCCCAAGCCGGCACCACGCTGACGGCCAACGGCGTCGATCTCGTCGATGAAGATGATGGAGGGACAGGCTTCTTTCGCCTGCTTGAACAGGTCGCGCACACGGGAGGCGCCGACACCCACGAACATCTCCACGAAGTCGGAACCGGAGATGCTGAAGAACGGCACACCCGCCTCGCCGGCAACAGCGCGGGCGAGCAGGGTTTTACCGGTACCCGGAGGGCCCACCAACAGGCAGCCGCGCGGGATCTTCGCTCCGAGGGACTGGTACTTGGCGGGATTCTGCAGGAAGTCCTTGATCTCCTGCATTTCCTCTACTGCCTCGTCGACGCCGGCAACATCAGAGAAGTGAACATCGGGGTGTTCCTCGACGTTCTTCTTCACCTTCGCCTTGCCAAACGACATCTGAGAGTTGTTGGCCTTGTTCATCTGGCTGAAGAAGAACAGAAGCAGGGCCGCGATGATGATTATGGGCAGGACGCTGGCCAGGATGGAGCCCCACG
>CAVFYB010000022.1:19380-21315 GCA_963626845.1 Bacteroidaceae bacterium | reverse complement strand
ATTCGTTCGTAAGCAGCCGCAATCATGGGCCTATAATCGAACCCATGAAAATTCTTGAGAAGATCAGCGCTTTCGCAGGGAAATGGATGGCCATCGTAGCTTTGCTCGTTGCCATTGTTGCCCTTATGGTTCCCGATGCCGTGCACGCAGCACTCCCCACCAGCTGGGTAAACCCGCTTCTTGGTATTGTGATGTTCGGCATGGGCATGACGCTTACGGCAAACGACTTCAAAGTGGTGTTCACCAAACCGAAGGCAGTGATCGTCGGCATCTTTGCTCAGTTCATTATCATGCCCCTTCTGGCATGGGTCCTGTGCCTAGCATTCCAGCTTCCCGCCGAATTAGCCGTAGGTGTGATACTCGTTGGGTGCTGTCCCGGAGGCACGTCCTCGAATGTGATGACCTACCTTGCAAAAGGCGACGTGGCCCTTTCCGTTGGCATGACCGCCTGCACCACCATCATGGCCCCCTTCGTAACGCCCGCTCTGGCGCTCCTGCTTGCGGGCGAAACAGTGGATGTTTCCTACGTCAGCATGCTTATCTCCATTGTGCAAGTGGTGCTCGCCCCTATCGTTTTCGGCTTCATCGTCAACGCCGTTTTCTCGAAGTTTGCCGAAAGCTGCGGCAAGGTGCTGCCCCTTGTTTCCGTAATTGCCATCTCGCTCATCATCATGGCTGTGGTTTCCGCCAACGCTGCAAAGCTCATGACCGTCGGCTGGCTCGTCATCGCCGTGGTAATGCTGCACAATATCGGCGGTTACGCACTCGGCTATGGGGCAGCGCGAGCACTTGGCCTTTCGCGCGCGCAGATCCGCACTATCTCCATCGAAGTTGGCATGCAGAATTCCGGTTTGGCAACCTCGCTTGCAACGGTGCATTTCACCAACTACCCCCTAGCAGCTGTGCCAGGTGCCGTATTCAGCGTATGGCACAACATCTCGGGCGCGATCTATGCCAATATCCTGGCCCGCACCGCCGACGACGCAGAAAACAGTCCTCAAACCAAGAACGAATCCCTGGAAGGATAAGGCCCACCCTGCTTCAGCAAGTCCCCGCACCGAGAACTCGGCGGTGGCGGCACGCAAGGCCGAAGGCGTCAGGGTTGATTCGCACAGCCCCCAAGAAGGCGAAGCCCAACCCCCAGCAAGCAGCTAGAATAGGGGAAGCCCTCAGGCGAGGGCGCTTATGGGGAAACGGGGACAACATGAAGAAACTTACCGCCGTTATTTTGGGCTGCCTCTCGGCTGCTGTGCTTGCTGGATGCTCGGGCACCGGATCCAACCAATCCGCCGCAAGCAACGAATCGCGATTCTCGGACATAAACCTGTCCAATTACAAATGCGTCGACATATCGCACCTGGTAGAAAGCGAGATGCCTGCCGACCCTTCGCTGAAGCTCCCTGAGATAGAGTACTTTGCGCAAATATCGAGCGGCAGTTCCGACTACAACCTGGAAACCATAAGCTATTGCCCGCACACGGGAACCCATATGGACGCGCCCTTCCACGTTCTGGAGCAACAGGGCACCATCGAATCGGTGGACCCAACCGTGCTCATCGGCCCGGCGTGCATCATCCGCTTGGACGTGAGCGGTGATTACGAGATTACTGCGCAGGACGTGAAGGACTGGGAGGCCGCGCACGGCGATATCCAGCAAGGCGAAGCCGTGATGTTCGACACCAACCAGGACAAGCTTTGGGAAAGCGACCGACAGGCCTATATAAGCAGCTACCCCCACCTGGCGGCCGAAACCGCAGAGTACCTGGTGCAGAAGGGGGCGCGGTTCGTGGGCTGCGAGGCCATATCGCCCGACACGTCCGAGCCGATCTGCCACAAGATCCTCCTCGGCGGCGGCGTTGAGGTGGTAGAGAACCTGTGCAACCTCGACAAAGTGGAAGCCGACCGATGCTACGTGATAGCGACCTTCGCCAACGT
>CAVFYB010000022.1:14837-19066 GCA_963626845.1 Bacteroidaceae bacterium | reverse complement strand
TCGCCGCCCTTGCGGGCAACCGTTTCCAGCAAGCGGTAATCGAACGGCAGCTGGCACAGTGCCAGCGTGTCGTGGTACAGCAATGCGCGCAGCTGCCCCACAACCCCTTCGCCTGCCGCCTCGGCCTCCTTGGCAGCATCGAGCGGATTGCGGTTCGTAGCCAGAAGGTCCTTCAGGATGTCTTCCTTGCTTTTGAACCAATAGTACAAAGAGCTTTGGCCCAACCCCGACTCGCGCGCAATGGCGCTCATGCTGGTTTCGGCAAACCCGTTCTCCTTGAACAGCCGCACGGCGGCTTCCAATATCTCTGCACGCTGGTTCTTGCTCTTCGAACCGTTACGGCGCGGCCTACCAGGCGCACCTTTCTGAGCTGCATGTTTCTGTGGCATCCCTACTCCTATCTGCAGTTATAGGATTGCAGATTATTCGATACTCTATCGAAATGTTAATGAGCGGGCAACTGCGCTGTAACGTATGGTTAACATGGCCTCCCTAGAATTCGATACATTATCGAAACCGTATTGGAGGACCGATGAATTCACTTCTGATAATAGGCGTGGGGGCCACCGTGCTCCTCGTGATCGTGGTCGGCATGCTTGTCGGCCGCAAAGTGGAAGGCGACTCGCAGAACTTCCTGGTAGCGGGCCGTAACATGCCCATCTACCTGGTGGCGCCTGCGCTTATGGTCGCCGCGGTAGACTCGAACGCCACCGTAGGCAACATGGACCTGGGCGTTGCCTCGGGCTTCTGGGCCGGCGCCCTTCTGGCCATCGGCCTGGGCATTGCCCTTCTGCTCTCGGGCATCTTCGTGGCAAAGCCCATGAACGAGATGGGCTTGTTCTCGCTGGGCGACTTCTTCCGCATCAAGTACGGCCACAAGTTCGAGATCCTTGCCGCCTGCGTGATGATCTTGGCCTACGTCATCCTGCTGGCAGGCAACCTGGTAGCCATCGGCCTCCTGTTCGAGTACTTCCTGGGCATCCCCTACCTCGCAGGCCTGTTCATCATGGCCGGCCTGGTGCTGCTGTACACCCTGTGCGGCGGCCTGCTCTCCGACGCCTACACCGCGGCCATCCAGATGGTCATCACCCTGGTAGCCACCGTGGTCATCGGCGTGTTCGTGTTCACCAACTGGGGCTTTTCCGCACCTGAGGGCCTCGGCATCTTCGATATGGGCCAGCTCACCGATGCATCGCAGGGCGCGGCAATCAACTGGGCAACCATCATCTCCCTGGGCATAGGCGACATCGTGGCCCTGGACTTCCAGCAGCGCATCTACAGCGCCCGCAGCCCCAAGACAGCGCAGAAGGCCTGCTACATCAGCGCGGTTCTGGTGATGATCGTCGGCGTTGTATACGGCCTGATTGCCGGCACCTGCGCCAACACACTCGGCATCACCGGCGAGGAAACCTCGGTGCTCTACGAGTTCCTGGACAACTACGCGCCCTCCTTCATCGCCGTCATCGTCCTTTCGGGCCTGGTAGCCGCCTCGTTTTCCACCGCATCGGGCGCCATCCTCAGCGTTTCCGAGATGATCGTCCGCAACATCGGGGGCTTCCGCCGCAACGTGAACGTGAACCGCAAGGACCCCCAGCTGCTGTGGGTTCGCCTGTGCATGATCCCTCTGGCGTTGGCAGGCATCCTCATCGCCGCCCGCCTTTCCGCAACCGGTATCCTGCTCACCCTGGCCTTCGACCTTATGCTGTGCTGCCTTATCCCCGCGCTGTTCGGCGGCCTGTTCTGGAAGCGCAGCAGCAAGGCAGCGGTGTTCGCATCCTGCTCCGTCGGCCTGGTGCTCCGCATCGCGTTCTTCGTGCTGACCCCCACCATCTACGGTGCCGAGAACACACTGCTCTACATCGATAACCCCTGGCTCACCGCCGACATCGACGGCTGGAACACCTTCATCTGCTTCGGCGCCTCGCTCATCACCTACTTCGCCGTGGCAGCCTTCTGCCCGCGCACCGCAGCAGACGAGGAAGCCGAGAAGGCAGAGCTTGCCGAACTGCACGAAGAGCGCACCGTGGAAAGCGAGATCCTCTACATCCGCGCCGTCACCGAGCAGCGCGAAGACACCCTGAGCTTCTACAAGGAGGCCAAGGAGGCGGGCTTCCCGGTGGAAGAGCAGATCGCCAAGGCCGAAGCCGACCTGCACGCCCCCATCGTATGGGCGAAGAACGCCTAGACACCCACCTAACCTCCACCCAGCCGGCGCCGACGGTTCGGCACCGGCATCCCAACCAAGCAAGCAACTGACAGTAAGGAGAAAACCATGCAGTGTATCTGGAAGAAAGTCCTGAAGCCCGGCGAGAAATGGTCCGGCGCAATCGGCACCGGCAAATACGTGCACTTCAAGGCCCTGGGCAAAGGCGCCAACGTTGCCCTCCTGATGTACAACCTCTACGACAAGACCGAGCGCTACAACATGCCCGACACCCTGAAGGCCCAGTACACCCAGCACCTCACGCGCGGCAACGTGCTGATGAGCGACAACGGCCGCGTGCTGGCAAGCATCGTCGAGGACAGCCTTGGCTGGCACGACAGCATCACCGGCCTTACCACTCGCGAGATGACCGAGGAGAAGTACGGCGCAAGCACCTACCAGGAACAGCACAACGAGTGGAACCGCAACGGCATGGACAACGTGGCCATGGAGCTGGTGCGCAACGGCCTGAGCATGCGCGACCTGGTGCCCTGCGTGAACCTCTTCACCAAGGTGTACGTCACCGAGGACGGCGGCCTGCACTTCGCCGAGGACTGGTGCCAGGAAGGCAGCACCGTGACCCTGCGCACCGAGATGGACAGCGTGGTCATCCTCTCCAACACCCCCAACCCGCTCGATCCTTCCCCCACCTACCCCTCCGTCCCCGTAGAGGTAACCGTCTACGACGCCCCGCCGGTAGACCTGAACGACGAATGCGTGCAGTTCCGCACCGAGAACTTCCGCGCGTTCCAGAACACCTGGGACTACCACAACCTACTGGGCAAGTAAGAGAGCACTAACCAAGGAGACACCATGTTTGGATTCATCGAAAAGGCCAGCGAGCTGGACCCCGCGAACGCGATTTACGACGAGACCGTGGAAGCGGGCCGTGCCTGGTCGCACGAGCTGAAGCCGGGGCAGACCCTGCGCATCCTGGACGTCTGCGGCAACCAAGCCGTGGACACCACCTTCTTCAACCTGGAAGACCCGGCCGACCACTACTCTGCAGTTGCCACCATCGTGGGCCAGCAGAACATCTACCTCACCACCGGCACCATCCTGCGCAGTGAAAGCTACAAGCCCCTGCTGGAGATCACCGCCGACCTTACCGGGCGCCACGACACCCTGGGCGGCTGCTGCTCCAGCCAGAGCAACACCGTGCGCTACGCCCGTGAAAAGGAGTACATGCACAACTGCCGCGACAGCTTCATGCTGGAGATGTCGCAGGACGATGAGGACCGCTTCCTGAAGCGCGACCTGGCACCCAATATCAACTTCTTCATGAACGTGCCCATCACCGAAGACGGCTACTACAAGTTCGACGACGGCGTGAGCGCACCGGGCAAGTACGTGGAGATGAAGGCGCTGGCCAACGTGGAGGTGCTGGTAAGCAACTGCCCGCAGCTGAACAACCCCTGCAACGCGTACAACCCCACCCCGGTCCGCATGATCATCTGGGATGCGGAGTAGCAGCCATGTTCACCAAGATCCTCATAGCCAACCGCGGCGCCATCGCCGTGCGCGCAGAGCGCACCATCGCGAAGATGGGCTTGAAGAGCGTGGCTCTGTACTCTGCGGCCGACAAGGACAGCCTGCATGTTTCCGGCGCCGATGAGGCGGTGTTCCTGGGCGAAGGCCCGGCAGCGCTCACCTATCTTGACCAGGACAAGGTGCTGGCCGCCGCCAAGGAAACCGGCGCCCAGGCCATCTTTCCCGGCTATGGCTTCCTCAGCGAGAACGCCGATTTCGCCCGCCGTTGCGCTCAAGAGGGCATTGCCTTCATCGGCCCTTCGCCCGAGCAGATCGAGCGCTTCGGCCTGAAGCACGTTGCGCGCGACCTGGCCACGAAGGCCGGCGTGCCGCTTGCCCCCGGCAGCGGCCTTCTGGAAACCCTGGAGGAAGCACGCGCGGCGGCAGAGGCCGTTGGCTTCCCGCTGATGCTGAAGAGCACCGCAGGCGGTGGCGGCATCGGCATCCGCATCTGCCGAAACGAGAGCGAGCTCGAAGAGGCGTTCGAGAGCGCCCG
>CAVFYB010000022.1:9922-14551 GCA_963626845.1 Bacteroidaceae bacterium | reverse complement strand
CGCGACGAGTTCTACTTCCTGGAGGTGAACACCCGCCTGCAAGTTGAGCACGGCATCACCGAGGAATGCTGCGGGGTGGACCTGGTTGAGTGGATGATCCGCGAAGCCGCCGGCGAGCCGGTCGACTTCACCCAGGCGCACGCCCAACAGGGCCATTCCATCGAAGTGCGCCTGTACGCGGAAGACTGCGGCAACAACTTCCTACCCGCCACAGGCAAGATCGATGCCGTGCAGTTCGGAGAAGGAGCCCGCATCGAGACTTGGATTGCCAAAGGCATCGAGGTAACCAGTCTGTTCGACCCCATGCTGGCGAAGATCATCGTGCATGCCGAAACGCGCGAGGAAGCCGTTGTCGCCATGCAGAAGGTGCTGGCGGAAACCCGTGTGTACGGTCTTACCACCAACCTCATGTACCTGGAAAGCCTGTTGGGCACGCAAGGCTACCAGCAGGCCCAGTTGAGCACGCGCATGCTGAACGGCTTTGCTCCTGTCGAGCCCACGCTGGAAGTGCTCGACGGCGGCGTGCAGACCACCGTGCAGAGCTACCCGGGCATCGTGGGCTACTGGGCCGTGGGCGTGCCCCCGTGCGGCCCCATGGATTCGCTGAGCTTCCGCCTGGGCAATGCGCTTCTGGGCAACCCCGTCGATGCAGCCGGCCTTGAGCTTACCCTGCGCGGTGGCAAGTACAAGTTCCGCACGAACAGCGCCTTCGCCCTTACCGGCGCCGACATGGACGCGAAGCTGAACGGGCAGCCCTGCCCGCAGTTCGCTGCCGTGCAGGCAAATGCCGGCGACGTGCTGGAACTGGGCACGTGCACCACGGGCATGCGCGCCTACCTGTGCATCGCAGGCGGCTTGGACGTGGCCCCGGTGCTTGGCTCCCGTTCCACCTTCGTAGACGGCAAGATGGGCGGCCACGGCGGAAGGGCGCTGCGCACCGGCGATCTGGTGCGCATCTTCCAGAACGGCGCAACCGAGCAGCCCGCCGCAGCCCAGCTTCCCGAAACCGCGCAGCCTGCCTGGACCAACGAATGGACCATCGGCGTGCTGGTTGGCCCCCTGAGCGACGGCGAGTTCCTGGCGCCCGAGTTCCTGGAAACGCTGACCACCGCCAGCTACACCGTGAACTACGATTCCGCCCGAACCGGCGTGCGCCTGAACGGACCCACCCCGCAATGGACGCGCGAAGACGGCGGCGAGGCCGGCCTGCATCCCTCCAACATCCACGACAACCCGTACTCCATCTGCGCGCTGGACCTTACCGGAGACCAGCCCATCCTGCTGGGCCCCGACGGCCCCAGCCTGGGCGGTTTCGTATGCCCGGTAGTAGTTGCGGTAAGCGAGCGCTGGAAGCTGGGCCAGCTGAAGCCCGGCGACACCGTGCGCTTCCAGGTGGTGAGCCAGCCCGAGGCCGAGGCTATGAACCATGCCCACGAGCAGGGCGTTACCGCGGTTGCTTCCGGCAACGAAGCCGAAGCTGCAATGCTTTGGAGCCTGCTGCCTGCCGCCCCCAGCGCCTTCACGCCCAACGACTGCATCCTTCACCAAGCCGGCGTCGGCGACGACGCCATCTGCGTTCGCCAGTCGGGTTTGGATGCGCTGCTTATCGAGTACGGCCCCATGAAGCTCGACATTGCCCTGCGCTTCAAGGTACACGTGCTGATGATGAAGCTCGGGGAGCAGAAGCTTCCCTACATCGTCGACCTGACCCCGGGCATCCGCAGCCTGCAGGTGCACTACGACCCGCTGGCGGTTACGCAGCAGGAAGTGCTGCAACAGGTGCTCGCAACCGACGCCGCGCTTCCGCCGCTAGAAGACATCACCGTTCCCAGCCGCATCGTTCACCTGCCCCTTTCCTGGGATGACCCCCAAACCCAGCTTGCAGCGCGCCGCTACATGGAAACCACCCGCCCCGACGCGCCCTGGTGCCCCTCCAACCTGGAGTTCATCCGCCGCATCAACGGGCTTGACAGCATCCAGGACGTCTACGACATCTTCTTCGATGCCAGCTACCTGGTACTGGGCCTGGGCGACGTCTACCTGGGCGCCCCCGTGGCAACCCCGGTAGACCCGCGCCACCGCATGGTAACCACCAAGTACAACCCCGCCCGCCCCTGGACGCCCGAGAACGCCGTGGGCATCGGCGGCGCCTACCTGTGCGTGTACGGCATGGAAGGCCCCGGCGGCTACCAGTTCACGGGGCGCACCACGCAGATGTGGAACCCCCTGCGCACCACCCCGGTGTTCAAGGAGGGCAAGCCCTGGCTGCTGGACTTCTTCGACCAGTTGCAGTTCTATCCCGTGAGCGCCGACGAGATCCTGGAGCTTCGCGAGCAGTGCCTTCGCGGCACCTTCTGCCCCGAAATCGAGGAAACCACCTTCAGCCTGGGCGAGTACCAGCACTTCCTGAAAGAAAACGCCGAGGGCATCGCCGCCTTCAAGCAGCATCAGGAGGCCTCGTTCGAAGCTGAGCACCAGCGCTGGGTTGAGCAGGGGCTCGACGTGTTCGTTCCCGACGAGCCCACCGCTGCCTTCACCGAGGAAGAGGCGCCTGAAGGTTGCGAGACCGTGCTCAGTACCATGGCCGGCGCAGTATGGAAGACGAATGCCGAGATTGAAAGCCAGGTAGAGAAGGGGCAGACCCTGATCACGCTCGAGAGCATGAAGATGGAGTTCCCCATCGCATCCCCCTGTGCAGGAACGCTGGAAAAGCTGCTGGTGAACCCCAGCGATCTGGTAACGCCCGGCCAAGCCGTTGCGTTCGTGCGCACCGACGGCAGCCAAGAACAGGAAGGTGAGTAAGGCGCCATGAGCACCGAAACCCTAACGATAGAAGCGCTTGCCGCAGCCTACACGGCCGGCAAAACCACCCCGCGCGCCGTCGCAGAGGCCATCGTGGCCCGTGCCGCGCAGCATGCGGCAAGCAACATATGGGTCACCCCGCCGTCGATGGACCTGGTGGAGCCCTACCTGGCACGCCTGGAGGGCATGAGCGATGAAGAGCGCGCCGCTGCACCGCTGTGGGGCATCCCCTTCGCGGTCAAGGACAACATCGACCTTGCCGGCGTGCCCACAACCGCCGCCTGCCCCGAATACGCCTACACGCCCGCCGAAAGCGCCACCGTGGTGCGCCTGTTGGTGGAGGCCGGCGCCTTCCCGGTGGGGAAAACCAACCTGGACCAGTTCGCCACCGGCCTGGTAGGGACCCGCAGCCCGTACGGCGAATGCTGCAATGCGCTGAAGCCTGAGCTTATCAGCGGCGGCTCCTCTTCCGGTTCTGCTGTTAGCGTGGCACTTGGCATGGCCGCATTCGCACTAGGCACCGACACCGCCGGGTCGGGCCGTGTGCCGGCAGCGTTGAACAACCTGGTAGGCTTCAAGCCCGCGTTAGGCAAGTGGAGCACCAAGGGCGTGGTACCCGCCTGCGCCAGCCTGGACTGCGTTACCGTGTTCGCCAACACCTTGGCCGATGCGCTTGCCGTGGACGCTGTGGCAAGCCAGCCGGATGCCGAATGCGCCTGGAGCAAGGTCTACAGCACAGAGGCGCCGCGCTTCCCTCGAACCGTATACGTGCCAGCAGAAGAGCCCCAATTCTACGGCCCCTACGAAGGCGAGTACCGCGCAGCCTGGCACAAGGCCCTTGCCCGCATTTCCTGCGTGGCACAAGCGAAGGGAGCCCAGGTCAAGCCCATTGACACGGCGGAGTTCTCCCGCATCGCATCCATCCTCTACGACGGCCCCTGGGTGGCCGAGCGCTGGAGCGACCTGGGCAGCTTTGTTCAGCGGCACGGTGAAGCGGTGTTCCCCGTTACCAAGCAGATCCTGGAAAGCGGCAACCGCCCCGACCTTACCGCGGCGGATATGTTCCAAACCCTGCACCAGGTAACCGCCATGCGCGCCAAATGCGCCCAGCTGTTCGACGACGCCGTGATGATCATGCCCACCGCCGGCGGCACCTTCACGCGCGAACAGGTCGATGCCGACCCCATCGCCACCAATTCGCAGATGGGGCTCTACACCAACCATTGCAACCTGAGCGACCTCGGCGCAATCGCGGTGCCCGCCGGGTGGGCGGCTGAAGCCGTGCCCTTCGGCATCACCGCCTTCACAACGGCCAAACGCCAGTGCCTCACCGACGGGTTCGCCCAGGCGTTCCTGGCGCAAGAGCCGGTGGAAGTGGCGGTATGCGGCCAACATATGCGCGGGCTTGCGCTCCATGGGCAGCTAGAAGAACTGGGCGCCGTATTCCTCCAGGCAACCCACACGGCACCGAGCTACCAGCTGTTCGCCCTGCCCACCGCCCCGGTGAAACCAGGGCTGGTAAAGGCGCCGGCGAAGGGCGGCTCCATTGAGGTGGAGACGTACCTGCTCACCGCAGAGGCGTTCGGCAAGCTAGTTGCCGCAACCCCGGCCCCGCTCGGTTTCGGCACTGTTGAGCTGGAGGACGGCCGCAAAGTGAAAGGCTTCCTCGTTGAGCCCTGCGCACTCGAAGAAGGCGGCGTAGAGGAGATAACCGGCTTCGGCTCCTTCAAAGCCTGGTTGGCATAAACGCCAACCGCGCATAGGCACCTGAGCAAGGCCGGCACCGAACCTACAGGATCGGTGCCGGCCTTGGCGTTCTCTGGGCAA